>DASSAD010000246.1:0-16626 GCA_035685725.1 Amycolatopsis sp. | reverse complement strand
GGCCCCAGTGCAGCACCGCGGGCAGCGGCCCGGTCAGGTCCACGACCACGCTGGTACCGGCGGCACGCAGCTGGACGATCCGCCCCGGCGTCCCGGACATCACACCTCACCTTCCGCTGACTTACGCTGTCACTGACCGGTACCGGCCAGCACGCTCTTGCTCTTCTGGGCCATTTCCCCGAACACGTCGTAGTCCCGCTGGTGCGCGAAATACGCCTCGAAGAGCGGTTCGATCGCCTGCTGGAGTGCCGCGCCGTTGCCGTAGACCGTCGCCGGGTAGAGCACGCCGGTGTGCATCATCGTGGTGAACACGGAAAGGTCCACGCCCTGACCCTTCAGCGTCTGCGCGGCGGCGTCCATTGCGGAGGGAATCGACGGGAAGAACGAGCCTGAGGCCGACGCCATGGTCTGGCACTGCGCCGAACCCAGGTAGGACACCCATTTCCAGGCCAGGTCCGGGTTCTTGGTGCCGGCCCAGATGGTGTTGCCGTTGGAGTTGCTCAGCACCGCACGGGTCTTGCCGTCCGGTCCCAGGACCGTGGGGGCGATGCCGACCTTGACGCCGGGCAGCTTCGCGAACTGGGCCGCCTCCCACGAACCCGCGGTCTCCATGGCGATCTTGCCCGAGCCGAGCAGATCCACGTCGCTGATGGTGGTCTGGCCCGCGGTGGTGAACATGCCGATCTTCGGTGCGAAGCCGCGGTCGGTCAGGGACCGCACGTAGTCCATCGTCTTGATGAACCGCGGGTCGTCATAGGAGAACTTGGTCGGCCAGAACGGTTTGTCACCCTGGCGCCAGCCCGTGGTCGCCGCGAACGAGCTCCACGTGGTCTGGCCGATGAAGTCCTTGGCGGCCAACTGCCCGAAGCCGTAGGTGGCGACGTGGTTCTTGTCGAAGCCGGGCTGATCGCCGCGCACGCCCTTGTCGTCGACGGTCAGGTGCGCGACCATCTTGTCGAAGGTGCCGCCGTTGTCCGGGTTCCAGGTCACGTTGTCCACGTCCTGGGGCGTGTAGCCGGCCTTGGCCAGCGCGTCGGCGTTGTAGAAGATGCCGGTCGTGGCCCAGTCCAGGGGCAGGCCGTACTGCTTGCCGTCGGTGAACTTCCACGCGTCCACCCCGACCGAGAACCGGTTCAGGTCGAACTTGTCGCGGCTGATGTAGTCGTCCAGCGGCAGCAGCTGGTGTTGCGAGGCGTAGGCCTGGAAGTACTGGACGCTGTTCTGGAACGCGTCGGGCGCGTTCCCGGCGACGAAGGCCGCGGTCAGCTTCGGGAAGTAATCGTCCACATTGTACTGGGAGATCTTGACCGTCACGCCGGGGTTGGCCTGTTGGAAGGCGTTGGCGCACAGCTGGTAGGCGGCGGCCTGCTTTTCGTCCCAGGTCCACCAGTTCACCGTGTTCGACTTCGAACCACCGCCCGAGCAGGCCGTCAGCGCGGCCACGCCGACCATCGCCAGCGCGGCGGCAGCCCATTTCCGGATCATCATTGTTCCTCGTTTCCCGGGTTGAGTACCTTTCGGAATTCCGCGAGCACGATCGCCAGGTCCTCGGCGCCGCCGGCCTCGTGGCCGTTGTAGTCCCACACGCTGATCGACTTGGGACCGGCGTAGTCGTGGAAGGCACCGAAAACCGTCGAAGGCGGGCAGGCGCCGTCCATCAGCCCGGTCGAGAACCAGGCCGGTGCCCGGCCGCGGCGGGCGAACCCGACACCGTCGAAGTAGCCGAGCGTGGCGAACACGCGGTCGACAACATTCCGTTTGGTGGCAAGGTATCCGGCCAGTTCCGCATACGGATCGTTGCCCGTGATCAGCGTCGCTCGGCGGATGTCGCACAGGAACGGGGCCTGGGCGTACAGCGCGGAGACGTCGGGGACGAGTCCCGCCACGGCCAGCGCGATGCCGCCGCCCTGGCTGGCCCCGGCCACCGCGACCCGGTCCGGATCGACGAAGTCCAGGCTCCGCACCACGTCCACCGCCCGCACGGCGTCGGTGAAGACCCGACGGTACACATAGGATTCCGGAGCCTCGATGCCACGGGTGAGAAAGCCGGGAGACGACGGCCCGCTGCCCACCGGGTCGGCGGTGTCGCCGCCCGCGTAGCTGCCGCCCTGGCCCCGCGTGTCCATCAGCAGGTGCGCGTAACCGGCCGATGCCCACAGCAGATCCTCGATGGCGGCGCCGCGGCCGCTGGCATAGCCGTGGAACTGCACGATGGCGGGCAGGGGCCCGCTGCGCTGGCGCGGGAGCCGCAGCCACGCCCGGATGGGATGCCCGCCGAACCCGGCGAAGGTCAGGTCGTGGACCTCGACCGTGCGCAGTCCGGTCTCGACCGGCTCCAGCCGGATGTCGAGATCATGGCCGCGCGCCGCGGAAAGCGTGTCCCGCCAGAACGCGTCGAAGTCCGCGGGCTCGGCATAGTCGCTGCGGTATTCCCACAGCGCGCCGGAGTCCAAATCGGTCAGCACACTCTCACCTCCTCGCCGAGCGAAACCGTCAGCTCGGCCTCTCTTCCCGGGTACCGGACGCGCACGGGACGCGCCGGGTCACCACCGCGCCGCCGCACGGTGAGCGCGGTGATTTCCCCGCTCCGCCAGTCCAGATCGACCTCGAGTCCGCCCCGGCAGCGCAGCCCCGCGAGGTGACCGTCGGGCCAGGCCGCGGGCAGGGCGGGCAGCAGCCGGATCACGTCGCCGTGACTGTCCACCAGCATCTCCGCCAGCGCCGCGGTGAAGCCGTAGTTTCCGTCTATCTGGAACGGTGGGTGGGTACTGAACAGGTTCGGGAGCAGGCCGCCCCATTCGGATCCGTCGACCGGGGCGTTGCGGGCCGGGTCGCCGGTGAAGGGCCGGGTCGCTTCGCGGAACAGCGCACGGGCGGACTCACCGTCGCCCAGCCGCGCGCGCAGCGCCATCTTCCACGCCCACGACCACCCCATCGCGCCGGGCCCGCGCCGGTCGAGCAGCCGGGTCGCGGCCGCCGCGAGGTCCGGCGTGCGCTCGGCGTCGAGCGTGCCCAGCGGATACACGCCCACCAAGGGCGAGAGGTGCCGGTGGGCCGGGTCGTGTTCGGGCAGGTCCTCGGCCCACTCCCGCAGCCATCCCCCGGCGCTGATTCCCGGCGGCCGCAGGCGGGGCAGTGCCCGCTCGATCTCGGCGCGCACCGGATCGTCGAGCCCGAGCACGTCGAGAGCGGCGAGGCAGCGGGTGAACAGCGCGTGGATCAGGGCCAGGTCCATCGCCGGGGACACCGTCAGGGATTCGGGCCGGCCCTCGGCGGAGGTGAAGAGATTTTCCGGCGACGTTCCGGGAAGCGTGTCCAGGTACCCGTCCTCGCCTTCGACCAGCCAGTCCAGACAGAACTCGGCCGCGCCGCGCAGCAGCGGCCAGCCCCGTTCGCGCAGGAAGGCGGCGTCCCGGGTGAAGTCGTAGTGGTCCCAGACGTGCTGGACGAGCCAGACGCCGCCCATCATCCAGATCGCCCACGACGGATTACCGTGGCCCATGCCGACGGGCAGCGACCACCCCCAGATGTCGGTGTTGTGGTGGGTGACCCAGCCCCGGGCGCCGTAGAGGTCGCGGGCGACCGCACGGCCGGTGACCGCGAGCCGGTCCAGCAGGTCGAACAGCGGCAGGTGACACTCGCTCAGCCCGGCCGGCTCGGCACACCAGTAGTTCATCTGCGTGTTGATGTTGATGGTGTAGTTCGACGACCAGGCCGGCCGCAGTTCGCCGTTCCACATCCCCTGCAGGTTCGCCGGCGGCCCGGCGTCCGGCCGGGACGCCGAGGCGAGCAGGTAGCGGCCGAACTGGAACAGCACCGTCGCGGTGAGGCGTTCGTCCTTTCCGGACAGCACCTCCCGGGCGACGTCGAAGGTTCCGGCCCGGCGCTGCCCAACACGCAGTACGGTCGCGCCCAGCAGCGCGCGCAGGTCCGCTTCATGTTCCCGCGCCAGGTTTTCGGCACCTCTGGCCAGCGCGGCGGCGGCCCGGCGGGCGGCGGGAACGGTGTCCGGTGACCACGCGCTGGTCGTACTGGCCACCGTCACCATCAGCCGGCGCAGGCCCCTTACCACGACGCCACTGTCGTTTTCGGACACTTCGCCGTCGGTGTCCAGCGCGGCGGCGAGGGTGGCGAACGGCCGGTAGCCGTCCATCGATCCCCCCGCGTACCGCAACGGCTCGGCGACCTGCGGTTCGTGCAGCGGCGCCCCGTCGACCGGAACCTCGAGCTCCAGGGAAAGCCCGTCCCGCCGCAACACGCGCAGCGGCGACGATACCGAGATTTCCAGGTCCACCGGCTCCTCGGTGGACATCGAGATACACAGCACTCCGGCCGGCGCGCTCGCCCAGGTGGCCCGCCGCACATCCTGACCATCCACAGTGAACCGTTCCTCGACCACTCCGGTATCGAGGTTCAACGTTCGCCCGAGATACTCCGACGAACTCCGTGCGTCCACCGACATCCACAGGTCGGCGAAGGGCAGGTATTCCTGGCTGTAGGGACCTTCGAACGACATCAGCAGCGATTCGGCGCGCCGGTAGTCCTTGGCGCACACGGCATCGCGTACCTCGGCGAACCGCGCGGGACCCGCTCCGTTCGCCCGCACGTCGGCGAGCGCGCGGGCCGGACCATCGGGAAAACCGGACCACACCGTGGAATCGTTGAGCTGGAAGCGCGCGCGCTCCACTCCCCCGAACACCATCGCCCCGAGCCTGCCGTTGCCGACGGGCGCGGCCTCCACCCACAAGGCGGCCGGCTCCGGCCACGCGAGCACCAGATCCCGCGCCGTCATTTGAGCCCCGTGAAGCCGATGGAGTTGACGATGCGACGGCCGAAGACCACGAAGAGGAGCAGCATCGGCAGCGCGGCGACCAGCGTCGCGGCCATCAGGCCCGACCAGTCCAGCGCGGACTGGGGCGACGACTGTTTGAACACCGCCAGCGCGAGGGTCAGCGGCCGGACGCTCTCGTCATTGGTGACCAGCAACGGCCAGAAGTAGTCGTTCCAGGCGTTGATGAAGGTCAGCAGGGACAGCGTGGCCATCGGGGCGGCCGACATCGGGAGGATGATCCGGAAGAGCACCCGCAGCGGCCCGGCGCCGTCGATGATCGCCGCCTCCTCGATCTCCGTGCTCAGCCCGAGCATGAACTGCCGCAGGAAGAAGATGTTGAAGGCGGAGAAGAACGCGCCCGGCAGGATCATTCCGGCGAAGGTGTCGGTGAGCCCGAGATCCTTGATGAGCACGAAGTTCGGCAGCAGCGTGAGCACCGTCGGCACCATCAGCGCGGTCAGCAGCACGTTGAACACGAGGTTGCGCCCGCGCCACCGCAACCGGGCGAACGCGTAGGCGGCGGTCGCCGAGCAGAAGACGACGCACGCCGTGAGCACACCCGCGTAGATGACCGAGTTCCGCAGGGCCAGCGGGATGTCCAGGGTGGCGCCGGAACCGCCCTGTGCCAGGGCTTCCGCGGTCGTGGCGAGCCCGAGGACCCGCTTGAACGCACCGATGGTGAAACCGACCGGCAGGAACGACGACGGGTTCGTCGAAAGCGCGTAGTTGTTGGACAGCGCCGTGCGCACGATCCAGTAGAACGGGAAGACCGTGATGACGAGCACCACCACGAGGTAGGCCCAGGCCACGATCTTGCCCGGCGAGCGGGTGGACCGTCGTGCGGGGGCGAGGACCGCCATGCGAGATCTCCTTTCTGGACAGGACGAAAGACGCGCGAGACCTCGACACCCTCGCGCGAGGGTCACCTCGACCGGAAGAACGGAAGAACGGGAAAGGCGGGCGGCTAGCTCAGATCGGTTTCGTTCGCCCTGGTCAGCCGCAGCTGGGTGAAGGTGATGGCGATCAGCATCACGAACAGTGCCAGCGACATGGTCGCCGCGTAACCGAAATCGAACTGGGTGAACGCCTTGTCGTAGATGTACATCTGCAACACGTTCGAGGCGTTGGCCGGGCCGCCCTTCGTGGTGACCTGCACGATGTCGAACACCTGGAACGCGCTGATCACGGTCAGCACCACGACCATCGCCAGGATGTGTCGCAGCAGCGGCAGGGTCAGCCGGCGGAACATCTGGAGCTCGCTCGCCCCATCGATCCGGCCCGCCTCGTAGATGGTCGGCGGGATGGTCTGCAGGCCGGCGAAGATCAGCACCGCGTTGTACCCCATGGACTTCCACACGCTGATCGCGGCCAGCGACGGGATCGCCCAGGAGCTGTCGCCGAAGAACATGATCGAATGCCCGGTGAGCCTGGTCAGCACGATGTTGACCACGCCGAGTTCCGGATCGAGCATCCAGGTCCAGACCAGCGCGGCGACCACGCCGGAGATCAGGAACGGCAGGATCAGCAGACCCCGGATCACCGTCGAACCGGTCAGCCGGTGCAGGATCACCGCGGTCACCAGCGAGACGACGATGCCCGCGGTCACCGACAACACTACGAAGTAGACGGTCACGGCGAGGGAGTGCCAGAACACGTCGTCGCCGAACATCTCGCCGAAGTTCGCGAACCCGATCCACCGCGGCGGCGTGAGCACGTGGAACTCGGTGAAGCTGAGGTAGATCCCGCGCAGTGTCGGGTAAGCGAAGAAGACCAGGAACCCGGCCACCGCGGGGGTGATCAGCAGCCAGGCGACCGGGGCGTCCCGCCGGCGCGCCACGGGGCCGCGCCGGCGGGACCGCGCCGTGGTGGCGGGGATGGTGGACGCGGCGCCGGAAACCGGGCCGGCTTGCTGAGTCGTCACCACGGCACTCTCCTTTCCCGGGTCAGACGGTGAGCTTGTCGACGTCGGGCGCGTAATCGCCCGGGTTACCGAACTGGATGGTGTTGGCCCCCGCCCGCAACGGCACGGGCACCGTCACGGTCTGCGCGGAACCCCAGTCGTTGTCCCCGGATCCGGCGACCGGCACCTGGATCTGCTGCCCGTTCACCGTGACCACGAGCACCCTGCTGGTGTCACCATCCACATAGGACACCGTCATCAGGTAGGTGCCGGGTTGTGCCGCGGTGACGGCGGGGAAGGTCAGCGTGCCGGTGCCGCCGAGATAGCCGACCTTCTTGCCGCCCGAACAGCCCGCGCAGTCGAACACGGCGGCTCCGCCCGCGACCGCGTTGCCCGGATCCTCGGCCTCGTAGGTCACCGGGCCGCCCGGACCGGTCGTGGTGACCGACACCGGCGCGCTGGGCGCGGACCGCCGGCCGTCCGCACCGACCGCGGTCACCGTGAATTGGTGGGTGGTCGAGGCGGGCAGTCCGGACACGGTGGCGGTGGTGCCGGGCACGAACTCCGCCCGGCCACCGTCCACGGACACCTCGTAGCCGCTGATCGCACCGTCGCGGTAGGTGGAGGCGTCCCACGCCAGCGAGACGCCGGACGCCGTGGCGCCCGTGCCGTGCACCCGCAGCGGGACCGCCGGTGCGTTCTGGACAGCGTGGGGTGTGATCCGCAGCAGGCGCGAGCCATGGGCGGGCAGCTGGGCGCCGAAGCTCCCGTTCACCGTGCCGAGGTCGCTGTGGCTCCACAGATCCCGCACCTGTGCCGGGCTGGTGATGCCGAGGTCACGCCATTCGGCCGTCACGTTCGCCGCAGTGGTGCCCAGGTTGAACAGCGCGACGGTGTAGCTGCCGTCCGGGTTGCGCGAGTACCAGACCTGCTGGTCGGACGACTGGCTGAGCGGGCGCGCCGGTATCCCCGCCTGGTCGACCGCGATGACCTCGTCGTTGGTCAGCAGCGAAAGCCCGTAGCTGTCCAAAGTGGTCAGATCGTCGCCGGAGTACAGCGGTGCTCCCGAGATCGCCCACAGCGTCATGTAGCTCTGGCGTTCGGCGTCGGTGATGCCGTCCATCGTGCCGTTGCCGACATCGAGCGAGTCCAGGTTGTTCCAGTGGCCGGGCCCGGCGTCCGGGATCCACTGCACCACGTCGTTCCAGCGCTGTTTCACCGAGTTGTTCCAGGTCACCAGCGTGTTGCAGTAGCACTCGACGTCGGTGTCGACCCGCCAGCCGTTGGTGTTCTGCTGCCAGACGTCGGCCTTGGTGTGGCTCAGGGCCCAGGAGATCACGAACTGGATCGGGCGGCCGGTCTGCTTGAGCGCGGCCGACCACGCGGCCACGTCGGCGGTGTTGTCGTAGTTGGGCCCGCCCCGGAAGGAGCCCGGGCCGACCCCGTCCAGCTTCAGGAAGTCCACGCCCCAGCCGGCCAGGAGGTCCGCGATGGAGTCTATATAGGACTGTGCGCAGGGGTTGGCGTAGTTGATCTGGTAAGCGCTGTCCCACCCGTTGGTCGTGCGCAGATCGGGATAGACGATGTCGCGGGTGAAGCAGTCGGTCGTGCCGTAGATCGGCGTGTTCCCGCCGTTGTAGGCCCGGGGGTCCAGGCCGACCGCGAGGTAGGAACCGAGCTTGAGTCCCTTGCCGTGCACATAATCGGCGACGTAGGCCATGCCGTCCGGGAACTTCGTGGTGTCGACCACCGGGCGGCCGTAGGCGTCGACCCCGCCCATCCAGCCCGCGTCGATGTTGACATAGGTATAGCCGTGCTGCTTGAGCTTCGCGGCCAGCACATCGGCCTGCGCGAGAACATTGTGTTCGTTCAGCCAGCTCGCTGAGCCGTTCGGGTTAACCCCGGGGTAGTTCGTGGATTCGAGACTCCAACTGCTCCACCCGAGATACGGCGTCTGCGCCAGCGCCGGGGCTGGTTGCGCGGCGGGCCCGGGCGGTTGGGCGGCGGCCGGTGGCGTGGCCGCGACCACCGTGGCGGCGATCGCGATCAGCCCGGCCAGGGCTCCGCGGAAGATCCGACCAGCATGTCTCATGCCTGCTCCTTGCGCGGCTTCGCCGCGAACCCGGCCACGGTCCCCGTCGACCGTAGATCCTATAGGATCTTGGATAAGGGCATCGCGTTTGTCAACCTCCGAAAGTGGCCTGTTCCCCGCGCGGGAGACGAAAGACCCGCCCCCTCCCCAAGCCCGCGATCGGCACCGACCGGACACGGCCGCTCGCGCGGGCCCGCCCACGAACGGACAAACCCCTACCGGATGACCGGCCGGTGATCGTTCGGCGTCACACGGCGAGTTGACGAGCCAGGCGGTAGAACGAGCGTGCGCGGGTGTTCCCCCCGGGCGGTATCCGCACGCGGGAACGACGGCGCGGCGGCTCCGTGGGACGACCACGACAACTTCACATCAAGGGATCAAGGGACACGCAGTGATGGCCAAGGGTGGTTCGGGACGACCAGGCGGAAAGCCGCGGTCGTCGGGCAAGGGCTCGGCGGGGCGCGGTGCGGGATCACGCCGGCCCTCCCGCAACAGCACGGCGGCCCAGCGGGCGATCCGCGGCGCCCGCGGCGGAAACCGGCTGGCCAAGGTGATCCTGCCGGCCGTGGTGGTGATCGTCGCGGTGGTGGTCGTGGTGGGCGTCGTGGTCTCCCGCGGCGGCTCGAACTCGGCGAGCCCCGGCGCCGGCCTGCCCCCCGGCGCCGACACGAGCACCGCGCTGCTCGCCAACACCGCGAGCCAGGCCACCGGCGACACCGTCGACGGCGTCGCCAGCAACGACATGGAGCAGGTGCTCTTCCACATCCACGCCCACCTGGCCATCTATATCAACGGCACGCAGAAGCTCATCCCGTACGGGGTGGGCATCGTGCCGCCCTACCAATTGCAGGACACCGCCGACGGCCCGTTCGTGGCGGGCGGGAGCAAGTACTACTGGCTGCACACCCATGACGAGACCGGTGTCATCCACGTCGAATCGCCCGTCCAGCACACCTACACGGTCGGCGAGTTCTTCGATGTCTGGCACCAGCCGCTCAGCGGTACGCAGATCGGTCCCGACACCGGGACCGTGACCGCGTTCCTCAACGGGCAGAAGTACACCGGCGATCCCCGGAACATCCCACTGGACGCGCACAACGTGATCCAGCTCGACCTGGGCACCGTGGTACCGTTCGCCGACTACACGTTCCCCCAAGGACTGTGACCGGCCTGACCTGATGAGAGTGGCTCCCGAGCGAAGCGTGACGGCGCCCGGAACCGGTGCGACGCGAGTGGCCGTGTTGGGGCCGCTGAAGGTGGAACACCACGACACATCGGTCCGGCTCCGGGCACCTCTCCAGTGCGCGTTGCTGATCAGGCTGGCCTTGGCCGCCGGACACGTGGTCACCTCGCCTTCCCTGTGTCGCACGCTGTGGCCGGGCAAGGACCCGGTGAAACAGAGGGCCGCGTTGCGTTCCCTGGTCTCGCGCCTGCGGCGTGCCCTGCCCGACGCCACCTGCCTGCGCACCGGACAGGGCGGTTACCGGCTCGACCTGCCGGGCGACGCGGTCGACGCCCACCGGTTCGAACGCCTTGCGGGGGAAGGGAAACGCGCACTGCGCGACGGAGACCCCGAGCTCGCCGGGAGCCGGTTGCGGTCTGCGCTGGAGCTGTGGCGTGGCGACGTGGCGGCCGGGGCCGCCTCCGCGGTGACCGTCGCGGCCGAGCTGGACGAGCTGCGCCGGACCGCGATCGAGGACCGGATCGAGGCGGACCTCGCCTGCGGGACGGCCCCGGTCCGGCTCGTGACCGAGCTGACGGAACTCATCGCCGCGCACCCGCTGCGGGAACGGCCACGCGAACTGCTGATGCGGTGTCTGCACGCGGACGGCCGCGACGCCGAGGCCCTGCGCGCCTTCGAGGATTACCGCGCCCTGCTGGCCGCGGAGCACTCCGCCGGGCCCGGACCGGAACTCCAGGAGACCCAGCGGGCGATCCTGCGCGCCGCGCCGGGGACCGGGCCGCGGGGCAATTTGCGCGCGACCCGGACCGGCTTCGTCGGCCGTGACCAGGAACGGAAGTGGATCCGCAGGCGGCTGGCGCGGGAGCGGATGGTCACGCTGGCCGGTCCGGCCGGGGCCGGGAAGAGCCGCCTGGCCGCCATGGTGGCCGCCGACCTGGCCGGCCGGGTGACCGGTGGGGTGTGGCTGGTCGAACTCTCCCCGGCGGTGGGACCGGACGAGGTGGCGCGCACCGTCGCCGAGGTGCTCAACGTCCGTGAAATCGGGCTTTCGGAGGGACCGCACGATCCGGTGGACCAGCTCGCCGGGGCGCTGGCCTCGACCGAAACGCTGATCGTGCTGGACGACTGCGAGCACGCGCTGGACGGCGTGGCCCGGCTCGCCGACGAGTTGTTGAGCCGCTGCCCCGGACTGCGGATTCTCGCCACCAGCCGCCAACCGCTGAGGATCTTCGGGGAGGCGCTGCACCAGGTGCCGCCGTTGCCGGAACGCGGCGGTGGAGCGGAAAGCCCGGCGACGCGGTTGTTCACCGACCGCGCGGTGGCGGCCGTTCCCGGTTTCGTGCCGACCGCCGCCACCCGCGACGACGTCGCCGAAATCTGCCGGAGCCTGGACGGGTTCCCGCTGGCCGTCGAGCTGGCCGCGGCCCGGTTGCGCACGATTCCGCTCGGCGAAGTGAAGGACCAGCTGTCGATCCGGCTGCGCGACTTCGCCCGTACCGGCCCGGCGGTGTCGGCAGCGGTGCCGGCCGCGGTGGCTTGGACGTGGGAGCTGCTCGACGAGACCGAACGCGGACACGCGGCGCGGCTGGCGGTGTTTCCCGCCTGGTTCAGCGCGGAAGCGGCGGCGCACCTGCGCGTCCCCCGCCGGACACTGGACGATCTGGTCGACCACGCCTTGATCGAGACCGCGGAGGGCCGCTACCGGATGGTCGCGGCGGTTCGCGATCACGCGCTGCGCAGGCTGGCCGAAACCGAGGATCCGGCCGAGGTTCGCGCCGCCCACGCGGCGTACTTCCTCGGTCTGGCCGAGGATGCGGCACCGCGGCTGCGCGGTGCCGGCCAGGTGCGCGAGATCCGTGGCCTCGCCGCGGAACGGGACAACCTGCTCGCCGCGCTCGGCTTCGCCACTCGCACCGGCGACGCCGCGACCGCGCGGCGGCTCGGTGCGGCGCTCAGTCTGTTCTGGACGGTCCGGGACGGCCCCGCCGTCACCGCGGAACGACTCCGCACGATCCTCGAACTCGACGACGGGGACGAGGCCGGGGACGGGGACGGGGACGGGACCAGGCCATGGGTGCTGGCCGCCTACCTGGTCAACGCCCTCCTCGCGAACCGGGCGGCGGAAGCACGGGTGTTCGCCGCCGGGCAGGCGGGAGACCCGGCGCACCCGGCGGGCGCGCTGGTCGAGGCCCTGTGCTCGGTGCTCGCCGGTGATCCCGAGGCGGGACTTGCCGCGCTCGCCCGGTTCGGCCCCGACGACGAGATGTGGCCGCGGGGAATGCACCTGCTGGTGCGTTCGATGCTGCACGGGGGTCGCGACGACATCGCGGCGATGTGCCGGGATCTGGAAGCGGCGGCCGCGGCGTTCCGCACGGCCGGGGAACGCTGGGGACTGGCCACCTCGCTGACCTATCTCGCCGCCGCTCGCAGCGCCGTCGGCGGCTTCGAGGCCGCCGCCTCCGCCGTACGGGAGTCGATCGGACTGGTCCGCGAGCTCGGTATCGCCGATCACGCGCCGCGCGTCTGGCTGGCCCGGATCCGCCTGCGCGCCGGGGAACAGGACCGGGCGCGGCGCGAACTGCTCGACGTGATCGCCGACGGCGCGTCGGGGCACACCGCGGCACGCGCCCGGCTGCTGCTGGCCGATCTGGCCCGCTACCGCGACGATCTCAGCGAAGCGGGCCGGCACCTCGAACTGGCCGCCCACGACCTCGGCGACGGCGCCGGTGAGGACGCGTTGTTCCGCGCCGGGCACGGGTTCCTGGCGATGGCCTCCGGTGACCTGGTCTCGGCCCGGCGGCACCTGGGCGGCGCGCTCGCGCTGGCGGTGCGCACCCCGGACCTGCCGGCGGTCGCGCGCGCCGGGGTGGGCATCGCCCAGCTGGCCCAACGTCAGGGCGACGGGCCCGCCGCGGCCCGGATCCTCGGCGCCACCAGGGTGCTCCGCGGCGCGTCCGACGCCTTCAACCCGGACGTGCTGGAACTGACCCGGGGACTGCGGACCGATCTCGGCGACGGCGGCTACGCCAGCGCCTACGGCCAGGGCCGCGACCTGGACGGCGACCACGCGCTCGAGCTGATCGCCGAACACCTGCGCAACGGGTCGGGGCCCGCGCGAAACCACGCGAATGCCACCTGAGCGCCGGAACACCCGGATTCCCGCACGGGACCGGAGAAAACGATGATCCGAGCGAGTAGTGCGTAGCCGCGAGCTGACGCTGCTCGTAATCCCGGCGGCACTAGTCTCACGGTGGAACGCCGTGGACGACGGCGGACACCTCGGTAACACACCTCACGGAGACTGGTGGAGGCCCTGAATGCGGACTGGAATCCGGCTGCCGCCGCCCCGGGTGCTCGACATCCTGGGACTGCTGGTGCGGCTGGGCCTGGCCGCCGTGTGGCTGGTCTCGGGCGCGATCAAGGTCGCCGACCCGGGCCAGTTCTACACGGCGGTGCAGGCGTACCAGCTGTTCGGCCCGGGCGTGGCCAGCCTCATCTCCGCGGCCGTGCCGTTCCTCGAACTGGGGTTGGGGTTGCTGGTCCTGCTCGGGCTCGGGACCCGGCTGGTCGCCGTGGTGTCGGCGCTGTTGCTGCTGGCCTACATCGCCGGGGTCGCCCAGTCCTGGGCTCGCGGCCTGACCATCGACTGCGGCTGCTTCGGTGGCGGCGGCCAGGTCGCCGCGGGCCAGACCCACTACGGGCAGGAGATCCTGCGCGACACCGGTTTTCTGCTCATGGCGGGATGGCTGGTGCTGCGGCCGAAGACCCCGGTTTCCCTGGACAGGTGGCTCACCACCGGCCGGCAACTCGATGGAAAGCGAGAACATGAACACCCGTAAGAACGACCGCGGCGGCAGGAAAGCACGCTCGGCGGTCGCCTCGGCGCGACGCCCGAACCGGTCGATGACGATCGGGGTGGTGGTGGTCGTGGTGCTGGCCGCCGCGGTGATCGGCGGCGTCCTCTACCAACGGCACCGCACCGCCGAGGCCGCCGTCGCGGTCATCCCGGCCGTGCACGCCGCGGCGACCTATCCGACGACCGTGGACCGGGCCGGGGCGACCGTGTTGGTCGGCAAGGACACCGCCAAGGTCACCGTCGACGCCTACGAGGACTTCCTCTGCCCGATCTGCGGCCAGTTCGAGGCGGCCAACTTCCCCGACCTCGAAAAGCAGCTTTCCGCCGGCACCGTCCAGGTGCGCTATCACCTGCTCAACCTGCTCGATGACCGCTCGGTCCCGCCGGGCTACTCGATGATGGCGGCCAACACCGCGCTCGCCGTGGCCACCGTCGCGCCGGAGAAGTTCCTCGACTTCCATTACAGCCTCTACCAGAAGCAGCCCGAGGAAAGCGGACCCGGCTGGACCCAGGCCCAGCTGACCAGCCTGGCCAACCGGCTGGGCGTGTCCGGCGCCCCGTTCGACAACCTGGTCGACGGCAAGACCTACGACGCCCGGATCCAGCAGAACCTGCAGACCGCCGAGAACGACCAGTCGCTCTGGCAGACCAGCTCACAGGGCAGCGGCTTCGGCACCCCGACCATCGTCATCGGCGGCAAGCCCGTCGACTGGACGCAGCCGGGCTGGCTGGACAACGCGGTCTCCGCGGCCTACCCGAGTTGATCGTCGCCTCCGGCTCCGGTGAAACGCCGGAGCCGAAGGCTGTTGGACACCACGAACAGCGACGAAAGTGCCATGGCACCGCCGGAGATCAACGGGTTGAGCACGCCCGAGGCGGCCAGCGGGAGCGCGGCGACGTTGTAACCGAAGGCCCAGAACAGGTTGCCGCGGATGGTACGCAGGGTCGCGCGGGCCAGCCGGAGCGCGGCGGGCACCACGCCGAGATGGGTGCGGACGAGAATGAGGTCGGCCGCGCCGATGGCGACATCGGTGCCCGCGGCCAGGGCGAGCCCGAGATCGGCACCGGCGAGCGCGGGCGCGTCGTTCACCCCGTCCCCGACCATGGCCACGGTCCGGCCCTCGGCCCGCAGCCGCGCGACCACACCGGCCTTGTCGGCGGGCAGCACCTCGGCGATGACCTCGTCGATGCCCACTTCCCCGGCGACCGCCCGGGCGGTGGCGGCGTTGTCACCGGTGAGCAGCACCGTCCGCAGGCCCAGCCGGTGGAGGTCGGCGACGGCGCCCGCAGCGCTCGGCCGCACCGTGTCGGCGACCGCGAAGAGGCCGATCGGGGTTTCGTCGCAGGCCACCGCCACCGTGGTGCGGCCGGCGGCCGCCCAGCCGTCCCGGACCTCCGCCAGCTCGTCCGGCAGGGCGATGCCGGTTTCCGCGAGCAGCCGCGGCGAGCCGACGAGCACCCGTTGCCCGGCCACGGTCCCCCGCGCGCCCAGGCCGGGCAGGCTTTCGAAGCTTTCCAACCCGGGCAGCACGCCCGCCTCGACACGCGCCCGCGCGGCGATCGCGCGGGCGATCACATGCTCGGACGCCTCCTCCACCGCGCCGGTCAGGCGCCACAGCGTCGTCGGTGAAGTGCCTTCGGCGGCGTGGGTCGCCACGACGGTGATCTCGCCGGTGGTGAGCGTCCCGGTCTTGTCCAGCACGACGGTGTCGATGGTCCTGGCGGACTCCAGTGCCTGGTGCCCCTTGATGAACACGCCCAGCTGAGCGCCCCGGCCGGAGGCGACCATCAGCGCGGTCGGGGTGGCCAGGCCGAGCGCGCAGGGACAGGCGATGATCAGCACCGCGAGCGCGGCACTCACCGCGGCTTCCGCGGGAGCGCCGAACGCCAGCCACGCGCCGAGGGTCAGCGACGCCAGCACCAGCACGGCCGGCACGAAAACCCCGGCGATCCGGTCGGCCAGCCGCTGCACCGCGGCCTTGTCGTGCTGCGCGCGCTCGACCAGCGCGACGAGCCGAGCGAGCTGGGTGTCGCCGCCCACCTTGCGGGCGTCCACCACCAGACGGCCGCTGAGGGCGACCGTGCCGCCGATCACGGCGTCGCCTTCGGCCACCTCGACCGGGATGGACTCCCCCGTCATGGCGCTGGCGTCGATCGTGCAGGCACCGGAAACGACCTCGCCGTCCGTGGCAACGGTCTCGCCCGGCCGCACCACGAACCGGTCGCCCACCCGCAGGGCGGCCACCGGCACGCGGCGCTCACGGCCCTCACCGTCCACCACGGCGACGTCCTTGGCACCGAGGGCGGCGAGGGCGCGCAGCGCGTCGCCCGCCGAGCGCTTGGCCTTCGCCTCGAACAACCGCCCGGCCAGCAGGAAGATCGTCACACCCGCGGCGACATCCAGGTACACCGAGCCACCGGGGCGCAGGATCAGCCCCCACGCCCCGTCGGTGGGCTCGGCGGCGCCGCCGAAGGCGAAGATCGTGTACAGCGACCAGCAGGTCGCCGCGATGATGCCGAGGGAAACCAGGGTGTCCATCGAGGTCGCGCCGTGCCGCGCGGCCGAGAGTGCCTTGCGGTGGAAGGGCCACGCGCACCAGGTCACCACCGGCACCGTGAGCGCCATGAGCACCCAGGCCCAGCCCGGGAACCGCAACGAAGGCACCAGGGCCAACGTGATCGACAGGTCGGCCAGGGGCACCCCGGCCAGCAGGGCCACCACCAGCCGCCGCAAGAGATACCCGACGCGGTCCTCGCCGGCGCC
>DASSAD010000245.1:0-2573 GCA_035685725.1 Amycolatopsis sp. | reverse complement strand
GCTCAACCCGCTCGAGGGCGAGTTCTACCGTGAGGCGCTGCAGGTGAGCCGCAGCACGCGGGAAATGTTCTGCCTCATGGAAGGCAGGCACGTGCATCCGTCCACTTTGTACCCGGGCGGGGTGGGGACGGTGGCGACGGTGCAGCTGTTCACCGACTACCTGACCCGGCTGATGCGCTATGTCGAGTTCATGAAGCGGGTCGTGCCGATGCACGACGACCTGTTCGACTTCTTCTACGAGGCGCTGCCGGGCTACGAGGAGGTGGGCAGGCGGCGGATCCTGCTCGGCTGCTGGGGAAGCCTGAACAATCCGGACTACTGCGACTTCACCTACGAGAACATGTCGGACTGGGGCCGCAAGATGTTCGTCACCCCCGGCGTGATCGTCGACGGCAAACTGGTCACCACCGATCTCGTCGACATCAACCTCGGCATCCGCATCCTGCTCGGCAGCTCCTACTACGAGGACTGGGAAGGAAAGGAGGTCTTCGTCACGCAGGACCCGCTGGGCAACCCGGTCGACCCGCGGCACCCGTGGAACCAGCACACGATCCCGAAGCCGGCCAAGCGCGACTTCGACAGCCAGTACTCGTGGACGATGTCCCCGCGCTGGTTCGACGGCAAGGACCACCTGCCGCTGGACACCGGCGGCGGCCCGATCGCCCGGCTGTGGACCACGGCGCTGGCCGGCCTGGTGGACACCGGTTACGTCAAGGCCACCGGCCACAGTGTCCAGATCAACCTGCCGAAGACGGTGACCAAGCCGGAGGTCAGCTTCGAGTGGAAGATTCCACAGTGGAGCAACGCGATCGAACGCAACCGCGCGCGCACCTACTTCCAGGCCTACGCGGCCGCGCAGGCGCTGCACTTCTGCGAAAAGGCCCTGGCGGAGGTGCGCTCGGGCAACACCAAGACGTGGGAGCCGTTCACCGTGCCCGACGAGGGCATCAGCTGCGGGTTCACCGAAGCGGTGCGCGGGGTGCTTTCGCACCACATGGTGATCCGCGGCGGCAAGATCGCCAACTATCACCCGTACCCGCCCACGCCGTGGAACGCGAGCGTGCGGGACAGCTACGGCACGCCCGGCCCGTACGAGGACGCGGTGCAGAACACGCCGATCTTCGAGGAGAACAACCAGGAGAACTTCAAGGGCATCGACATCATGCGCACGGTGCGCAGCTTCGACCCGTGCCTGCCCTGCGGCGTGCACATGTACACCGGCGGCGGAAAGGTACTGGAAAAGCTGCACACGCCGCACGCCTTCACCGGTTCGCTGTAGGCGCGCCATGGCCGGCACTCCCCCGCACGACATCACCTCGATCGGCGAGCAGATCGAGCAGATCCTGGGCGAGCTGGATCGCTCCGCCGGTCCCGGGGTGACCGGACGCGTCGAGGATCTCGTGCGTTCACTGCTGGAGTTCTACGGCGCGGGCCTGGCCCGGGTCGTGGAACTCGCGCGGGAGCGGGAAGGGGTGCTGGAAGCGTTGGCCGGCGACGAGATCGTGGGCGGCCTGCTGGTGCTGCACGATCTGCATCCGGTGCCGACCCGGGAGCGGGTCGTGGCCGCGCTCGAGAAGGTCCGGCCCTACCTGGGCAGCCATGCCGGCGATGTGGAGCTGCTGGACATCGACGCGGACGGTGTCGCGCATCTGCGGCTCACCGGCACCTGCGACGGGTGCCCGTCGTCGCGGGTGACCGTCCAGCAGGCCATCGAGCAGGGGATCCGGTCGGTCGCGCCGGAGATCACCGGAATCGACGTCGCGGGCATGGTTCCCGAGCAGCCGACCGGGCCCGGTGGCCGGGCGCTGCTTCCGTTGGAGACCGTCGAATGCCCGGTTCCGGGAGGCGGCCCGTGACAGCTCCGCTACAGCGGTTCCTCCGGCCGGCGCCCCAGGCCGCTCCGGGCGAACGGTGCGAGCTGTGCGCCGAACCGCTCGGCGAGCGGCACTCCCACCTCATCGACCTGGATTCGCGGGCGATCCGGTGCGCCTGCCGCGGCTGCTACCTGCTGTTCACCCGCCCCGGCGCGGGCCGCTACCGGGCGGTGCCGGAGCGCTACCTGCACGCGCCGGACTTCCCGGCGGGCGAACGGTTGTGGGACGAGGCCGGCATCCCGGTCCGGATGGCGTTCTTCTTCGTCAATTCCCAGCAGGACCGGACGGTGGGGTTCTACCCCAGTCCGGCCGGCGCGACCGAGTCGCTGCTGCCGCTCGGGGCGTGGGAGGACATGCTCGCCGGCAGCGAGTCCGGCGAGTCCGGCAGCGAGTCCGGGCCCCGCTTCGGCACGATCGAGCCGGACGTCGAAGCGCTGCTGGTGAACCGCGCCGCGCACGGTTTCGAATGCTTCCTCGTGCCCATCGACGCCTGCTACGAGCTGGTCGGGCTGGTCAAGCTGCGCTGGCGCGGCTTCGACGGCGGAACCGAGGCCTGGACGGCGATCGACGGGTTCTTCTCGGCGTTGCGCGAACGCAGCACGCGGATCGGGGCCGGCGATGCCTGACCTGAGCTTCGACTGCCTCGAGGTGCGACCGCTGCGCTTCGCCGCCGCGCCCACGCTCACCTTCCGGTTGCGC
>DASSAD010000244.1:0-31214 GCA_035685725.1 Amycolatopsis sp. | reverse complement strand
GCCCCCGCCCACCCCCGACTGGGGAACCATGATTCAGGAAGGGCAGCAGTTCATCTTGACCAAGTGGTACATGTCCACGATCCCGGGCCTGGCGGTGGTGCTCACCGGTCTGGCGCTGGCGCTGATCGCGGACGGCGTCGTGGACAGGGCGAACCGGTGACCCCGCCGCTGCTGGAGGTCCGCGACCTGCACGTGGAGATCCCGGTGCCGCACGGGCGCCTGCACGCGGTGCGCGGCGTGTCGTTGTCGGTCGAGGCCGGCGAGTCGGTCGGCGTGGTCGGTGAATCCGGCTCGGGCAAGAGCCTGACGCTGCGGGCCTTGCTCGGCTTGCTGCCCCGCCCCGCGCGGATCGTCGCGGGAACGGTGCTGATCGACGGCGAGGACGTCACCGGCCTGCCGGAAAAACAGCGTCGACGCCGGCTGGCCGAAACCATGAGCATGGTCTTCCAGGATTCCCTGACCGCGCTGAACCCGGTGATGCGGGTGGGGGACCAGGTCGCGGAGGCGCCCCGGCGCCGGCTCGGCAAGTCGCGTGCGGAGGCGAAAGAGATCGCCGTCGGGTTGCTCGCCGAGGTCGGTATCGCCGAGCCGGAACGGCGCTATGAGCTGTATCCGCATGAGCTTTCCGGCGGGATGCGGCAGCGGATCTGCATCGCGATCGCGCTGTCCACCAAGCCCAGGCTCATCCTCGCCGACGAGCCGACCACCGCGCTGGACGTGACCATCCAGGCCCAGGTCCTCGGCCTGCTGCGGCAGCTCCAGCGCGACGAACACGTCGGGCTGGTGCTGGTCAGCCACGATCTCGCGGTGGTGAGCCAGACCTGTTCGCGGATCTATGTGATGTACGCGGGCAAGCTGGTCGAATCCGGTGCCCTGCCCGAAGTGGCCACCGAGCCGGCGCATCCGTACACGTTCTCGCTGCTGCGGTCGGTGCCCGATCCAGATCGGCGCCTCGCCCGGCTGCTCACCATCCCCGGGCAGCCACCCGACCTGAGCCAGGACGTCGCCGGTTGCTCGTTCGCGCCGCGATGTCCGTTCGTGCGGCCGGAGTGCCGGCAGGACGAGCCGGCGCCGGTGCCGACCGCGACCGGCCGGAGCGCCTGCCTGCGCGTCGACACCGCGCGGCGCTGGCCGACGATGATCGAAAGGCCGGTGGATGGTGGGTAAGGAAGTCCTCGCGGTGTCGGGCCTCGCCCGGCAGTTCACCGCCCCGGTCGCGATCACCGACCGGCTCTTCGGCAAGAAGCCGACCGTCACCCGCGCGGTCGACGGCGTGGATCTGGTTCTGCACAAGGGAGAAACCCTCGGGCTGGTGGGCGAGTCCGGCTGCGGCAAGTCGACGCTGGCGCGGTGCCTGGTCGGGCTCTATCCGCTCACGGCGGGCACGATCTCCTACGACGGCGTGCCCCTTTCGGCCCGCCGGACCCGGGAACAGCAGCGCGCCCTGCAGATGGTGTTCCAGGATCCCTACAGTTCCCTGAATCCGCGCATGACGGTCGAGCAGACCCTGTCGGAGCTGTTGCGGTTCCACAACCTGGTGCCGCGCGCCAAGGTCGGCGAGCGCTGCCGCGAGCTCATGCACCTGGTCGGGCTTCCCGAGCGCGCGCTGGGCCAGCGGCCACGGCAGTTCTCCGGCGGGCAGCGGCAACGGGTGGGCATCGCCCGCGCGCTGGCCGTCGAGCCGAAGGTGCTGATCGCCGACGAACCGGTGTCCGCGCTCGACGTCTCGGTGCAGGCCACCATCATCAACCTGCTCACCGATCTGCGGCACACGCTGGACCTCTCGGTCATCTTCGTGTCCCACAACATGGCCGTGGTGCGCCAGATCAGCGACCGGACCGCGGTGATGTACCGGGGCCGTATCGTCGAGACCGGGAACACCGAAACCCTCTTCGACGACCCGGTTCACCCCTACACCAAGCTCCTGCTCGGTTCCGTACCCCGTCTTCTCGACCCCGCCGGGCCCTCCGGTGCGCCCGGTGCGCCCGGCGGCACGGAAAGCACGACCAGAACAGAGGTGATGATGTCCGCGGCGACCGCCGGTACCAGACCCTGCCGTTTCCTCGACCGCTGCCCGTCCGTGGTGGCCGGCTGCGCGGCCGAGCCCGCGTTGCTTCCCGATCCCCGTGATCCTGCCCGATTGTCCGCCTGCGTCCATCTCGCCGCGCGTGAACTTGTGGAGGGACAAGCGTGAATTCCCCGGTCGTGATCGGCAGTGAGCGCAGCGAGGCGGGGATTCCCGCCGCGATGGAGATCCTCGCCCGCGGTGGTTCCGCGCTCGACGCGGTCGAGGCGGGGCTGCGCCGGTGTGAGGACAATGTGGACGATCACTACGTCGGGACCGGTGGGTTGCCGAACGCACAGGGCGTGGTGGAACTGGACGCGTCGGTGATGATCGGCTCGACGCGGGCCTTCGGCGCGGTCGGGGCGGTGAAGGGCTTCCCCAACCCGATCTCCATCGCGCGGGCGGTGCTCGAGCGCCTGCCGCAGCACAGCCTGCTCGTCGGCGCCGGTGCCGAGCTGTTCGCCGAGGAAAACGGCTTCGCGCGGGCGGAACTGCTGACCGACGAGGCCAAGAAGCTGTTCTATTCGGCACTGCCGGTTTCGGACGACGCCGTCGAAGGCGAGAACACCCTGGCCCGCAAGGGAGACGAGCGCTATCGAGAGGCCGCGCTGGAACTGGTCAACCGGATGGCCCCGCACGACGGGCCGTGGGGCACGATCAACATCATCGCGCTGGACTCGTCGGGCGAGCTGGTGGTGGGGGTGTCCACCAGCGGTTACCCGTGGAAGTACCCGGGCCGGGTGGGCGACTCCGCGTTGCCGGGGACCGGAAACTACGCCGATGTGCGCTATGGCGGCGCGGCCTGTACCGGCCGGGGCGAGCTGAGCATGCGCGTGGTCGGCGCGCGCGGCATCGTGGCCGACCTCGCGCGCGGCATCGAGCCCACCGACGCGTGCCGCGCGATGCTGGCCGAGGCCGCGACTCTGCCGGACGAGTTCCGCGCCGAACTGCGCTGCCTCGCGCTTACCCCGGACGGGCGACACGGCGCGGCCTCGGGTCAGGCCGGATCGGTCTACGTGGTGATGACGGAAAGCTCCACCGAACCGGAGTTCCACCCGCGGAGCGTGCTGTGAAGGTCTTCATCTCCTCCGACCTGGAAGGCACGGCGGGCGTCGTCGACTGGGACCAGTGCGTCGCCGGCGGCTCCCAGTACGCCTACTACACCGACTTGCTGACCGGTGAGATCAACGCGGCGATCGAGGGCGCCCAGGCCGCGGGCGCCACCGAGTTCCTGGTCAACGACGCGCATTCCAAAATGGCCAATCTGAAACCGGACGCACTGGCCGGACGCGCGGAATACCTGTCGGGCCGGTACAAGCCGATGTACATGATGCAGGGCCTCGACGCCGGTTTCGACGCGGTCTTCCTGGTGTCCTATCACGGTTCGATGGGCAGCAAGGGTTCCGTGCTCTCGCACACCTACTTCCCGGCCGCCTTCGCGCAGGTCACGATCAACGGCGTGGTCGCGGGCGAAGCGGGCATCAACGCGCTCGTGGCCAGTGCCTACCGGGTGCCGATCGTGCTGGTCACCGGTGACGTCACCACGGCGGAGGAGACCGAACGGTTCTGCCCGGGGATCAAGACCGCCGTGGTGAAGGAGTCGATCACCCGGTTCTCCGCGCGGTCACTGCACCCCGAGGCGGCCCGGGAGAGGATCCGGGAGTGCGCGCGGGCGGCGCTGGCCGACCTCGCCACGGCCCAACCGGTGAACATCACCTTGCCGGCCACGCTCGATATTTCCTTCCGTACCAGCGATTACTGCGAACTCTCCAGTCGCGTCGCCGGAATCGAGCGCACCGGCGACCTGACGGCCAGTATCACCGGCGAAGATCCGCTGGAGCTGTACAAGACCTTCGTGACGGCCGTCCTGCTGTGCCGCGGGCTGGTCGAATGAGGATCGTCGACGTGCTCACCGAGCCCGTGCGGGCCGGGTTCTTCAGCGACGATCAGGCGGCCATCAGAGCCGGCGCCGCGCACGACGGTTTCGGGTACGCAGGCGCGCCGCACACGCCCGGTTTCACGGAGATCCGGCAGGCGGGCGAAGCGGTGTCGGTGCTGTTGCTGCTCGAAGACGGTTCGGTGGCCTACGGTGACTGCGCCGCGGTGCAGTACAGCGTCGCGGGCGGCCGGGATCCGGTGTTCACCGCTTCCTCCGCCTGCCTGGACATCGCCGAGCAGCTCAGGCCGTTGCTCGTGGGTGCCGAACTCACGTCGTTCCGCGAGCTGGCGGGCGCCGTGGACAGCCGCCCGTTGCACACCGCGATCCGCTACGGCGTCACGCAGGCCGTGCTCGACGCGGTCGCGCAGAGCCGACGGCTGACCATGGCCGAGGTGGTGCGCCACGAGTACGCCACCGGTGTCGATCTCGTGCCGGTCCCGATGTTCGCCCAATGCGGCGAGGATCGCTACACCGGTGTGGACAAGATGATCCTCAAGCGGGTGGAGGTGCTCCCGCACGGCCTGATCAACGAGCCCGCGACGCTGGTCGGCCCGCGGGGCGAACTGTTCGAGGACTACCTGCGCTGGCTGGTCGGCCGCGTCGGCAAGCTGGGCCGGGACGGGTACACGCCACGGCTGCATTTCGACACCTACGGCACCATCGGGCTGGTCTTCGACGGTGACGTGACGGCGGTCGCCGGCTATCTCGCCCGGCTCGGTGAGCTTGCCGCGCCCTACGAACTGGTCATCGAGCATCCCATCGACGCCGGCAGCCGGGCCGCGCAACTCGACACCTACCGCCGGCTCCGGGCCGCGTTGCGCGGCCTCGGCTCGCCGGTGAAGATCGCCGTCGACGAGTGGTGCAACACCCTCGAGGACATCGAGCTGTTCGTCGCCGGGGAAACCGCCGACGTCATCCATGTCAAGACGCCCGATCTCGGCGGGATCACCAACACCATCGAGGCGCTGTTGCTGGTCCGCCGCCACGGACTCGCCGCCTACTGCGGCGGGACGTGCAACGAGACCGACCGGTCGGCGCAGGTCACCGCCCACCTCGCGATGGCGTGCGCGGCGGGGCAGGTGCTCGCCAAGCCCGGCATGGGCGTGGACGAGGGACTGATGATCGTCGGCAACGAGATGGCCAGGGTGGCCGCGATCGCCGCGGCCCGCTCCCGGTCCCTGGCCCGCTCGTGACCGGCTCAGGACGGTTCCGGCGCCGGCTTCGACAGCAGTCCGGCGACCACGTTCTCCGGCTGCAGGCCCACCAGGCTCAGCCAGGTCTCGGTGCGCTGCACACCGTCGATCTCCCAGATCCGGCCGAGCAGCTGCCGCAGATGGGCGTGGTCGCGCACCCGGAGCCGCGCCAGCATGTCGACGCCGCCGGTGACCACGTCGAGTGCCTCCAGCTCGGGAAGGTCGCGGATCCGGCCGACGATCGTCTTCTGCTGGTAGCCCTGCTCGGCGGTGATGGTCAGGTACACGGTCATCGGGTAGCCGACCGCGCTCCAGTCCACGCGCACCCCGTAGCCGCGGATCACGCCGAGCCGTTCCAGCCGCGCGATGCGCTCCCCGACCGCCGGAGCGGACATGTTGAGTTCACGGGCCAGCGCCCGCTGGGAGCGCCGGGAATCCTGGCTGACCAGAACGAGGATCCGACGGTCCACATCGTCCAGTGGGACGGGCGGGGCCGCCTCCGGTGCGATGTCCATCAGACCCCCCAACGGAGACGACGAGTCGGCGGAGCCGGCGCGCGGGCGTGGCGACATGCGGGACAGGCTACCCGCTCGCCAGTCGTGCGAAATCGTTCATTGACGGTGAAACACCGTCCGGAAGTACGGATGTGAGACGGAATGCGGATTTTCGACAGCAACTGGATGCAGGTCGCGTCCTACCTGGAACACGACGACCGGATCGTGCTTCCGGTCGGGTCGACCGAACAGCACGGCTATCTTTCGCTCGGCACGGACGCGCTGCTGGCCGAACGCGTGTCGGTGGAGGCGGCCGAGCCACTCGGGATCCCCGTGCTGCCGGTCCTGCCCTTCGGCATGGCGCCCTACTTCACCGAGTACCCGGGCAGCATGACCCTGCGCATGACCACCTACATCGAGGTGTTGCGGGATCTGCTGGACTGCTTGGCGGGGCAGGGTTTCCGGCGCATCGCGGTGGTCAACGGGCACGGCGGCAACGCGCCGGTGACCGGGTTCATCCGGGAATGGCTCTGCCAACCCCGCGCCGAGCGGGTGCAGGTTCTGTTCCACAGCTGGTACAACGCCCCGAAGACCTTCGCCGCGGCCGCGCGCTTCGACGAGGACCAGTACCACGGATCGTGGCTGGAGAACTTCCCGTGGACCCGCGTCGCCGGCGCCGAGATCCCCGACGGCAGCGCGCCGATCCTGCCCAGGGACCGCTTCGGCACCATGACGCCCCGCGAGATCAAGGAACTCGCGCCCGACGGCAGCCTCGGCGGGGCCTACCAGCGCAGTGACGAGGACATGCTCGCCGTCTGGAACGCCGGCGTCTCCGAGGTCCGTGAACTCCTGGAGAAGGGATGGCAGGAACAGTGACCGCATCCAGGGTCGCCGTGGTGACCGGCACGGCACACGGGATCGGCGCGGCCATCGCCGCGGCGCTCGAAGCCGAGGGGCTCGCGGTGCACGGGGTCGACAAGGACATAGTGGACCTCACGGATTCCGCCGCGGTGCGGGATTTCTTCGCCGGGCTCGGTGCGGTCGACGTGCTCGTCAACAACGCGGGCGGGGTGGCCGGCCAGGTGCACCATCCCATCGAGGAAATCACCGACGAGATGTGGTCGGCCGTGGTCGCCGCCAACCTCACCAGCACCTTCCACTGCACCAGGGCGGTCGCGGCGGGGATGAAGAAACGCGGCTGGGGCCGCATCGTCAACATCGCCTCCGGCGCGGGCCGCAGCGTGAGTCTCACCGGGATCCAGTCCTACGCCAGCGCGAAGGCCGGGCAGATCGGCTTCACCCGCCAGATGGCGCACGAACTCGGCCGGTTCGGCATCACGGTCAACTGCATCGCGCCCGGTTTCGTGCTCTCCAATCCCACGACGATCAAGCAGTGGGAAAGCTACGGCGAAGACGGGCAGGCCGCGCTCGTGGAAGGCATCGCGACGCGGCGCCTCGGCCGGCCCGACGACATCGCCAACGGTGTCCGGTTCTTCGTCGCCGAAGCGTCGTCCTGGGTCACCGGCCAGACTATTTCGATTGATGGTGGACATGCTCTCTTTTGATTCGAACGACACCGCATACCTCGACGAACTCGCCGGCTACGTGGCGATTCCCAGCGTGAGCCGGGACGCGACCCCCGAAACCATGCGGGCGGCCGCCGAATGGCTCGCCGCGCGGCTTTCCTTCGCCGGCGGCCGGGTCGTGGAAACCGCCGGTCATCCCGTGGTCCGGGCCGACTGGCTGGGCGCACCGGACGCCCCGACGATTCTCGTCTACGGGCACTACGACGTGCAGCCCACCGGCGACCCCGGCGAGTGGCGGACACCGCCGTTCGAACTGACCGTCGACTCCGGCGTGATGCTGGGCCGTGGGGTCAGCGACGACAAGGGACCCGTCTACATCGTCCTCAAGGTCGCGCAGGCCTTCATCGAGCAAGAGGGCGCGCTCCCGTTGAACATCAAGTTCCTGTTCGAGGGCGAGGAGGAGATCGGCAGCCCGCACCTGCCGGCCTATCTCCGCGAGCACGCCGAGGAACTGGCCGCCGACTTGGTGATCTCGGCCGACGGGGCGATGTGGCGCCCGTCCGAGCCGTCGCTGTCGATCGCGTCCAAGGGCCTGCTGACGATGAACATCGAGGTGACCGGTGCCCACGACGACCTGCACTCCGGGCGGTTCGGGGGGACCGTCGCCAACCCGGTGCACGCGCTGAGCGAAATCCTGGCCTCGCTGCACGCGCCCGACGGGCGGGTGGCTGTCGACGGGTTCTACGACGGAATCCCCGAACTGAGCGAAAAACGTCGCGCCGAGATCGCCGCGGTGCCCTTCGACGAGGACGCCTACCGCGACGGCCTTGGTCTGGACCAAGTATTCGGCGAAACCGGCTACAGCACGCTGGAGCGGCTGTGGGAACGTCCCACGCTCGAGATCAACGGGATCACCGCCGGGGGCAAGTACACCGTCATCCCGCACGTCGCGACCGGCCACGTGTCCTGCCGGCTGGTGCCGGGGCAGCGACCGGAACGGGTACTGGAAGCGATCACCGAGCACGTGCTGGCACACAAGCTCACCGGCGTGCGGGTCGCGGTTCACCCCGACGACGGCGCGGTTCCGGCCTACACGATTCCGGCCGACCATCCGGCGATCCGCGCCGCCGGCGCGGCGCTCGCCGAGGTCTACCCGGACCAGGACGTGCTGCTCGCGGTCATCGCCGGAACACTCCCGGCGACCGCGCTGTTCGAGGAGGTGTTGGGCGCCAAGACGCTTTTCTTCTCCTTCTCCACGGCCGACGAGAACCTCCACGCGCCCAACGAGTTCATGCGGATTCCCCGGCTGCGGGAAGGAATGCGGGCGTGGGAACAGTTGTGGCGCCTGCTCGCCGCCGGACCGCACCGGCTGGGCCGATGAGCGGATACTCCTCTTTCGGCTACCTCACTCCCGGGGAGGACCTGCCGGTCTTCGACCTGGCACCGGAGTTCGGCCGGGTACCGCCGTACGAGCGGGAGCGGACCGAGGCCGAGGCCGAGCGGGCTGCCCGGCTGTTGCGGGACAACATCGTGATCAGCCTGCACGACCATCCGGTCCGGTTTCCCCGTGACATGCGGGAAACCCCGGAGTACAACCGCACGGGACGCCAGCACACCGCCTTCGCCGGGCTGCGGGCCTCGGGGATGACCGTGGTGTTCGACAACATGATGGACGGCACAGCCTGCGTGACCGGCAACGCGCCGTGGCGGTGGCTGGACATCATCACCGATCTCGGGATGCGGCAGGCCGATGTCGCGCACCAGGACGACGTGATCGTCATCCGGACACTCGCGGACATCGAGTACGCGCACCGCGCCGGGAAGGTGGGCCTGCTGTTCGGGCTGGAGGCGGCGACCCCGATCGAGAACGAGATCGACCGGCTCGACGTCCTTTATGGACTGGGACTGCGGCAGATCGGGATCGCCTACTCCGACGCCAACGCGCTGGGTTCCGGGCTGAGCGAACCCTTCGACGGCGGCCTGACCGCGTTCGGGCGGCGCGCCGTCGCCCGGATGAACAAGCTGGGCCTGGCCATCGACGTCTCGCATTCGTCCGACCGGACCAGTCTGGACACCTGCGAAGCCAGCGAACGTCCCGTGTTCATGACCCACGCGGGGGCGCGCGCGGTGTGGGACACGCCCCGCATGAAACCCGACGACGTGCTGCGCGCGATCGCCGGGACCGGCGGGGTGATCGGAATGTCCGCGGCGCCGCACACCACGCTGTCGCACCAGCATCCGCGGCACAGCATCCTGTCGGTGATGGACCATTTCCGGTACTGCGCGGATCTGGTCGGCATCGAACATGTGGCGTTCGGCCCCGACACCCTCTACGGCGACCATGTCGCACTGCACACCGTGTTCGGGCACCTGCTCCGGCGCAGCGGTGGCGGGCCCGCGTACGAGAAGGTGGAGTACGTGGACGGGCTGGAGAATCCGACGGAGAACTTCGCCAACATCTGCGGCGCCCTGGTCGGCGAGGGCCTCACCGACCAGGAGATCACCGCCGTCCTCGGCGGCAACATCCTCCGCGCCCTCACCGCCATCTGGCCCTGACCCAGGCCGTGTCCCCCCTTCCGGTCCCCGTGTCCCCTGTTCCCGTCGCCGTGTCCCCCCTTCCGGTCGCCGAGTTCCCCCTTGCGGTCGTCGTGTCCCCCGTTCCCGTTGCCGTGTCCCCCGTTCCTGTAGCCGAGTTCCCTGTTCCTGTAGCCGAGTTCCCCCGTCGGTGATCCGGGTTTCCGGTTGGGGCGACTGGGCGTCGGTGCCTGTTCGGGTGTTCCGAGACCGGATTCCTCATGCTGGACGGAGGACTCGGGGACCGGAACGGGGGACACGGCGACCGGACGGGGGGACTCGGCGACGGGACGGGAGGACTCGGCGACGGGAACAGGGGACTCGGGGACCGGACGGGGGGACACGGCGACCGGAAGGGGGGACACGGCGACCAGAGGAGGGGACACGGGGTGGTGGGTGTCGGGATGTGGCGGCCACGCACCGTTCTTGTACAGTCACTGTGATGAGGTGCTACAGCCGACACGGCTGGGCACTCAGCCGGTCGACAGCAGCGGTCCTGCTGTCGCGGACCCTCTGACATGTTGGGAGAAGCCAGCCATTAACAACGCGGGCTCGGGTTCCCTGGGAAGCCGGCGGCCCCGGCTGGCCGATGTCGCGGCGGCGGTCGGCTTGCACGTGTCGACGGTTTCGCGCGTGCTCAACGGCGACACCAGCCTGTCCATCCGGCCCGAGACCCGTGACCGCATCCTGGCGACCGCGCGCCGCCAGGGCTACCGCCCGAACGCCATGGCCCGGGGGCTCAAACGCGCCAGGACCGGGGCGCTCGCGATGGTAGTTCCGTTACTGCGCAACCCGATCTGGGCCAGCATCCAGCGCGGCGCGCTGCACGCGGCGGTCGCGGGCGGCCAGGTGGTGATGATCCTCGACGAGCCGCAGGACGATGTCCGCCCACCCGCCGACTACCAGTACCTGGTCGAGGAAAGCCGCGCCGACGGCTTGCTGATCGCGACCGCCCGGCGCGGTGTCCCGCGCCTCCACACGCCTACGGTTCCGCACGTCTACATCAATCGCCGGGGTCCTCGCCCGGGCAACAACGTCATCATGGACGAGGAAAAGGCGATGCGCCTGTTCGTCGACCGACTCTCCGGGCTGGGACACCGGCGGCTCGGCGTCGTAGACGGGGCCAAGATCATTGACACGGTGTACCGCCGCGCCGTCGCCGTTCGCCGGCTCAGCTCCGCGCACGGCATGTCCGTCGCGTTCGAGCACGCCGAGGACACCGAGGCCGGCGGTTACCAGGCGACGCTGCGGTTGCTGTCGCGACGCGATGTCCCGACGGCGCTGGGCGTGGGCAACCTCAGCCAGGTATTCGGGGTGATGAAGGCCCTGCGCGAGGTGGGCGCCACGGTGCCCGGCGACATGTCGCTGATCAGTTTCGACGAGGACGACTGCCTCGGCTTCCTCGACGTCCCCGTGACCACCGTGAGCATGCCGCTGGAGGAACTCGGCGCCGCCGCGGTCCGGGCGCTGATCGACCGGGTCGACGGCCGTCCGGGGCAGGACGTGCTGATCGCCGATCCGCTCGTCCTGGTCGAACGGGCGTCGACCGCACCGCCGAGGTCGTCCCGGCGCCTCGGTCGCTGAGCCGGTCCGTTCGCGGAGTTCCCCGGCCGTTCCGGTTTCGACGCCGCCCAGTCCGGAACGTGCACAGCGCAGCGCCGATCATGGCGTGCTAGCACCCCGCCGATCCTCGTGGACCCGCATCGATCGCCCTGCCGACCTCAGCGGTTGACCGTCGTGGACCCGCATCGATCGGCGTGCCGACGCCATACGTTGATCGTCGCGTGACTGTACGCCGCTCGTGCACGTTGATCACCGCGTTGATCACCGCGTGCGGCCAGGCCGATCGCCGCGCCGCTCGGTACACGCTGATCGTTACGTGAGAGCGCGGATCTTTGCACCGACCGTGCCGCGCTGATCGGCGTGTGGACTGTACCGCGCCGCTGGTCGCACCTTCCGCGCACGACTCGCACGACACTGCCCGGCCGGCGCGCGCACTTGTCCCCACACTGTCCCTTCGCTCGCCGCCGGGCCTCGCCGCCCGGGTCGCGCCGGCCGTACTGCCGCCCCATTATTGTGCGCGTAACCCAAGAAACAAACGTTTTACTCAAGAGAATTTGCCCAAGGGAAACCTTTGCCTTCGGGTTTTGCGGGAGGTAGGTTCTCCGGCATGCGACCGAACGGAAGTGCCACCGGGTGGCGGTATCCGCAGTTGTCTGCCGAGTCGTCCGCGTCCGTGGCGCGGAAACTGGTCGAGATCGTCTCGCTGTACCACGGAGAGAACCTGTCCGCCGATCAGCTTGACGCGGTGCGTGTGTGCGTCGCCGCCCAGCTGGCCGCCACCGAGCGCCTGCGGCGGTTCCCGCTGACCAACGATCAGGAGCCGATCTTCGGCGTCCGCGCGGATGCCTCCGCATGAACGAGGACGAACTCGCCTTCGCGAGCATCCGCGAACTCGGTGCCCTCCTCCGGTCCGGTGCGGTCGCACCGACCGAGCTGACGGAACTTTTCCTGCGCCGCCTCGACGACATCGGCCGGCGGTTGAACGCCGTTGTCACACTGACCGAGGACATCGCCCGCCGCGAAGCCGCGCTGGCCGAGGCCGAGCTGCGCGCAGGTCTGGACCGAGGGCCGCTGCATGGGATTCCCTATGGCCTCAAGGACATCGTCGCCGCCGCGGGCGCGCCCACGACGTGGGGCGCGTTTCCGGACCAGCGGTTCGACACCGAAGCCACCGTGACACGCAAGCTCCGCGACGCCGGCGCGATCCTGCTCGCGAAGGTGGCGACGATCGAGCTGGCCGGCGGCATGGGCTACGACAACCCGAATGCCGCGCTCTCCGGCCCGCCCGGAAACCCTTGGCACACCGGTAAATGGACGAACGGCTCGTCGAGCGGTCCCGCCGCCGCGGTCGGGGCCGGCACGCTGCCCTTCGCGATCGGCAGCGACACCGCCGGGTCGATCCTGTTGCCGGCCGCCTTCACCGGCACCGCCGGCCTGCGCGCGACCTACGGCCGGGTCAGCCGCGCGGGGGCGATGACGTTGTGCTGGACCTTGGACCGGCTGGGACCGATGTGCCGGTACGCCGATGACTGCGGTCTGGTCCTGGAAGCGATCGCGGGGCCGGACCCGCGCGATCCGTCGAGTCTGGACCAGCCCTACACCTACCGCCGGCCCAGCCCGCGCCGCGAGGGCTTCCGATTCGGTGTCCTCGCCGGATCCGGTGACAGTGGGGAACCGGAAGTGCGCGAGAATTTCCGGGCTTCGCTGGCGGCGCTCGCGGAAGTCGGGACGCTGACCGAGGTCGAACTGCCGGACCTGCCCTACGACGAGGTCGCCGAGGTCGTGATCGGCGCCGAGGCCTACGCGGCCTTCGACGAGTTCATCGCCGCGGGCGGCACCGCGGGACTCACCGCGACGAAGGCGCACGGCCACCGGCTCGCGGGCGCGGTGCTGCCCGCGCACGACTACATTCGCGCGCAACGGATCCGGCACGTGATCGCCGACGAGTTCGGCGCGCTCGCGTCCCGGTTCGACGCGCTGGTCGCGCCGTCCCTCGGCATCGTGGCGTCGGGACGCGACGAGGATTTCGAGTACATGTTGCCCGGCGCTTTCGGCCCGCTGAACTTCGCCGGTGTGCTCGCCGGGAGTCCGACGATCTCGGTGCTCAACGGACTCGGCCGGGAAGGCCTGCCGACCGGGATCCAGTTCGCCGGAGCCCGGTTGGCCGAAAACGCCATCCTCGACGCCGCGGTCGCGCTGGAAGAGCGCATCGGCACCACGGCGCTACGACCGGACGGCCCCCGTGGTGTCGCCGGAAAGGCCCGCGTGAACGGCCGAGTGGGATGACCACTTATGTCCTGCGCAGGCTGGCATCGATCGTCGCGCTCGCCTTCGGCATCAGTGTTCTCGTCTTCCTGATCATCCGCCTGATTCCCGGTGACCCCGCGCTCGCCCTGCTCGGCACCAATGCGGGCGACCCGGCACTGGTCACGCGGCTGCACCAGCAACTCGGCCTGGACGAACCCTGGCCGGTGCAGTATCTACAATGGATCGGTGCCGTGTTGCACGGCGACTTCGGCTACTCCTACGGCAACCAGCAGTCCGTGTCGTCGTTGCTGGCGGCGAACTTCCCGGCGACGATCCAGCTCACCATCGGCGGCCTGGCGCTTTCCTTGTTCTTCGGCAGCATCATCGGCGTCGTCGCGGCGCTGCGCCGCAACCGTGCGACCGACACCGTCGCGATGGGATTCGCGCTGACCTGCATGTCGATTCCGAGCTTCTGGCTCGGGTTGCTGTTGATCCTGTTGTTCGCCGTGCAGATCCCGATCTTCGACGTGGTCGGTGGCACCTCGTTGAAAGGTCTGGTCCTTCCTGCGGTGACGCTGGCCTTGAGCAGTATCGGCTTCAACGCGCGGTTCGTCCGCTCCAGCGTGATCAACGCCCAGCAGCAGAACCACGTCATCAACGCGCGCGCCAAGGGAATCACCGCCGTGCAGGTCTTTCGGCGCCACGTGCTGCGCAACGCGCTGCTGCCGATCCTGACCATCGTCGGTCTGCAGGTCGGGCAGCTGATCTCGGGCGTGGTGATCGTCGAGACGGTCTTCTCGCGGCCCGGCATCGGGCGTCTGCTGGTGCAGGCGATCCTGTCGAAGGATTACCTGACGGTGCAGGCGGTCGTGCTCATCATCGCCGTGATCTACGCGCTGACGAACTTCATCGTCGACCTGCTCTACCCCGTCCTCGATCCCCGCGTCGCGAGCCGGTAGCGGAAGGAAAAGCCATGCAGCCCGACACCGTGCCGCGCACCGCCGAGGCCGCCGAGACCGACACCGTGCTGCCCCCGGTTACCCGGCGCCGCCGCCTGATCCAGGCGTTCCGGCACCGCAGCCTGCTGGCCGGCTCGATCATCTGCCTGGTCCTGGCCGTGCTTGTGCTGGCCGCCCCGTTGCTCACCTCGGCCGATCCGAACCTCCAGGACCCGCTTTCGGCCTTCGCGCAGCCTTCGGGCGCGCACCCGTTCGGCGCCGACTCCTTCGGCCGTGACCTGCTCGCCCGGGTGCTCTACGGCGGCCGGACGACGATCCTGGCCAGCTTGTCCGTGGTGGTGCTGGGCGGGGTGGTGGGCACCGCGCTGGGGTTGGTGGCCGGCTACTTCCGCGGCGCCGTCGGGTTCCTCATCATGCGGTTGGTCGACCTGTTGCTGGCCTTCCCCGGCATCCTGCTGGCGCTGGCGGTGGCCACGGTGCTCGGGCCCGGACTGTCCAATGAGGTCATCGCGGTCGCCGCGATCCTGGTGCCGGTGTATGCCCGGCTGGTCGAGGGGGCGACGGCGGAGGTGCTGCATCTGCCCTATGTGGACGCCGCGGTGACGCTGGGCGCCAGTCCCTGGCAGATCATCCGCCGGCACATCCTGCCCAACGTCGCGTCCGGGATCATCGTGCTGACCACGTCGTGGCTGGGCATCGCCGCCCTCTGGATCGCCGCGCTGAGCTTCATCGGCCTCGGCGTGCAGCCGCCGACCCCGGAATGGGGCGCGATCCTTTACGACGGCGCCAACTACATCACCGTTGCCTGGTGGATCACCGTCTTCCCCGGCATTTTCCTCGCGCTGTTCGTGGTCGGCGTCAACCTGCTCGGTGACGGACTGCGCGACGAACTCGACCCGACCCTTTCCCGAGACCTCGGCCGCGCGTGACCCGCCGGCGCACCAGAAGACCCGCCCCGAGTTAAGGAGTCACACTCGTGAGGTTCGCACGCAAGTCCGTGCCGGCTGCGGCGGTGTCGCTGCTGTTGGCGGCGGCGCTGACCGCCTGCGGAGGTTCTTCCGCGGGGGGAGCCGCCGGCCCCGTCGACCACAACGCCAAAGTCACCCTCGGCTGGGCCGAACCGGTCGACACCCTCAACCCCGCGACGACCGGGAACCGCGATGTCGGCCCGATCGATGCCAACATCTTCGACACGCTGGTCTGGCTGACGCCGGACTTCAAGGTGACACCGGATCTGGCCACGCAGTGGCAGGTCTCGCCGGACAACAAGACCTACACGTTCACGTTGCGCCAGGGCGTGAAGTTCCAGGACGGTACCCCGTTCGACGCCAACGCCGTGGTCGCGAACTTCAGCTACATCACCGACAAGTCCACTCAGTCCAATATCGCGCTGGGCCTGCTGGGGCCGTGCACCACGGCCACGGCGACCGCGCAGTACACCGTCACGATCGGCTGTTCGGCGCCGTATTCCCCGTTGCTGTCGCAACTCGGCGAGCCCTACCTGGGTATGCAGTCGCCGGCCGCGATCAAGCAGTACGGCAAGGACCTGGGGCTGCACCCGGTGGGCACCGGACCGTTCTCCTTCGTGAGCTACACGCCCAACCAGAGCGTGGTGCTCAAGCGCAACGACGCCTACCAGTGGGCGCCGGCCGCCACGAACCACAGTGGCCCGCCGAACATCGCGCAGCTGACCTTCCAGATCGTGCCCACCTCGCAGGCACGGGTCAACCAGTTCCAAAGTGGACAGTCGGACTTCATGCAGGAGACGCCGGGCATCTTCTGGAACACGTTGCAGAAGTCCGGCCGCTACACCGCGATCAGGTTCCCGATCAGCGGTATGGGCATCTTCGCGCCGATCAACGCGGGAAGCTGGCCCACCAGCGACCCGGCCGTCCGCAAGGCGATCGAGTACGCGGTCGACAAGACCGGCGCCATCAAGGTCGCCGACGACGGCGTTTTCGCGCCCAGCAACACCCCGCTGCAGAAGGGAATGGTCGGCTACGACCCGTCGCTGGAAAACGAATACAGCTATGACCCGGCGAAGGCGGAGGCGACGCTGCAGGCGGGTGGCTGGACCAAGGTCAACGGCATCTACCAGAAGGACGGAAAGCCGTTGAGCATCACCATCACCGCGATTTCCACGGTGCCCGAGTACCCGCTCATAGCGCAGGCGATCCAGGGCTACCTGCGGGCGGTCGGCATGGACGCTCAGGTCACCCAGCTCGCGACCCCGGCCTGGCTGTCGGCGAACATCCAGGGCAACATGTCACTGACACCGCTGCAGTACATCGCGGTCGACCCCGACGCCCTGCACCTGTGGTTCCTGCCGGGCCAGTACTTCAACTGGAGCCACTTCACCGATCCGGCCCTGACCGCGCTGATCAACCAGGGGCAGGCCGAGCCCGACCAGAGCAAGCGGTTGGCGATCTACGCACAGGCCCAGAAGATCATCATGGACCAGGCCGTCGACATGCCCATCCACGAGAACGTCGACCTGGTCATGACCTCGAAGAAGCTGACCGGGCTGCAGTACTCCGGCGGCGGGTTCGAGTACTTCGGCGCCGCCTCGATGAGCCAGTAGTCCGTTTTGGACCGTACCGTCACCACCGGAAGACCGAGGAACGGAGTTCGATCTTGACTACCGTCATTCGCGCGGACCGACTCATCGACGGCACCGGGGCGACCCCGGTAACGGACCCGGTCCTGGTCCTCGACCAGGGCAAGGTCGTCGGGGTGTTCGCCGGCAAGGCGCCGGACGGTCTCGTCCCCGAGGGCGCCGAGGTGATCGAGGCACCCGGGTGCACGATCCTGCCCGGACTGATCGACTCACACGTGCACATGAACTTCCCGGGCAACGGACTGTTGCTCGAGGAGGTCATGGCCGAGCCCGAGGGCGTCCTGGTGGCGACGGCGGCGCTCGCGGCGGGCAAGGCGCTCGCCGCGGGCGTCACCACGGTCCGGGACACCGGCCAGTTGCACAGCACCGTGTTCGAAGTGCGGCGCGCCCTGGAACTGGGGCACGGCGCCGGTCCCCGGATCCTCGCCTGCGGCCAGCCGATCACGATCACCGGCGGGCACACCTGGCCGATGGGCGGCGAGGCCGACGGCGTGGAGGGGGTGCGCAAGAAGGTCCGGTCCATGTGCAAGCTCGGCGCCGACGCGATCAAGGTGATGGCCAGCGGCGGCGGGACCCACAACACGATCTCCTACCTGCCTTCGTTCAGCCCGGCCGAGATGAACGCGATCGCCGACGAGGCGCACCGGATGGGGCGCAAGGTGACCGCGCACTGCCTCAACGCGCGATCCATCGAAATCGCCGTCGAGGCCGGGGTGGACCAGTTGGAGCACGTCGGGTTCCTGGTGGACGCGGCCGGCCACCAGGTGTTCGACCCCGCGGTCGCGGACAAGATCGCCGAGGCGGGCGTCGCGGCGACCAGCACGCTGGCCGTCGGCGGCTATGCGGTGGAGACCATGAAGGCCAAGCCCGAGCTGACTCCGGCCGAGCAGGAGTTCCTCGACCACTGGAGCATGATGCTCGAGGACAACCTGAACACCTTCGGCCGGCTGCACGAGGCCGGCGTCCGCATCGTCGCCGGGACCGACGCCGGCTGGCGGTTCACCCCGATCGACGGGCTGGCGGAGGAGATCAAACTGCTCGCGCGGGCTGGACTGTCCACTATGGAGGCCATCGTATCGGCGACCGGAACCGCGGCCGCGACGCTGGGCACCGACGAGGAGTTCGGCACCCTCCGGCCGGGGCTGGCGGCCGATGTCCTGGTCGTCGGCGGGGACCCCCTGCGGGACCTCTCGGCGCTGCGGGACGTCCGACTGGTGCTGCAGGGTGGGCAGGCGGTGTCATGAGTCCGGTCACCATTGTCGGCGCGGGCGCGATCGGCGGCACGATCGGCGCCTACCTCACTCGCGCCGGGGTCGAGGTGCGGCTCGTCGACAAGGTCGCCGAGCACGTCACCGCGATGCGCACCACCGGCCTGCGCATCGAAGGGTTCGGCGAAAGCTTCACCACCAAAGTGGACGCGGTGCTGCCGGAGGAACTGTCTGCCCCGCTGGGCACCGTGCTCCTCGCGGTCAAGGCCCAGGACACCGAAGCCGCCGTCCGCTCGTTACTGCCCTCTTTGGACAAGGGCTCCGTTGTCGTCTCGCTGCAGAACGGTCTTTGTGAGCGCACGATCGCCCGGCTCATCGGACCGGAGCGCACGGTCGGTTGCCTGGTCAACTTCTCCGCCGATTACCTGCAACCCGGTGTGATCACCTACGGCGGCCCCGGCACCGTCCGGCTCGGCGAGCTCGACGGCCGGCCGGCGTCTCGGGTGGACCGGCTGGCCGAACTGCTGAGTCCGTTCGGAACCGTGGAAGTGACCAGCAATATCTGGGGCTATGTCTGGGGAAAGCTGGGCTACGCCAACGTCCTGTTCGGCTCGGCACTCACCGACGAGACGATGGCCGACGTCATCGACTCGCACCGCGCGCTCGTCGTGGATCTCGCCAGCGAGGTCTACGAGGTCGCGGCACTGGAAAGAATCGAACCCGTCGCGTTCGACGATGTCGAGCCCGCGCTCTATGTGCCCCGCGACGCCCGCGACTGGGCCACCATCAACGCGTCGCTGGACCGACTGGTCGCCCGACGGCGGGCCGACCGCAAGACCCACAGTGGAATCTGGCGTGATCTCGCGATCCGCAAGCGCCGGACCGAGGTCGATCACCAGATCGGCGCCGTCGCCGAGATCGGCCGTGGGCACGGTCTGCCGATGCCGCTGACCGCGCGGGTGGTGTCGATGATCCATGAGATCGAGGACGGCGCGCGCAAGCGTGACCTGGCCAATCTCGAAGAGCTGGAATTGGTGCGACGGGAGACCGCGTCGTCGGCGGAAGGCGGGCCGTCGTGACGGCCGACGTGCGCGCCGAACCCGGAATACCGGCCGAGGCCGAGGGTCCGCTGCTGAGCGTGCGAGACCTGCGAACGCATTTCCGGACCCGGGCGGGGCTGGTCAAGGCGGTCGACGGGGTCAGCTTCGACGTCGCGGCCGGAGCCAGCGTGGGCATCGTCGGCGAGTCGGGCTCCGGCAAGAGCGTGACCTCGTTGTCGATCATGCGGCTGATCTCCCCGCCGGGATTCCACGCGGGCGGTGAGATCCTGTTCCGGGGCAAGGACATCACCGGACTGTCCGAACGCGACTTCCGCGCGATCCGGGGCCGCGACCTGGCGCTGGTGTTCCAGGATCCGATGAGCGCGCTCAATCCCGTGTACACGGTGGGAAAGCAGGTGGCCGAGGCGCTGCGGGCACACCGGAAGCTGACCCGCCAGGCGGCGCTGGAGCGGGCTGTGGAACTGCTGGCGATGGTCGGCATCCCGGCCCCGGAACGGCGTGTCCACGAGTACCCGCACAAGCTCAGCGGCGGGATGCGCCAGCGCGTCACGATCGCGATGGCACTGGCCAACGAACCGAGCCTGCTCATCCTCGACGAGCCGACCACCGCGCTGGACGTCACCATCCAGGCGCAGATCCTCGACCTCGTCCGGGAGCTGCGTCGCCGCGTCCACACCGCCGTGCTGCTGATCAGCCACGACATCGGGGTCGTCGCCGAGATCTGCGAGGAGGTCGTCGTCATGTACGGCGGCCGCGTGATGGAACGCGGTTCCGTGGAGCAGGTCACGAAGGACCCCCGGCATCCCTACACGGTCGGCCTGCTCACCTCCATCCCCACCCCGGAAATGAAGGGTCGCCGGCTGAGCACGATCGGCGGCACCGTGCCGAACCCGCTGCGTATGCCGCCGGGGTGCCCCTTTCAACCCCGCTGCCCGAAGGCGACGGACATCTGCTCCACCACCCCCGAGCTTTCCGCTGCCGGGGACGGGCGCGAGCTGGCCTGCTGGCTGTCCTGATTCGCCGACCGACGAGGAGAGCCGACATGACCGATTCCGGCGAGGATTCCCTGCCCGCCACCCAGCACGGCGCCGGCGACACCGCCGGCAACACGGATTCCGACGTCCTGCTCGACGTCCGCAATCTCAAGACGTACTACCCGAGTCGTTCGGGCGCGCTCGGCCGCCAGCGGGCTTGGGTGCGGGCGGTGGACGACGTGTCGTTCACCATTCGCCGCGGCGAAACCTTCGGCCTGGTCGGGGAATCCGGGTGCGGGAAGTCCACTTTGGGCCGTTCGGTGGTACGCCTGGAGAAGGCACAATCCGGCCAGGTGCTCTTCGATGGCCAGGATGTGCTGGCCCACAAGGGACGCGACCTGAAACAGCTCCGCCGGGACCTGCAGGTCATCTTCCAGGACCCGCAGGGCAGTCTCGACCCCCGGATGAAGGTGCGCGACATCATCGCCGAAGGGTTGGTCTGGCAGGGCACCGTGAGCCGCGACGAGCGCCGGGACCGCGTGCGCTCGCTGGCGTCGCTGGTCGGGCTGCGCGAGGAACACCTCGACCGGCACCCGCACGAGTTCAGTGGCGGCCAGCGTCAGCGCATCGGGATCGCCAGGGCGCTGGCGCTGCGGCCCAAGTTCGTGCTGGCCGACGAACCGGTTTCCGCGCTGGACATGTCGGTCCAGTCGCAGGTGCTCAACCTGCTGCGGGATCTGCAGGACGAGTTCGGGCTCACCTACCTGTTCATCGCGCACGATCTGTCCGTTGTGGAATACATCAGTGACCGGGTCGGCGTCATGTATCTCGGCAAACTCGTCGAGGTAGCCAAGGCCGAGGACCTCTACGCCGATCCCCGCATGCCCTACACGGAGGCGTTGTTGTCGGCCATCCCGGGCGGCGCTGCCCCGGGACGGCGGGAACGGATCGTGCTCGGCGGGGAGGTGCCGAGCCCGCTGGACCCGCCGTCGGGCTGCCGGTTCCGCACCCGGTGCTGGAAGGCGGAATCCCGTTGCGCCGAAGAGGTCCCGGTGCTCCGGGAGGTCGTCCCGGAGCACTGGGCCGCGTGTCATTTCGCGGAGGCGTCATGAGCGAGGAACTGGATCTCGTGGTCCGCGGCGGCCTGGTGGTCACCGCCGCGGGGGAGTCGCGGGCGGACGTCGGCGTCGCGGGCGGGCGCATCGCGCAGCTCGGCGGTCCCATGTCCGGGGCGCGAGAGATCGACGCGACCGGCAAGCTCGTGCTGCCGGGTGGTGTCGACATGCATGTCCACCTCTCCCCGGTGGAAATGGCGGGGGAGTCCCAGGCGTGGGCGGACGACTTCGCCAGCGGCTCCCGGGCCGCCGCCGCGGGCGGGGTGACCACCATCGGCAACATCGGTTTCCCCCGCCCGCAGGAGCGGCTGCCCGATCTGGTCGACCGGCTCGCCGCCGAGGCGGAGCGGGACAGCGTGGTCGACTTCGTGATCCATCCCGTGCTGATGTCACCGGACGAAGACACACCGACCGACATCGAGCGGCTCGCCCAGAACGGCGACACCAGCATCAAGATCTTCACGAGCATCGGGGACTTCGACGCCAAGCTGCCCGGTTTCGTGAAGGCACTCGACGCCGCCGGCCGCAACGGGCTGCTCACCATGGTCCACTGCGAGGACGCGTGCGTCATCGACCACGCCACCGCTGGACTGCTCGATCAGGGCCGCGGTGACCTGCGCTATTACCCCGACAGCCGGCCCGCGCTGTCCGAGCAGGTGGCGGTCACCCGGATGGTCGCCTTCGCCGAGGCGACCGGCGCTCCGATCTACATCGTCCATCTCGGCAGCGAAGCGGCGCTGACCGAAGCCCGCGCCGCGCGGGGACGCGGGCAGCGTGTGTACGTCGAAACCCGGCCGATCTACCTGTATTTCACCGACGAACGGTTCACCGGTGACGATGCCCCGCTGTACGTGGGAAATCCCCCGTTGCGCGGGGCGAAGGACCAGGACGCCCTGTGGGCCGGCCTGGCCGCCGGTCACGTCCACACCTGCTGCACCGACCACGCCGCGTGGACCAAGGCCGACAAACTCGACCCGGACCTGACAGTGGCGACCGCGCGCCCGGGCATGTCGGAGCTGGAAACGCTGATGCCGGTGCTGTTCTCCGAAGGCGTGCGTGCGGGGAGGTTGTCGTTGCAGCGCTTCGTCGAGGTCACGGCGACCAACGCGGCGAAACTGTTCGGCCTGTTCCCGCGGAAGGGGACGATCGCCGTGGGCAGCGACGCCGACCTGGTCGTCTGGGACCCGGACGCGCGACGCCCCGTCGTCGGAGCCGACGGGATGAGCCGTTCCGGCTACAGCCTGTATGAGGGCTGGGACGTCGTGGGCGCGCCGATCCAGACCATCAGCCGCGGCGAGGTGATCTATGCCGACGGTGCGGTCAGCGGCCAGGCCGGCCGCGGCCGCCGCGTACCCCGCACCCCCACCCGCGACCTCTGACCTACCCCCGCCGTGTCCCCCGCTCCAGCCCCCGTGTCCCCTCGTCCTGTCCCCGTGTCCCCTCCTCCAGTCGCCGTGTCCTCCGGTCCGGTCGCCGTGTCCCCTGCTCCGGTCGCCGTGTCCCCTGTTCCGGTTGGCGAGTTCCCCGTTGCGGACCGGGAGCGCGCACGACGATCGCCGGCGCCGGCAACGGCCCCGCCGGCGATCCCACCCGGGTTCGCCCCCGATCTCGGATCGATCAAGCCCGACAGCCTTGCAGACCCCAGCCACGCACCCCGACGCGCGCGGGTCCGCTGACCCCCGGACACCTCGCCCGTTTTGACGGAAATGGTCCAGACGACATCCGGGTTAACGAGAATTTCCCCGGGAGTTCGCCGTGCGGACTGCGGTATGTTCTCGATCGACCGCAGATACTTGCCCGGCACCGCACCCGATTGCGCGGCGCTCGATTCGAAGGCGGACACCACATGACCCACACCAACCGCAGGCGGTTCCTGCAACTGGCTGGTGGCACGGCTGCTGCATCCCTGCTCTCGAGCAGTATCGCCCGAGCTGCCGAAATCCCGGCCTTCCGGCGCACCGGAACCGTGCAGGATGTGGAACACATCGTGGTTCTCATGCAGGAGAACCGTTCCTTCGACCACTACTTCGGCACGTTGCGCGGCGTGCGAGGATTCGGTGACCCGCGTCCGGTGGTCCAGCCCAGTGGGAAGCCGGTGTGGAACCAGTCCGACGGCGCCCGGGATATTCTGCCGTTCCGTCCCGATGCGGACAATCTCGGCCTGCAGTTCATTCAGGACCTCCCGCACTCCTGGAACGACACGCACGCCGCGTGGAACCAGGGGAACTACGACAAGTGGGTACCCGCGAAGGGCACCACCACGATGGCCTACCTCACCCGCGAGGACATCCCGTTCCACTATGCCCTCGCCGATGCCTTCACCATCTGCGACTCCTACCACTGCGCGTTCATGGGCTCGACCGACCCGAACCGCTACTACATGTGGACGGGCTATGTCGGCAACGACGGGAAGGGCGGCGGCCCGGTACTGGGCAACGACGAGGCCGGCTATTCCTGGACGACCTACCCGGAGAGGCTGGAGCAGGCCGGAGTCGACTGGAAGATCTACCAGGACATCGGCGATGGTCTGGACGCCGCCGGGTCCTGGGGGTGGATCGAGGACGCGTACCGCGGCAACTACGGCGACAACTCGCTGCTGTACTTCAACCAGTACCGCAACGCAGCGCCCGGAAACCCGTTGTACGACAAGGCTCGCACGGGCACGAACGCGAAGCAGGGTGACGGGTTCTTCGACATCCTCAAGTCGGACGTGAAAAACGGGAACCTGCCTCAGGTCTCCTGGATCGTCGCACCCGAGGCCTTCTGCGAGCATCCGAACTGGCCGGTCAACTATGGTGCCTGGTATCTCTCCCAGGTGCTCGATGCCCTCACGTCCAATCCGGATGTGTGGAGCAAGACAGCGCTACTGGTGACCTACGACGAGAACGACGGGTTCTTCGATCACGTCGTTCCGCCTTACCCCGCGTCTTCTCCCGCGCAGGGAGCGTCCACTGTGGATACGTCGGGGGATCTTTACGCTGGTTCGGCCGCGAACCCCGCCGGTCCCTACGGGCTCGGCCAGCGCGTGCCCATGATGGTGGTTTCCCCGTGGAGCAAGGGCGGCTGGGTCTGCTCGGAGGTTTTCGACCACACCTCCATCATCCGGTTCATCGAGCGGCGCTTCGGTGTGCACGAGCCCAACATCTCGCCGTGGCGGCGCACCATCTGCGGCGATCTCACCGCGGCCTTCGACTTCACGAAGACCGATGACGGCGTCCCGTCGCTGCCCGACACCTCCGGCTACCTTCCACCGGACAACAACCGTCACCCCGACTACGTGCCCGTGGTGCCCGCGAATCCCGCGCTGCCCAAGCAGGAGCGCGGGCTGCGCCCGGCCCGTCCCCTCCCGTACGAGCTGGCGGCCGATGCCACGGTCATGGCCGGGCGGCTCACCGTCAACTTCGCCAACTCGGGTGGGCTCGGTGCCGGCTTCCACGTCACCTCGCCCTCGACCCCGGGCGGGCCGTGGACCTACACGGTCGGCGCGGGGAAGACACTTTCCGGAGATCTGCCCTTTACCGGTGGTTACGACTTCACCGTCCACGGTCCCAACGGTTTTCTTCGCCGGTTCTCCGGCGGCGGCGTCGGACCCGAGGTGACGGCACGTCACGTGGGCAGCTCCAGTCAGGTGTTGCTCGGTTTCACCAACAACGGCACGGCCACCGTCCGGCTCACCGTCACCGACGCCTACGGCAATGCGCGACCGACAACGCATGTGCTTCAGCCCGGCACGCGAGTCACCGCGACCGTCGATGCCGGGACCAGCAACGGCTGGTACGACCTCTCGGTGGTGTCCGATCAGGACAGTGCATTCCTGCGCCGTCTGGCCGGCCACGTCGAGACGGGTCAGGCGAGCACCAGCGACCCGGCCATCATCGCCGACTGAGACCGGCGGCCGCGGTCCGCTTTCCGTGTGCTTGTGGGCGCGCGCGCGTGGCGAGGTCGCAGGGAGGCTTCGGGCAGGTCGGCTCGACTGTCAAGAAGGGCCGGGAACGGCCGCCTCCTTGCGACCTCGGACCACTCAAGGCAATCGTTTCACTACGCGGGGTCTCGGCTGCGTGGTCATTCGGTTCGGCACGTGACGAGTCGCGCATCGAGGCGTAACCATGCCGATTCCCGCGCGGGAACGGCGAACTCACGGACCGGAAGGGAGAGTTCGGCGACCGGAACGGGGGACACGAGGGGTGAATCAGCAGGTTACGGAAGGATCCGCGCCGGAATTGAACGAGACGTGCACGTGATCGTAATGGTTCGCGGTCACGCCGCCGCGATCTTCCATCATGGTCCATCCGCTGCCGTCGTTATAACGCTGCCGCCAGATCACGTACTTCACGCCAAGCCTCGCACGGTTCGCCAGGACGAAATCGGCGAGCGCGTTTCCGGTCGGGGTGCCGACCATGAAGTCCAGCGCTAGCCCGGAGGGATGGTCGCTGGTGCCGGTGCGCGGGCCCCGGCCGAGGATCGAGGTGACCGGGAACAGGCCCTTGAGGTAGTTGCCCACCTGTGCGACCTGCGGCTGAGCCCCGTCGAGCACGGTCGAACAGGGTAGGCCGGCCTTCGCGGCGGCCGTGCTGGTCGGCGGCTTCGCGCTGGTCGTGCTACCTGGGGCTGTCGACCTGGACGAAGACCGCGACGACGACGAGGACTGCACGGACGGTGGTGGTGCGGGCGGCGGCGGTGCGGGGAGCACGCTCGTCGTCGAGGGTGTGGCGGTCGGGAGCGTCTCGCTGGTCGCGGCAGGGGATGCGGGTACGCCCGCCGGCGGAGCGGCCTGGACCGCGAGGTGCGAGGTGTCCTCGCGCCAAGGTCCTCCGGTGACCCACACCGTGAACGCCAGTAGCAGCGCCGCGGTCGTCGCGACGAGCACGGGCAGTTTCCGCGACCGCGAGCGGGATCTGTGGCGGCCCGTCATTTCAACACCATTCTCGACACCTGGAGTGATTCGTTCGTTACCGTCTCGTTATTCCCAAATTCGCCGTAACATTACGAATCGGACACGTCGATGTCAGTATCGAGTGACCAGCGTTACAGATCGACATGGCGTCGAAACGGAGAACGGGTGCCGGAAAAGATCGAAAAGACGACGGTGAATGGTCACGGCCCGCGAGGGGCTGTTTTCCCGCGGTAAGTAAAGCCGGACGGAGAACTCGGCGACCGGAACGGGGGACACGGGGACCGGAAGGGGGGACTCGGCGACGGGAAGAGAGGACACGGCGACCGGAACGGGGGACACGGGGACCGGAAGGGGGGACACGGCGACCGGAGGGGAGGACACGGGGACCGGAAGGGGGGACACGGGGACCGGAAGGGGGGACTCGGGTGGGGAGGGTTAGTGGCCGGTCCAGGTGGGGCGTTCCTTGGCGACGAAGGCCTTGACCGCGGAGCGGAAGTCGTTCGAGCCGTAGACCCGGGAGACGATGTCGCTGACGTCGGCGTCCCGGCCGCTGCGCCGCAACCGGTGCAGGGTTTCCTTGGCCGCCCACATCGTCAACGGCGCCTGGCCGACGATCCGGTCGACGGCGGTCTTCGTTTCCTGTTCCAGATCCTCGGTGACCACGGCGAGAAAACCGGCCGCACGCGCCTCGTCGGCGTCCATGAGCTGGGCGGTGAGCAGCAGTGCCATCGTGCGGGACTGTCCGAAGTGGCGGACGAGCAGGTCGAGGGTGGCGGCCGAGAGGCAGTTTCCCAGGGTGCGCGCGACCGGGACGCCGAACTTCGCCCGGGGTGTCGCGATCCGGAGGTCGACCGCGCAGGCGATGCCGAGGCCGCCGCCGACGCAGTAGCCGTCGATCGCCGCGACCGTCGGCACGGTCACGGCCTCGAGCCGGTCGAGGATTCTGGTGACCCGCTGCTCGTACTCGACGCCGTCGCGGCCGGTGGAGAACTCGGCGAACTGGCTGATGTCGGTTCCGGCCACGAACGCCCGGGAGTCCGCGCCGCGCAGGAGCATGACGCGGATGTCGTCGTCGGAGTCGGCACGTTCGCAGGCCTTCGCGAGCGCGTCGTACATCGCCCAGGTCATCGCGTTGCGCTGGTCGGGCCGGTTGAAGGTGAGCGTGAGCACCGGACCATCGGTGGTGATCACGACATCGGAGGTGGTCATTGTTGTTCATCACCGTTTCGGTTCGCGGTTTCGCCGGATTCCGGATGCCGGCCGATTTCCGCGAGGACCTTCGCGGTGGAATCGCCCAGCAGCGGCCCGGCATGTGCCCGTCGCACGGGTGTGCGGGAAAAGCGCATGGGGGAGCCGAGTTGCTCGACGGAGCCGAGCTTGGGGTGGGGTGCGTCCCAGAAGTATTCGCGTTGTTCGAGCGTCGCGTCGTGGAAGACCTGGTCGTAGTCGGCGATCGGCGCGCACGGCACCCCGGCCTCCTCCAGATCGTCGACAATGGACTTCGTCGACCGGGTGGTGGTGACCTCCTCGATCGAGGCGATGAGCCCGTCCCGGTGCTGGCGCCGTGCGTAGGCGTTGCCGTAGCGCGGATCCGTGAGCAGGTCGTCCAGGCCGAGGGTGTGACAGAACGCCGTCCAGTTCTTGGGCGTGGTCGCTCCGATCGTGACGTGCCCGTCGGCGGTGCGCACCGCCTGGTAGGGCGCGTTGTTCTGATGGGCCGATCCGTGGGGCCGGGGGACGGTGCCCTCGCCGAAGTACATGCCGGCTTCCCAGACCGCGAAGGAGACGCCCGACTCGAACAGGGAAACGTCGATGTGCTGCCCCTCGCCGGATCGCTCGCGCTCGCGAAGCGCCGCGGTCACCGCCAGCGCGATGTAGAGGGCGCACACCAGGTCACAGATCGGGACGCCGACCTTCGCGGGTTCCTGGCCGGGAAAGCCGGTCACACTCATCAGGCCGCTGCGCGCCTGCGCCATGATGTCCAGTCCGGGCAGGTGGGCGAGGGGGCCGTCCTGGCCCCAGCCCGACGCCGACGCGTAGATCAGCCGGGGGTTCACCTCGCGCAGACTGGTGTAGCCGAGTCCCAGGCGGGTCATCGCGCCCGGACGCAGGTTCTCGACCAGGACGTCGGCTTCGCGCACCAGTTCGCGGAACGCGGCGTTGTCGTCTTCGTCCTTGAGGTTGAGCGTGACCGATTCCTTGTTGCGGTTGAGCCGGACGAACGGTGAGCTTTCCCCGTCGATGAACGGCCCGGTGGTGCGCACGGGATCGCCCCCGTCGGGGTTTTCCACCTTGAGCACCCGGGCGCCAAGGTCGGCCAACTGCATCGTCGCGTACGGGGCGGCCATGAACGCGCCGACCTCCAGCACGGTCACGCCGGTCAGGGGTGGGTTCGATCCTGTCGTCAACGTCGCCTCCGCATCATCGCGCCGGCTTTTCCTGTCAACTCGGGAAACTCCGATCATACCGCAGAAAAGTGCGAGTGGACAGTGTCCGGACCCGCACCCGGAACCGGCCCTGGCCCGGTTTTCCCGTGCCACTGAACGGAAAACAGCTCGCCGGAAAGGGTCATTCCCGCACCGCCACGGTGTTGCGGAGGGTGCCGATCCCGGCGATCTCGACCTCGACGACGTCGCCGGGCGCCATCGGTCCGACCCCGGCCGGGCTGCCGGTGAGCACCACGTCGCCGGGCTGGAGGGTGATCCAGCGCGTGACGAAGGCGAGTACCTCCGCCACCCCGAACACCATTTCCGCCGTCGATCCTTTTTGGACTATTCGGTCGTTGAGCCGGGTGCACAGCGCCAACCCGGCCGGGTCCGCCACCTCGGTCTCGATCCAGGGACCGAGCGGGCAGAAGGTATCCGCGCTCTTGGCCCGCGCCCACTGGCCGTCCGACCGCCAGTCGTGCGCGGTGACGTCGTTGGCGCAGGTGTAGCCGAGGATGAAGTCAGTGGCCCGCTCGGCCGGCACATTCCGGGCGGTGTGCCCGATGACGACCGCCAGTTCGCCCTCGTATTCCAGCCGCTGGACCTCGGGCGGGTGCAGGATGGGCGCGTCCGGCCCGGCGATCGCATTGGGGGCCTTGAGGAACAGGTGCGGCTGCTTCGGCCACGGGCGGCCCTTCTCGGCGATCTGGCCGGCGTAGTTGCTGCCGACGCAGACGATCACCCGGGGGTCGCACGGGGCGAGCAACTCGACCTCGTCCAGCCGCGCGACGGCCCGGCCCGGCGACCCGGGGCCGTCACCGGGAAGCTCGTGGACCAGATCCTCGACGACGGCGCCGCGGCCGATCCTGCCGTCGAGGCTGTAGCGGACGATGCGCATCAGGACTCCCGATTCTTCTCGAGGCCGCCCAGCGCCTCGTGAACGAGCTCGACCGGATGCCACGCGGTGCGCCCGGCTCCGTGGAAGATCTGCTGCCGGCAGGAAACCCCGGTCGCGGCGACGACCGTGTCTTCGGGCTCGGCCGCCAGCGCGGGGAAGAGCCGGTCGCCGCCGACGGTCATGGAGGTTTCGTAGTGTTCCGACTCGAACCCGAACGAACCGGCCATCCCGCAGCAGCCCGCGTCGATCTCCACCACCTGCGCACCGGGGATCCGCCGGAGCAGCGCGAGCGTGGCCGCCGTGCCGACCTCGGCCTTCTGGTGGCAGTGCCCGTGGAAGACGATCCGCCGCCCGGCGAGCCAGGAGTCCGCGCGCAGGCTCAGCCGGCCCTGTTCGATCGCCTCGCCGAGCAGTTCCTCGACCTGCCGGACCCGGCCGGCGACCGCGCGCACCGCGGCGGAATCTCCGAGCAGCGCGGAATGCTCGTCGCGGAGGGTGAACACGCACGACGGTTCACAGCCCACGATCGGCGAATTCGGCTCCGTCTCCGTCGCGAGCGAGGTGACCAGCGCCGACGCCTTCTTCTTCGCGTCGTCCAGCAATCCCTTGGACAGGCTCGCCCGGCCGCAGCAGCCTCCTCCAGCCAGCTCGACCCGCCAGCCGGCCCGCTCCAGCAGTTCGATGGCCGCCCGCCCGATGTGCGGTTCGGTGAACGTGGTGAACGAGTCGGCGAGCCAGTTCACCGTGCCCAGCGCCCCTTCGGCGGCGGGGCGGCGCATGCGGCGCCGGAACCAGCGGAGCAGGCTGACCCGCGCGAACTTCGGCAGCGGGCGGGCCGCGGTGATGCCCAGCGCCCGGTCCAGCAGGCGGCGCAGGAACCCGATCCGGCCGGGCAGGTTCGACAGCGGCGCGGTCAGCGAGCCGAGGCGGTTGAGGGTGCGGATCGCGCCGAAGACCCGCGACCGAAGCGGCACACCGTGGACGTCGTGGTGATGGGAGAGCGTCTCGCTCTTCAAGGTCGCCATGTCGACCCCGAGCGGGCACTCGCTCTTGCACGCCTTGCACATCAGGCACAGGTCGAGGACCTCGTGCAGCCGCTCGTCGCCGAGCGCCGTCGCCGGATCCGGTTCCGACAGCGCCTTCACGAGCGCGTTGGCGCGCCCGCGGGTGGAGTCCTCCTCCCTCCGGGTGGCCATGTAGGAGGGGCACATGACGCCGGTGTCGCTCTTGCGGCATACCCCGATGTTCATGCACCGGTCCGCGGCGCCGCGCATCCCGCCGACGACTTCGAAGGACAGCCGCGTACGGAGGGGAGCGGCCGGCGGGAGCGCCGGGTCCCGCAGGTTCTCGGTCATGGACGGAGCATCGACGATCTTGCCGGGGTTCATGATGGTCGCCGGGTCGAAGATGCGCTTGACCTCGCGCATCGCCTCGTACAGCCGATCGCCGAAGATCTCCCGG
>DASSAD010000243.1:0-18583 GCA_035685725.1 Amycolatopsis sp. | reverse complement strand
CGTCGGTCAGCTTTCCCTTGCCCCGCAGGCTCTGCAGGGCCGAGGTGAGCCGGTCGGAGAGAGTGTCGAACACGGGTGTGCACGCTCCAGCTGGTCGGGATTGCTTCTCCAGGGTACCCACTCACCCCGGTAGTAAAACTTCGTTTACTAAAATACCCGAGATCTCGAAAACCCGTCGAGCCGGATGGCGTAAATTAGTACGCTCCCGTTTATGACCTTGCTGACCGAGACGCAGCAGGACGCCGATCAGCGGGTGCCGCTGCGGCGGGTCCTCGCGCTGTTCCGTCCCTACCGGTGGCGCCTGGCGTGGCTGCTGCTCCTGCTCACCGTGCAGGCGGTGCTGGGTGTCGCCGCCCCTATCTTCCTCCGCGAGATCCTCGATGTCGCCCTCCCGCACCGTGACACCCTGCTGCTCAGCCTGCTCGCGATCGGGATGATCGGCTCGTCCCTGGGCAGCGGCGCCATGAGCGTGGCTACGACCGGCGTCGCCAACACCATCGGCCAACTGGTCATGAACGACCTACGCGTGTCCGTTTACGACCATCTACAACGGATGTCGCTGGGCTTTTTCACCCAGACCCGCACCGGCGAAGTGCTCTCCCGCGTGTTCAACGACGTCGGTGGTGTGGACAACGTCGTCAACACGACGGTGAACTCCGTGGTGGGCAACGGAATCACGACCGTGGCCATCGCGGTCGCACTGTTCGTCCTGGACTGGCAGCTGGCGATCCTCGGGCTCATCGTGGTTCCACTGTTCCTGCTGTTCACGCTGCGGCTGGGCAGGAAACGCCGATCGCTGGCCCGCGGCCGCCAGCACCGGCTCGCGCAGCTGACCACGCTGGTCGAGGAATCCCTGTCGGTGGCCGGGGTGCTGCTCACCAAGACCATGGGCAGCGGACGGGTGCTGCGCGAGCGATTCGCCACGGAGTCGCGCGAGATCTCGCGCCTGGAAAGGGAATCCGCGCTCGCCGGACGGTGGCAGATGGCCTCCCGGCGCACCGCCCTCACCAGCGTTCCCGCGCTCGTCTACTGGCTGGCCGGGCTGGCACTGGCTTCCGGCGCGAGCCCGGCCTCGATCGGCACGATCGTGGCGTTCACCAGCATGCTGAACCGGCTCATCGCACCGGCCACGGCGATGCAGTCGGTCGGCCAGAACTTCGCCACCTCGACGGCGTTGTTCGCGCGCATCTTCGAGGTGCTCGACCTGCCCCGGGAAATCACGGACCGGCCGGACGCGAAGCACCTGGAGGTGCAACGCGGCGACGTACGGATTTCCGGGGTGTCGTTCGGCTACTCCGACGCTCCGACGCTTTCGGACATCGATCTTCGGATCCCCGGCGGGTCCACCACCGCGCTGGTGGGCGCCACGGGATCAGGCAAGACGACGCTGGCCTACCTGGTGGCCAGGCTCTACGAGCCCACCGCGGGGCAGGTGCTCGTCGACGGCGTGGACATCCGCGACGTCACACTGGACTCACTGGCCGGCGCCGTGGGAATGGTTTCGCAGGAGACCTATCTGTTCCACACCACGGTGCGGGAAAATCTGCGTTTCGCCAAACCCGAAGCGACCGACGAAGAAATCGAACACGCCGCGAAAGCCGCACACATCCACGAAACGCTGATCGGCCTCCCCGACGGCTACGACACGATCGTCGGCCAGCGCGGGTACCGCTTCTCGGGCGGGGAACGGCAGCGGATGGCCATCGCCAGGGTCCTGCTGCGGAATCCGGCGATCCTGATCCTCGACGAGGCCACCAGCGCGCTGGACAACCGCACCGAACGGTCGGTACAGGCCGAACTGGACCGGCTCGCCGCGCACCGCACCACCATCACGATCGCGCACCGGCTGTCCACAGTGGAAAACGCGGACCAGATCGTGGTACTCGACGCCGGCCGGATCGCCGAACGCGGCACCCACGCCGAACTTCTCGCACTCGACGGGCACTATGCCCGGCTTGTGCGCAGCGCGCAGAACTAGCCCGGTGCGCGCGTCACGACCGTGACGGTGTCGCGAAAGCACGCGAACGGTCGGTGCCGAAACGTTGTCCTAGGCTGGACGCATGCCGCCTGACGACGACCTCGCCGACCTGTCGCGCGTCGTGCGCGAGGGGGTGGTCAGGCTGACCCTGCGCATGCGGGCGGAGCGGGATCGCACCGCGCCGAGCCCGCTGCTGCTGACGGTTTTGAGCCGGTTGTACCGCGGCGGCACGCACACGCCGACGGCACTGGCCGACGCCGAGAAAATCCATCCGCAGTCCCTCACCCGCGTCCTGGCCGCGCTGGACCGCGACGGCTTGATCTCGCGACGGCGCGACCCCGATGACGGGCGGCAGGTGTTGGTGGAGATCACCGACCACGGTTTGGAGACGCTGCGCGCGTATGGCGACCAGCAACGCCGCTGGCTCGCGGACGCGATGGCCGAGACGTTGACCGAAACCGAACGGGAGCTGCTCGGAATGGCGGCGAAGCTGATGATGCGGGTCGCGGACGCCTGACGCCTCGAACGACGGGCCGCCGCGGTGGCGGCCGGGCCGTACCCGTGGCCGGACGGGTGACCAAGCGGGGCTGAGCGGATGGCCGAGCGGATGGCTGGGCGTGACCGAGTGGTGGGCCGCGCGGGTGGCTCGCCCCCTCGCCGAGCCACCCGCACGCGATCGCGCCGGCGATCGGATCGCGGGACCCAGCGACCCCGATTCGGGGCCTCACCCGCGGTCCGAGCACCCGCCGGCGCGACGTCTTCAGCCTGCCTGGCGGCGGCATCCGCGCGGCAGCGTGAACATCCCCGAGTGGTGGTAGGTGGATCTACTCAGTGCTCACCCCGCCTGCTCACCCGGCCTGATCACCCGGCCTGATCACCCAGCCTGCTCAATCCGGCCTGCTCGATCCGGTCTGCTCGATCCGGCCTGCGCAGCTGGGTCTGCGCAGGTCGATCCGCGGCGCACGGCGGCAAACGGCGCGGCCAAGACGGTTCCAGCGCGCAGGGACGTCACGAGAGGCAGGTCTCCGCGTCTCGACGGAGGGCGCGGAGAAAGCGGATCCGGCCGTTCAGCGCGCGGATCTCGGCGCGGACCGCGTCTTCGAGGAGGCCTTGCGGGCTCTCGATCTCGCCGATTTCGCCTGCTCCGACGCCGCCTCGGCGTTGGCCACCGCCGCGTCCTTGTCCGCGCGCGCCTGGGCGCTGGTCTGCAGCGCGTCCAGCAGTTCGGCGACACCCGAGTCCTGCCGGGCCGCGGTCGGCTGGACCACGTCGCGGCCGCCGGCCTTGGCCTCGATCAGCGCGGTCAGCGCCGCGGTGTAGTCGTCGGTGTATTCGCCGGGTTCGAACTCCCCGGACAGGTTCTCGATCAGGTTCGACGCGGCCCTCAGATGCGACAGACGCACGTCGACATCGTCGTGCAGGAACGGGAAATCCGGCCGCCGGATCTCGTCGGGCCAGTGCATCGTGTCGAGCACGAGCACCTGGTCGGCCACGCGCAGCGCGCCGAGCATCTCCCGCTGCCGGATGGTCACCTTCACGATCCCCACCCGGTCCGCCTGCCGCAGGGCCTCGGCGAGCAGCACGTACGGTCTGGTCGCGGCCACTTCCGGTTCCAGGTAATAACTCTTGGCGTAGTAGACCGGGTCGATCCGGCCGGGCCGGACGAAGCCGAGCACCTGGATCGACTGCGCCGTGGGCAGTGGCAGGGATTCCAGGTCCTGCTCGGTGAGGATCACGACATCACCGCCGGGCAGGGCGTATCCGCGGCCGACCTCGGCGAGCGGTATCTCCTCACCGTCGATCTCGCACACGCGCTTCTGCCGCAGCCGCCCACCGTCGGTGAGGTGCAGCTGATGCAGGGGCGCCCCGTGGTCCTCGGTGGCGCTGTAGGCCCGCACCGGGATGGCGGAGTCACCCAGGCCGATGGTGCCTTTCCACACTGTGCGCATTCGAAAATCGTATCGAGCGCACGCGCGGTCGAATAGCTACAAACGGGTGTCCGTACCGGCCGATTCGGCGATAAAACGAGCCAACGGCTCGCTTTCCACCAGCGCGTCCGCCGAATAGCCGAACGCGCTCGCCGCCGCATGGAGCACCTCGACGAGCGCGGCGAGCTGCGGCGAGGGCACCGCGGCCAGCACGCCGCGATGACCGTCGTGGACACGCTCGGCGAAGCCGGCGAACGCGCCCGAAAGGTGGCGTTGCGCCGTCACGACAGCGTGGATCACCTCGGTGAGCTCCCCGAGCTCGGTGACCTCCGCGTTCTCGAGTTCGGCGGCGCAGGCCCGCAGATGGGACGCGGCGACCGTGACCGGCAGGACGGACGGTTCGAGCTCCGGCATGGCGGACATCCTGCCATCGGGCTCCCGATCTTCGCGCCACGACACGCGAAAGGTCCACTCGCGAGTATCCGGGTAGCGGCGAACGAACGGCGAACGAGCACCGCACGGTGCTCGTTCGATCATCGCCGATCAGCCGTGTTCGTCCGCCGAACCACCGGAAAAGCCCGTCAGGAAGCCGCCGCGAGCACCGCCTGCTCGACGCGGCGGCGCCACGCCTGATCGAGCCGGCCACCGCGCGGCGACACGGCGAACGAGTCGACCACCGCGCCACCGAGGGTGGCGACCTTCGCCCACCGCACCTCCGCCTCGGCCGCCTGCAGGGCGCCCGCGACCCGGTACAGCAGCCCGATCCGGTCGGCCGACCGCAGCTCCAGCACGACCGTGCTGGCCCCGCCGGCCTCGTCGTCGAACCACACCACGTTCGGCTTGGCCGCGGTCCGCAGCGGCGTCTGATAGTCCCGCTCCTTGGCGGCCAGTTTCGCCTCCAGCCCGAGACCACCGGCGACCGCGCGGGCGAACTGCTCGCGCAACAGCGCGCTGTCCGGTGGCGAGCCGAACCTGGGCGAGGCGGCGAAGATGCCGAGCCGCCCGTTCCCGTAGCCCCGCAGGGTCGCGGTGTGGACCTCCAGCGAATGCAGGGCGAGCACGCCGGCCGCGGGCGCGAGAAGTTCCACCTGGGCCGGCACGGCCAGTACGACGGTCGCCATGTTGCCCACGGAGCTGATCAGCACCTCGCCCCGGCCGGACCGCACGGCCGCCGTGACGAGGTCGCGCTGGCGCTGGTCGAGCGCGGCCGGCGCACTGAATCCCTTGCCCTGCATGACCTGACGGCACCGGCCGACCAGGTTCTTCACCAGGCCCGCCTTCCACTCCGACCACATTCCGGGCCCGGTCGCCACCGAGTCCGCCTCCGTCAGCGCGTGCAGCAGCTCCAGCAGCACCACGTCGTTGTCCACGGTCTTGGCGACCCGGTTGATGGTGGCCGCCTCCTCGATGTCCCGCCGGGTGGCCGTGTGCGGCAGCAGGAGGTGGTGACGCACCGCGGCGGACACCAGGTCCGCGTCGGGATCGGGCAGCCCGATCCGCCGCGCGACCTGTGCCGAGATCGCCGCGCCCAGCTCCGAATGGTCCGCCTCGCGGCCCTTGCCGATGTCGTGCAGCAGCGCCGCGAGCAGCAGCAGGTCCGGCCGCGCGACCCGGGTGGTGAGCTTGGCCGCCGCCACGCAGGTCTGCACGAGATGCCGGTCGACGGTCCAGGCGTGCACCGGCGACCGCGGCGGCAGGTCCCGCACCGCGCCCCACTGCGGGAACAGCCGCGCCCACAGGCCGGTCCGGTCGAAGGCCTCCACGACCCCGACCAGCCCCTGTCCCGCGCCGAGCAGTTCGGTGAGCGCGTCCCGCGCTTCCACCGGCCACGGGGCGCGCAGCTCCGGCGCCGAGTCCGCGAGCATGCGCAGGGTCCCGTGCGCGATGGGCATTCCGGTTCGCGCGGAAGCGGCCGCGACGCGCAGCAACAGAGCCGGATCCTTGGCGGGCACCGCGTCCCGGGCAAGCGAGACCTCGCTGCCGTGCAGGACGACACCTTCGTCGAGCGGCACCCGGGCCGGCCGTCGGCCGAACCGTCCTTTCGGAACGTCCACGGTGGACCGCAGCGCCACGTCGACGGCATAGCTCACCGCGCGCCCGGCGCCGGAAAGCCGGCGCGCCAAGGTGAACCGGTCGCCGAAGCCGAGCTCGGCGGCGACCAGCTCGGCTTCGGGCGCGCCGAGCACGTCCCGGTCGCGCTTGAGTTCCCGGCGCATCTCGGTGCGCACGTCCAACAGCAGTTCCCTCGCCTGGCGCAGTTCCTCGCCAGGGCGGTCGATCAGCTGCGCGACCGCGAGCGCGTCCAGGATGCCGAGATCACGCAGCCCGCCGCGCCCGTACTTGAGGTCGGGCTCGGCGGACTGCGCGAGCTCGCCACTGCGCTGCCAGCGTTTGCGCGCCGACTCGACCAGTTCGGGCAGCCGTTTGCGGGCCGTGCGGCGCCACTGGTCGCGGGCGGCCGCGACGAGCCGGCCGGTGAGCTCGCCGTCGCCAGCCAGATGCCGGGCATCGAGCAGACCCATCGCGGTGCGCAGGTCTTCCGAGGCGACCTGGAGGGCCTCGCCCGGTGTCCGGACCGCGTGGTCGAGGCCGATGCGCGCGTCCCACAGCGGGTACCACAGCGCGTCCGCGATCTCGCCGACCTTCGGGTTCTGGTTGTGCACCAGCACCAGATCGAGGTCGGAGAACGGAGTCAGTTCACGACGGCCGAGACCGCCGACCGCGACCAGCGCGACACCGGGTTCGGCGGTGTTCACCCCGGCCTCCGCGGCGGCCTTGCTCAGCCAGAACTCGTAGAGGTCGACCAGGGCGGCACGCAGCGCCGCGGCGCCGAGCCGTCCGTGCCTTCCTGCCAGCAGCCGGTCCGCCGCTTTCGCGAGTTCCCCCCCGAGAACCATCGCCCCGCCTAGAATCCGGCGTCGATCGTCACACGCGAGTTTCCTCGCGTGTCCTGGGCGAGCCTTGCCATGATCACCTCACTGTTACTGGCCGGACGTGCCACCGCCGGGCGGAACCCCGCGATGGCACGGCCGTGATGGTCGCGTTGTCGCCGTGACGGCACCGGCGTCACAGGTCGGTCACAGGGCGTCGGTGCCGCGTTCGCCCGTCCGAACACGGACCACGGTTTCCACCGGGGTCACCCAGACCTTGCCGTCGCCGATCTTGCCGGTGTGCGCGGCGTTGACGATGGCTTCGATCACCTTCTCCACGTTCGCGTCGTCGGTGACGACCTCGATCCGGAGCTTGGCCACGAAGTCGACCGAGTACTCCGCGCCGCGGTAGACCTCGGTGTGTCCCTTCTGTCGACCGTAGCCCTGCACTTCGCTGACGGTCATGCCGAGCGCGCCGAGTTGCTCCAGCGCCGCGCGGACGTCGTCGAGAGTGAACGGCTTGACGATCGCGGTGATCAGCTTCATGCCTTGCTCCCTTCCAGGGCCGCGCCGTCCTTGGACGGCACCGGAGCCGGGGTGGTGCCACCGTGACCGATGGTCGTGCCACCGAAGTCATACGCGCTTTCCGCGTGCTGCGCCTCGTCGATGCCGCTGACCTCGTCCTCGGTGCTGATCCGGAAACCACCGGCCGCCTTGATGATGTAGCCGATGATCAGGCTCAGGACGAAGGAGTAGCCCATGACCGCGAAGGCCGCGATGGCCTGCTTGCCGAGCTGGCTCCAGCCACCGCCGTAGAACAACCCGTTGCCGCCGGCCGAGTTCACGCTCGCGGTGGCGAAGAAACCGATCAGCAGCGTGCCGATCAGACCGCCGACCAGGTGCACACCGACCACGTCGAGAGAGTCGTCGAAACCGAACCGGTACTTGAGGCTCACCGCCAGCGCGCACACCGCGCCGGCGATCACGCCGATCGCGATCGAACCGAGCGGGGTGACGAAACCACACGCCGGGGTGATGGCGACCAGGCCGGCCACCGCACCCGAGGCCGCGCCCAGCGTGGTCGGCTTGCCGAACTTGATCTGCTCCACGAGCAGCCAGCCGAGCACGGCGGCGGCGGTGGCGACGGTGGTGTTGGTGAAGGCGACACCGGCGAGGTCACCGGCGCTGAGCGCGGAACCGGCGTTGAAGCCGTACCAGCCGAACCACAGCAGCGCGGCGCCGAGCAGGACGAAGGGCACGTTGTGCGGGCGGCCGGTGTCCTTGGGCCAGCCCTTGCGCTTGCCGAGCACGATGGCCAGCGCGAGCCCTGCGGCACCGGCATTGATATGGACCGCGGTTCCACCCGCGAAGTCGAACGCCTTGAGCTGGTTGGCGATCCACCCGCCGACCGCGTTGGGGCCCATGTAGCCGTCGAAGGCGAAGACCCAGTGCGCGACCGGGAAGTACACGACCGTCACCCAGATGACGACGAACAGCGCCCAGCCCCAGAACTTCACCCGGTCGGCGATCGCGCCGGAGATCAGCGCCGGCGTGATGACCGCGAACATCAGCTGGAACATGGCGAAGGCGAGAACCGGGATCGCGTCGGAACCCGGCCACGGGACCGCGGGCGAGGTGTCGGTGGCCGCGGTGGCCAGACCGGCGAGATGACCCCACGTGTTGGCGAATCCGGCGTTCGAGAAGTTCCCGATGAGGCCGCCGAAGGCGTCACTGCTGAACGACTCGCCGAAGCCGTACAGGACCCACAGCACCGACACGATCGCCAGACAGATGAAGTTCATCATGAGCATGTTCAGGACGCTCTTCGCGCGGACCATGCCGCCGTAGAAGAACGCCAACCCTGGTGTCATGAGCATGACCAGCGCGGCGCCGGCCAACACCCATGCGGTGTCTCCTGCGTTCAGCACATCGTCCTCCCGATTACGGATATTGCCCGGGAGTTTTGATTTTGCGTGTTTCACGGGGCGGCCTGACAGGTTTCACCGGGGTGAACTGTGGGCGCGCTCTTGTTACGAGAACGTTTCCTGTTACCCGGTCGATAATGTCGGTCTACGAAACGTCGTAGTCAGATACGCTGAGTAGTCGACGCACCGCCCGCGACCATACGCGCTTCGGCGGACCGGGCGCTGCTCCGTCCGGACCGGCCCACACCCGGCGGTGTGACGCGTGGTGACCACCATGCGCGATCACTGCTCACCCTGAGCGACAGCGCCGGCTCGCTCACCGGAACACCGGAAACCGTCCCCGAACGACCTTCGCGCCTTCTTTTCGCGGGAGCCCCGCATTTCCGTGGTGACGCAAGGAAAACGGCGCACGGAACGGGCGCGGGCGGCGGACACCGTTTCCCGGCGGCGAGGCGGTCGCCGTGCGCCGGCTCCGGGGTCCGACTCGGGGGTCTGCTGAGATGGGACCATGACGCTTCCCGGCCCGGTCGTGCGGGCACTGCGGTGTTCGGTGTGCGGTGCGCCCGTCGAGCTCGCCGGCCGGACACTGCGCTGCCCGAACGGCCATTCCTTCGATCTCGCCCGGCAGGGGTACGTGAACCTGCTGCACGCCCGGGTCGGCGCCGGCACCGCGGACACCGCGGAGATGGTGGCCGCCCGGGTCGAGTTCCTCGCCGCCGGGCACTACGCCGAACTGGCCGACCTCGTCGCCGGACAGACCCCGGACGCGGACTCGGGTCTCGTCGTGGACGCCGGTGCGGGCACGGGCTACTACCTCGCGCGGGTCCTCGACCGGCACCCGGCGGCGACCGGGCTCGCGCTGGACGTGTCGGCGCTGGCGCTTCGCCGCGCGGCGCGGGCGCACGAGCGACTGGGCGCGGTGACGTGGAACCTGTGGGAACCGTGGCCCGTGGCGACCGGGTCGGCGGCGGTGCTGCTGAACGTTTTCGCGCCGCGGAACGGGCCCGAGTTCCATCGGGTGCTCGACCCCGGCGGCGTGCTGGTCGTGGTGTCGCCGCGACCCGGTCACCTGCGCGAGCTGGCGTCCGTTGTGGACCTCCTGGAAGTGGACCGGCGCAAGGAGGAGCGGCTCGACGAGAGCCTCGCCGGATTTTTCGAGCCGGCACACCGGCAGGAGCACGACGCGGAACTCGTCCTGGCCCCCGACGACGTGCGCCGGATCGTGCTGATGGGCCCGACCGCGCATCACCCGCGCCGGCTGGCACGCCTGGACCGGATCGACGAACCGGTCACGGTGACGGCTTCGTTCCTGGTGTCGGTGTACCGGCCGCGTAGATTGACCCGGTGAGCTTCCTACCGGCGAGGAGCATCACCGACCCCGGCTGGCTGCGGTCGCGGATCGGTCTGGCGGCGCGGCGTTACGGGTGCGCACCGGTCGAGGTCCTGGGCACCATCTGGTGGTATTCGGCGTCCTCGGTGCTGGTCGCGCCGGCGCTGCACGCGCTCGCGGGCACCGGACCGGCCGCCGATCCCGCGCTGGACGCGATCACCCTCGAGGAGACCGCCGATGGCCGGCTCCTGGACTCGAGATCCAGCGGGCAGCTCGACGGCGGTCTCCCTGAAGTCGGCTCCGCGATGGGCGAAGCACTCGACGCCGCGATCACGGCCGTCACGGCCGTCACCGGCGCACACTCCCCCGCGCTGTGGGCGATCGCGACCGACTCGATCGCGAATCGCCTGGTGTGGAACGGTGCGCCCGACCTCGCCGCACCGCTGGTCGCCGCGATCGGGCGGCGAATGCCCGCGCCGCGTTACCTCACCTTCGGCGCACACCTCGTCGTGCGCCGCGCCTCCTGCTGCCTCATTTATCAGGTGGGCCAACCCAAGTGCGTGAGCTGCCCCCGCCAGCTCCCCGCCGACCGCGACCGCCGCATCCGGACGGCGCTGACCGCGTCCTGATCCGGCGAGCGGTTCAGCCCGCGAGGTCGGACAGCCGCGCGAACTCCGCATCGGTGAGCTGGATGCCGGCCGCCCCGACGTTTTCCTCCAGATGCTCGACCGACCGGGTGCCCGGGATGGGCAGCACGACCGGCGACCGGCGCAGCAGCCAGGCCAGCGCCAGTTGGGCCGCGGTGGCGCCGTGGTCCCGCGCGGCCTGGTCGAGCACGCCGCCCGGCTTGGCCAGCTCACCGGTGGCGATCGGGAACCACGGGATGAAGGCGATGTCGTGCTCGGTCGCGTGGTCCAGCACCGCCTCGTGGTGCCGGTCGGACAGGTTGTACAGGTTCTGCACGCTCACGACCGGGACGATCGCCTGCGCCTCCACCAGCCGCGGAACGTCCACTTCGGACAGTCCGATATGCCGGATCTTGCCCTCGTCCCGCAGCAGGCGCAGCTCGCCGATCTGGTCGGCGAAGGGCACTTCGGGATCGATCCGGTGCAACTGGTACAGATCGATCCGGTCGGTGCCCAGCCGGCGCAGGCTCAGCTCCACCTCCTGACGGAGATAGGCCGGCCTGCCCAGCGGAACCCACGCGCCAGGACCGGGCCGGACCAGCCCGCCTTTCGTGGCGATGACCAGGTTCTCCGGGTAAGGATGCAGGGCCTCGCGGATCAGTTCCTCGCTGACGTGGGGGCCGTAGGAATCCGCGGTGTCGATGAAGTCGACGCCGAGTTCGACGGCGCGCCGCAGCACGGCGATCGCGCCAGGCCGGTCCGCCGGCTCGCCCCAGACCCCGGGACCGGTGATCTGCATGGCGCCGTATCCGAGCCGGTGCACCGGCAGGTCCCCACCGAGTGTGAAGACACCGCCGAGCGCTTGTTGCGTACCAGGCACTTCGCCTCTTCTTCCGGTCGTGGATGGACGCTTCACCTGCGACAACAACCAGGACCGGGCACGATGTTCCCTTCCCGCGGGATGGAGAGATAGCCCACGGAGCCGAAAACTCGGTACGGTCGCTTTGTGAGTGAACGAAGCTGGGGCTTCCGCACCCGTGCGCTGCATGCCGGCGGCACACCGGATCCGGCGACCGGGGCCAGAGCGGTACCGATCTACCAGACCACGAGTTTCGTCTTCGAAGACGCGGCCGACGCGGCGAACCTGTTCGCGCTGCAGAAGTACGGCAACATCTACAGCCGCATCGGCAATCCCACCGTGGCGGCTTTCGAAGAGCGGATCGCCAGCCTGGAAGGCGGGATCGGCGGCGTGGCCACGGCGAGCGGGCAGGCCGCGGAGTTCCTGACCTTCTCCGCACTGGCCGAAGCCGGTGACCACATCGTCGCCGCGAGCGGCCTCTACGGCGGGACCGTGACCCAGCTCGACGGGACGCTGCGCCGGTTCGGTGTGGACACGACGTTCGTGGCCGGCGACGACATCGACGCCTACGCCGCGGCCATCACCGAACGGACGCGGCTGCTCTACACCGAGGTGATCGGCAACCCGAGCGGCGGCATCGCGGACCTCGCAGCGCTCGCCGATCTCGCGCACGCGCACGACATCCCGCTGGTCGTCGACGCGACCGTCGCCACGCCCTACCTGTGCCGGCCGATCGAGTTCGGTGCCGACATCGTGCTGCACTCGGCGACGAAGTTCCTCGGCGGGCACGGCACCACCCTGGGCGGGATCGTGGTGGAGTCCGGGAAGTTCAACTGGGGCAACGGAAAGTTCCCCCGGATGACCGAGGTCGTCGAGTCCTACGGCGGGCTGCGGTACTGGGAGAACTTCGGCGAGTACGCGTTCTGCACGCGGCTGCGCGCAGAGCAGTTGCGCGACATCGGCGCGGTGCTCTCGCCGCACTCGGCATTCCTGCTGCTGCAAGGAGTCGAGACGCTTCCGCACCGGATGGACGCGCACGTCGCGAACGCGCGCGCGATCGCGGAATTCCTGGCGGCCGACGACCGCGTAGCGTGGGTGAGCTATGCCGGGCTGCCGGATCACCCGCACTACGAGCGGGCCCGGCGGTATCTGCCGCAGGGGCCGGGCGCCGTGTTCTCCTTCGGCCTCAAGGGCGGGCGCGCGGCGGGCGAGAAGTTCGTCGAATCGGCCGAACTGCTGTCACACCTGGCGAACATCGGCGACTCCCGCTCGCTGGTCATCCATCCCGCCTCGACCACGCACCAGCAACTGTCCGACGAGCAGTTGCGGGCCGGTGGCGTCGGTCCGGACCTGATCCGGCTCTCGATCGGCCTGGAGGACGTCGAGGACATCCGGTGGGACATCGACCAGGCGCTGACGGCGGCGGTGAAAGCATGAAGAGCTGGACCGCGCCCACGGCCCGGGACCGCCTGGGCATCCTCTCCCGGACGAAGTCGGTGACCCTCGTCGGCGCCTCGAACAACCCGGCGCGGCCGAGTTTCTTCGTCGCCACCTACCTGCTCTCTTCCAGCAGGTACCGGGTCAACTTCGTCAACCCGCGCCTGAGTGAACTCCTCGGGCAGCCCGTGTACCCGTCGCTCGCGGAAGTCCCCGGCGGCGTCGATCTGGTCAGTGTGTTCCGCAGGCACGACGACCTCCCTCAGGTGACCGAGGAGGTCATCGACGCGGGGGCCCGCACCCTGTGGCTGCAACTCGGGCTGTGGCACGAGCCGGTGGCCGAGCGCGGCACCGGGGCCGGACTCGACGTGGTGATGAACCGCTGCGTCAAGATCGAGCACGCACGGTTCGCCGGCGGGCTGCATCTGGCCGGGTTCAACACCGGAGTGATCAGTTCACGCCGCCAGACGAAGCCGTGATCGGCGGGAGAGAAATGCACGCACGCGGAAAGTTACGGCTGCCATGACGCAAGATCTGCGAGTCACGTTCGTCGGGGGGCCGACCGCCCTCCTGGAGATCGGGGGCAAGCGCCTGCTCACCGATCCGACGTTCAGCCCGGCCGGTGTCCACGAGACCACCCCGGGACGGCCCCTGACCAAGACCGAGGAACCCGGACTGACAGCGCAGGACATCGGCGAGGTCGACGCCGTGCTGCTGTCCCACGACCAGCACGCGGACAACCTGGATCCCGGCGGGCGCCGGTTCGTCGAGGGCACCCTGCTGACGTTGACGACGCTCAGCGGCGCCGCCCGGCTCGGCGGCACCGCGCAGGGTCTGCCCCCGTGGGCGACGATCCGGCTGGGGCGCCTGGAGGTCACCTCCGTGCCGGCACAGCACGGGCCACCGGGCTGCGAGCGGATCACCGGTGAGGTCACGGGGTTCGTGCTGAGCGGCGCCGATCTGCCCACGGTCTACATCAGCGGTGACAACGCGTCGCTGGAGGTGGTGCAGCAGATCTCCCGGCGGCTGCGGAAGGTCGACGTGGCGCTGCTGTTCGCCGGGGCGGCCAAGACCTCGCTGTTCAACGGGGCGCCGCTCACGCTCACCAGCGACGACGCGGCCGGCGCCACCCGGATCCTGGGCGCGCGCCATGTGGTGCCCCTGCACACCCGCGGCTGGAAGCACTTCAGTGAGGGCCCCGAACGCCTCCGCAAGGCCTTCGCCAACCTGGGCCTGACCGACCGCCTCCATCTGCTCGAACCCGGCGAAACCTGGACGTTGGAGGGCTAGGTGTGCCCTCTCCCGAGGGTCGAGGGCGCCGCGGCGGCTTGCCGGAGCCGGCCGGCGTCCGCAGCGACGAAGGTGGTCGCGGCGTCGAGAGCCCTGTGAGATCCATGCCCTACCGGGACAACGAAGGGTTGTGGCTCGCCGCCGCGTCGGTTGTTTGATCCCGCTTCCCGGCCTTGCTTTGATTCGCAGCGATCCAACGGCGAGTTGTGTCCTGCGAGCGAAAGGCACGGAGCTTGGTGGCAAGAAGATCCCTGGGGCGACGGTTCGGCTGGCTGTGGGCGGCCTGTGCGGTCAGCGCGTATGGGTCCGGGCTGGGATTCGGGGCCTTCGCGTTCATCGCCGTGTTGGCGCTGCATGCCAGCCCGGCCGAGGTGTCCGTGCTGTCCGCGGTGGGGCCGGCCGTGGGCGCGCTGATCGCGGTACGGCTCGCACCGTGGGTGGAGTTCCACCGCAAGCGGCCGGTGATGATCGCGATGGACGTGACCCGGTTCGCGGTCATGGCCACGGTTCCGGCCGCCTATGCCTTCGGCCGGCTCAGTTTCGTCCAGTTGCTCGTCGTCTCGGCCGTGGTCGCCGCGGCCAAGATCGCCTTCAACGCGGCCAGCGGCGCCTACCTCAAGACCGTCGTCCGGTCCGACGACCTGCTGGTGGCGAACGCGCGGTTCGAGTCGACGAACTGGAGTTCCATGGCGATCGGTCCGCCGCTGGGCGGCGCGGCGATCGGGCTGTTCGGGCCGGTCACCACCGTGGTGGCCGACGCGCTCAGCTACCTGCTCTCCGCGCTCGGCATCACCGCGATTCGCGGGCGGGAAGATCCCCCGCCCAGATCCGGTCGAAACCCGGGCCAGGCCGGTGGACTGCTCGACGGCTGGCGTCACATCCTGACCCATTCCGGGCTGCGGGCGCTCTACCTGAACAACATGCTCGTCAACGGATTGATCATGACGACCGAACCGCTGCTGGCCGTGCTCCTGCTCCGCCAGCTCGGGTTCCCGCCCTGGCAGTACGGTCTCGCCTTCGCCGCCCCGTGCGTCGGCGGACTCATCGGCTCCCGGCTGGCCCGCCGGGTGGTGGTTCGCTATGGGCAGCACCGGGTCCTCCGGACGGTCGGCGCGTTGCGCGCCGTCTGGCTGATCGGCCTGGCCTTCGTCGGTCCCGGCGTCACCGGCCTGGTCACCGTGATGGCGGTCGAGCTGGCGATCATCGTCAGCATGAGCCTGTTCAGCCCGGTGCTCGCCACCTACCGGCTCGAACACACCCCCCGGCACCTCGTCGCCCGCACCCTGTCGGCCTGGTCGATCGGCCAGCAGGCGTCCATCGCCGTCTTCAGCGCGCTGGGTGGCGTACTCGCCGACATCACCAGCCCCCGCACGGCTATCACGGTGGCGGGCCTGCTCATCCTCGCCAGCCCACTGCTGCTGCCCCGCCGTCGGCGTCCGGCACCCGGGGAGGACGGTGAACCGGACGCAACCTCCTCAGGCGCCACCACGTCGGCCCCCGACAACCCGGAAGCAGCGACCACCCCGTCGACCACCGCGTCACCTTCATCCTCGTGAGAAAGCGCTCAAGACGCGGTGGAGTCCTCGAACCGCTGGATGAAGGCCTCCCGCCCGGTCTCGGTCAGGGCGCCGAACAGGCGAAGGCGGGCCATTCCGCCGTCGGGATAGACGTCGAGCCGGAGATGGGTGAGTTCGCGCGGCTGGGGAAGGAGGAACCGGTGCCGGGTATCGGGTTGCAGACGGGTACGGGGCAGGACCTCGAACCAGGTGTCCCCGGACTTTCCGCGCAACGAGGCCCAGCCGGGCGCGTTGCCCTTGAAGTGGGTGGTGTCCAGCTCGGCGAGCCTCGGCACGCCGGCCGCGGCCAGTTCGACGAGCACCCAGTCGTTGCCGTCGTCGCGGCGGCGCGCGGTTTCCCAGCCCTCCCCCATCACGCTCGCGAAGCCGGGTGAGATGAGGTTGGCCGGAGACGAGTAGAACATGTTGCTGCAGTCGGCGATCCGCGCGCCGTTCTCCAGCGCGGCCAGGTCGAGCGAGGCCAGGTCGAGCAGGCGTGGATCGGCGACGGGCCGGCCGTGCACGCGGAACCGGGCCACGCCGCCGTCCGGGTAGATCGTCAGCCGCACATGCGTGTAGCGGCGAGCGGACTCGACCGCGAAGTGATTGGCCGTGTCGCCGCTGAGCGGGGAACGCGGCACGATGGTCGTCCAGTCCGCTTCGGCCAGCTCCTCGGGGCTCGGATAGCCGTCCACCGTGAGCGCCTCCACCGAAGCGAACGGCGGGTAGTTACCGGTGAAGAACGAGGTGTCCACGACGACACCGGACACCACACCGGGCAGCCCGAGCCGGACGACCGCCTGGTCACAACCGGGTTCGCGGCGCCGGCGGGTCTCCCAGCCGTCGTAGATCTGGCCCTTGTGGCCGAAGTTCCAGCGCTGGAACTCGGCGGGCGCCGGTTTGATCAGATTCTCCCGTTCGGCGAACAGCTCGTCGTTCGCCCACACCACCGACCCGCCCGCGCGCCGCGACGCCAGCTCCGGCTCGTTTGTCCACTCCGGACGGTCGTTCACCTGGACCTCCCCAACAACCTGCCATGCGACACCGTGTCGCACGGTCCGCTCGAACCCGATGTCCCAAGCGGAATCTCAAGCGGAATCTCTCGGCCCCGCAACCAGGTGCTCCGCACCACGCCGGTCAGCCGGCGCCCGTGGTAGGCGCTGACCGGGTTGCGGTGACGCAGGCTTGCCGCGTCCACCACGAATTCCTCGTCCGGGGCGAAAACACAGAAGTCGGCGTCGTAGCCCGGCTCGATCCGGCCCTTGCCGGGCACGCCGGCCAGCTCCGCCGGACGCCGCGCCATCCACTCCACCACGTCGGCGAGCGTGCAGGACCGCTGTCTCGCCTCCGTCCACACCGCGGGCAGGCCGAGTTGCAGGCCGGAGATGCCGCCCCAGGCCGCCCCGAAGTCACCGGTGTCGAACCGCTTGAGTTCGGGCGTGCACGGCGAATGGTCGCTGACCACGATGTCGATCACACCGTCGCGCAGGCCCTGCCACAGCAGGTCGCGGTTGGCCGCTTCGCGGATCGGTGGGCAGCATTTGAACTGCGTGGCCCCGTCGGCGATCTCCTCGGCGCTGAAGGTCAGGTAGTGCGGGCAGGTCTCGACGGTCAGCGCGACGCCGTCGGCCCGCGCGCTCGCGATCATCGGCAGCGCGTCCGAAGAGGACAGATGCAGGATGTGCGCGCGGGCGCCGGTCCGCCGTGCCAGCTCGATCACCCGGGCGATCGCCAGATTCTCGGCGCCGCGTGGCCGGGACCGCAGGAACCCCGCGTAGCGCCGGCCACTTGCCTGCGGAGCGTGTCCGATGACGTCGGAGTCCTCGGCGTGCACCAGCATCGTCGTGCCGAGGCGGGCCAGCTCCGCGAGGTCGGCTTCGAGTTCGTCCTCGCCCAGCGGCGGGAACTCGTCGACCCCCGAGTGCAGCAGGAAACACTTGAACCCGAAGACACCGGCTTCGTGCAGGGCAGCCAGCTCTCCGCCGTTCCCGGGCACCGCCCCGCCCCAGAAGCCGACGTCGACCTGGACCCGCCCGCGCGCGGTCCGGCGTTTGATCTCCAGCGACCCGACGTCCACGGTGGGCGGCAGGCTGTTGAGCGGCATGTCGACGATCGTGGTGACGCCACCGGCCGCCGCCGCGCGGGTCGCGGTCTCGAAACCCTCCCACGCGGTGCGGCCCGGGTCGTTGACGTGCACATGCGTGTCGACGAGCCCGGGCAGCAACACGACGTCGTCACCCAGTTCCACGACGCGGTCGCCGGTCAGGCCGGACCCGACGGCGGCGATCCGGCCGCCGGTCACCCCCACGTCGCAGGGCCCTTCACCGGCGGCCGTGATCGCTCGCCGCGCCCGGAGAACCAGGTCCAACGCCAGGTCCAACGCCGCCTCCCGCTTATGCTCCTTCAGCCACCGGTTCGAACTCGACCACGTTAGCCAGAGAAGTGCCCATAGCGGCGTTCGCTGTGCGCTCGATCATGATTTCCACCAGCACGGGACGGCTGGTGCGCTCGGCCTCCTTGCGCGCCCATTCGATCGATGCAGCGATGTCGCCGGGCTCCACCACGCGGGTCCCGGTGCAGCCGTAGGCCTCCATGATCCGGACGTTGTCGGTGCCCTGCTCGTCGTAGTGGATGTCGACCTGGTAGTTCATCTCGTAGCCGCGCTCGGCCTGCCGGATCAGGCCGAGGTACTCGTTGTTGAGCATGATCAGCACGAACGGCACGTCGTACTGCGCGGCGACGGCGAGTTCCTCGACCAGGAACTGGAACGAGTAGTCGCCCACG
>DASSAD010000242.1:0-11644 GCA_035685725.1 Amycolatopsis sp. | reverse complement strand
GTGCGCCCCACCCCGCCACACCCGGCGAGCAGTGTCCACAACGGACTATCCCGGTGTCAGGCTCCCAGGTAGACGGTCTTGTCGACCGTGTAGAAGTGCATCATCGTGTCGCCGGCCTGTTCCTTGAACGTCTGGCTGCTGGAGTTCTTGACGCCGCCGAAGGGAGCATTCATCGCCATGCCCGTCGTCGCCTGGTTGATCTTCACGATGCCGCTGTCGATCCGGCGTGCGAAACTCAGCGCGCGGCCGATGTCCGCCGTCACGATGCCCGCGGAGAGCCCGTAGCTCGTCGCGTTGGCAAGCTTGACCGCCTCGTCGAAGGAGTCCGCGCGCAACACGGTCAGGACCGGACCGAACACCTCCTCCGTGGCCAGCCGGGACGCCGGAGAGGCGTCCACGACCACGCTGGGCCGCACGAAGTAGCCGTCCTCGATGCCCAACGGCTCCGCGCCCGCCACCAGCCGGGCCCCTTCGGCCATGGCCAGTTCCAGGTATTCGCGGCACTTTTCGTACTGCGCGGCCGTCGCGAGCGGCCCCATGTCCACGTTCGGGGCGAGCCCGCTGCCCACTCGCAACCGGCGGGCCCGCTCGGCCACCTTCTCGACGAGCGCGTCGTGCACCGCCGCCGCGACGATGACCCGGCTGGTCCCCGTGCACGCCTGTCCCGTCAGCCCGAACGCGCCGCGCGCGATGATCCCCGCCGCCCGGTCGAGATCGGCGTCCTCCAGCACGACCACCGGGTTCTTCCCGCCCATTTCCAGCTGGCACCGCTGGTGCACGCCGACCGTGCGGTGAATGCGCTTCCCCACGGCGGTCGACCCGGTGAACGTCACCGCCGAAACCCGTTCATCGGCCACCAGCGCGGCCCCGGCCTCCGCTCCGCCGTGCACCAATGCGATCGCCCCCGGCGGCAGTCCCGCTTCCAGCAATGCCTCCGCCAGGCGCTGGCCCGCCAGCGGCGTCACCTCGCTCGGCTTGAACACCACACCGTTGCCGGCCGCGAGCGCGGGCCCGAGCTTGCGGGACGGGATGTTGAGCGGGAAGTTCCACGGCGTGATCGCCGCGACCACACCGACGGGTTCACGCGTGGTGAGCACCATGCTGCCGTCGCCGGCCGGGTAGGTCCGGCCGGCCAGCCGTAGCGCTTCACCCGCGTAGAAACGCAGATTCGCCGGTGTCCGCCGGGTCTCGTTGCTCGCTTCCGCGAGCGTCTTGCCTTCTTCGGCGACGATCTCACGGGCCAGCCGGTCGGCCGATCGCTCCAGGACATCCGCCGCTCGCTCCAGCACCGCCGCGCGCGCCTCCGGTGCGGTGCCGGCCCATTCGTGGTAGCCCTCGTAGACCGCGGCCACCGCCTCGTCGACATCCGGTTGCCCCGAGTCCGGGTACCTGCTGACCACCGTGGCGGGGTCGGCCGGATCGCGCCGCTCACACCACCGCCCGCTGCGGGCGCCCACCCATTCCCCGCCGACCAGGTTGCCACTGCCGTCCATCATCGCTCCCTCGTCGTCAGCTCGTCGTCCACGTGATCTCCTTCGAAGACGTCTTCGTCCAGTGCGATGTCCATGAGATCCATCTCCTCGTCGCGCAGCACGGCAGCGGGGACGCGCCGGCGCCGGCAAATCAATTCCTTCGCCGCGAGCACATCCGCGCCCCGGTCCATCGAGAAGGCGGCACGGACGATTCCGTCGCGCAGATAGAAGGCCGTGAAATCGAGTCCGGGAAGCGAACCGCGCACCACGATCTCGTCGCACGCCCGCGGGCGCCCGGCGCACTGGAGGTTCACCTCGTATTGGTCGGACCAGAACCAGGGGGGATCGGCGGCTGTCGGCTCGCGCCCCAGCATGCCGTCGACCGCCGTCGCGGCCTGGCGGTTCGCGTTGTCGAAATGCTCGGCCCGGATCCGCTCACCGAACAGCCGGGAGTACTGACACGCCACGTCTCCGGCCGCGAAGACGTTCGGAATAGCGGTGCGGCAAGAAGCGTCGACGAGGATTCCGTCGTCAAGGGGAATACCGGAGTTGGCGGCGACCTCGACGTTGGGTTCGACCCCGACACCGATGACCACCGCGTCGCCCTCGATCGTGCCCCGGGTCGTGGTCACCACTACGCCACCGGCGGTTTCGGTGATCGCGCGCACGGGTTCGCCCAGGCGCACCTCGACGCCGTGACGCCGGTGGATCTCGGCACAGGCCGCACCCACCTCCGGCCCGAGTAGCTGCGCCATCGGCGATGCCGCGGCTTCGACGATCACCACCTGCGTGCCACGGGTGTGCGCGGCGGCCGCGACCTCCGAGCCGATGAAGCCGGCGCCGACGACGATCAATCGGGCGCCGGGACGCAGCCGTTCGCGCAACAGGTCGCTGTCGCGGCGGGTGCGCAGGTAGTGGATGCGGTCTCCGGACGCGCCCGGGAACCTCCGCGGCCGGGAGCCCGTGGCGATCAGGACGGAATCCGCGCGCAGCTCCGACCCGTCCGCCAGCTCGACGGCCCGGTCGCCGGCCCGGATCCGAACCGCCGCCGCGCCGAGGCGGAACCGGATCCGCTGTTCCTGGCACCACTGTTCGGGAAGCAGGTAGAGGTCCGTGTCGTCGGCGGCGTAGAGGTATTCCTTGGACAGCGGCGGTCGCTGATACGGCCGGTCGGTCTCGTCACCGATGATTTCGATGTCGCCGTCGAACCCGCGACGGCGCAGCGCCCTGGTGGCGACCGCGGCCGCCTGGCCGGCGCCGATGATCGCGATCGTCTCGCTCACCGTGCCTCGCTCGAGCCGGGGGCCGCGGCGACGGTTGAATCGGTCACGTCACCGGACCGGACGCGCTTGTGCGCGCTGACGTAAACTTTGTCGTCCACCACGCGGACGTCGTAAGTCGGCTGACATCGCCGCTTTTCCTCGGACCATCCGGTCGCGGGATCGAAGGCCCACTGGTGGCCTGGGCAGACGACCCTTCCCCGCCAAAGGGCGCCCTTGCTCAACGAGCGCTGGCCGTGGACACATGTGTCCTGGAGCGCGTAGACGTCCTCCCCCACCAGAAACAGCGCCACCGGCTCGCCACCGACCAGGATTCGAGTTTTCTTCCTGCGCAACAATGCGGTGAATTCCACCGCGAACACCCATTCGTCCATCGCATCTCCCGGCCGTAGGAGGCCATGTGTGGGTGGTGGGGGTGGTCAACCTGTGCAGGCCACCACCCCCACCACCGGCTTGGCTCAGGCCGCGGTCACGAGATCGGTCGCGACGTAGGTGTCGTAGAGCGCCTTCGTGTAGGAGAAGCGCATTTCCGCTCCCCACCGGACCAGCTGAAGGCTGCGCTGCTGCAACTCCACGGTGTTCGCGCAGTCCAGCACGATCTGGTAGCCGCGCTCACCGTGCACCTCGTCCGAGGTGATGTGCAGGTCGAAGAACTCGATCTCGTCCTCGGTGAACCCGTAGGTCTCACGAAGCGGCACGATCTGCTTCTTGTAGATGCTGGGCACCTGCGACTCCAGCCCGACCACGAGAGCCGCGGTGGCGACCGCGAAGTGCTCGCGCATCGAAACCGCATAGCACCACGCCTGCAGTCCCCGCGTGACCGCATTCATGTTCGCGGGGTCCTCGATGCGCTCCCTCGTCGTCCCGCACGCCTCCGCGAAACGGATCAACAGGTCGGTGTGCCGGATGTCGGCGAGTTCCTCCTCATACATGTTCTGGAGCAGGAAGTCCTTGGCGTCGGTGTAGGTGTCCGGCGTGTTCCCGTAGATGTAGCCGAGGTAGTCGGCGAACGGCCCGACATAGTGGTAGTGGTTCTCCGCCCAGCGCGCGAAGTGGTGCCGCTGAAGCTTTCCCTCGGCCCACGCCTTGCTGAACGACGCGTCTTTCGCTTCCCGGCCCTTGATCGATTCCTGCAGAGCCACGCGGAATTCGTCCCGCGAAAGCAGCTCGGTCATGTGATCACCTTTCGCCCCCGCGGCAAGCCCAGCGACTGCCACGGATGGATGGCTCTTGTGAGTACGGCGACGACGTTACGGATCCGGCTACGGCACACCTACGGTACGAGTGCACAACCTTGCCCGGCGACGACGGTGCAGAGTGACCACCGGTGTCCTGGTGCGGACGGTCCACCCCGGACCAGGGTCAGGATGCACAATCAACGGGCCCACCGATGTGCACCGCATGGATGGCCCCGGGAGCGCCCGGCCGGGCAATCTCGTTGGCGAGGAGGGGAGTATTCCCCACGCCGCGGCGTCGTCAGCACGGAACCCCGGTTCCCGGTACCGCGGACCGGCCGCCTCACCAGGGTCGGCGGAAGAGACCTCCGGTCGACGCCATCTTCCTGTCGGAGGCGACATCATGAACGTGCCACCCTGGGTGTGGCTGATCACGGTCGCGGGCCTGCTCGCCCTGCTGGCCGCCGACCTGCTGATCACCGGCCGCGTCCCGAGCGCGCGAAGGCGGGGCGGCCCCGCCCGCCGGCTGATCTTCTACGTGCTGTGCGCGGCCTTGTTCGCCGTGGTCCTGTGGGTGTTCGCCGGGCCGCAGCAGGCGGAACAGTTCGTCTCGGGTTATCTCACCGAATACTCCCTCTCGGCCGACAACCTGCTCGTCTTCATCGTGATCATCACGCGCTTCGCGGTGCCGCCGGACTGCGAATACCGGGCGCTGCTGTTCGGCCTGACCCTGGCGCTGGTGGCGCGAACGTCACTGATCCTCGTCGGCGCGCGAATCGTCGGCTCGTTCGGAGCCGTGTTCTACCTTTTCGGCGCCTTCCTCATTTACACGGCGGTGACCACCGCCCGGTCCGGCGACGACGAAACCGGCGGGATCCGCGACACGGCGCTGGTTCGCCTGGTGCGCAAGGCCGTGCCGGTCAGCGAGCACTACCAAGGAACCCGCGTCTTCACCAAAATGAACGGCCGGAGAATCGCGACCCCGCTGCTGCTCGTCCTGACCGCGATCGGGTCGACGGACGTGTTGTTCGCCCTGGATTCCATACCGGCGGTCTTCGGCATCACCCGGAACACCTTCCTGATATTCACCACCAACGCGTTCGCGCTGATGGGCCTGCGCCAGCTGTATTTCCTGATCTCGAACGCGCTGCGCAAGCTGGTCTATCTCCCCTACGGACTCGCCGTGTTGCTCGGTTTCATCGGCTGCAAACTCGTCCTGGAGGCGCTGCGGTCGAACACCATCCCATTCGTCGACAACGGGTCGGGAATACCGGTTCCGGTTCCCGGCACGATGTTTTCGCTCGCCTTCATAGCCGCCACGCTGGCGGTCACCGTCATCGCCAGCGTGATCAAATCGAGGATTTCCACGGCCACTCGGCGCCGGCCGCGACCCGGCCTCGATCCCCGCCGCGACGAATCCCGCGACCGCCTGCCGTCGAGCGACGAGTTCGAGACCTCACAAGGTGAGCAGCGGTGACGCCGCCTCCGTGACCTGCCGCGGTCACCGCCGGTTCCGACCCCCGGGCAAGCCCGTTCGCGCGACGATGGAATCCGCACAACCGAGATGAATCATGACGGGATCATTCGTCACCGCGGAACATCCATTCGGTCACCGGCAGCGCGTTACTCGGGGCTCCTGGAGAGGCAGGCGATATTCGCGCCCGGTGCCGGTCAGTGCTCGCCGGCGAGCACCTTGACCATGAACCGCAGCGCGCGGTCGCGGTGCGCGTCGAGCTCGGCGACGACCTCGTCGGCCGCCCGGCGGCGGACCGCGGCGAGGATCCGGTCGTGCGACTCGACCGTCTCGGCGCGCTCGTCGGCCGAGTTGTAGTAGAGCGCACGGTAGGCCTCGGTGGAGTCCCACAGTAAGCGGATCAGCCGCAGCGTGTGGACCTGCTCAGGGCTTTCCATGATGCCGAAGTGGAACTGGCGGTTGGCGGTCAGCTCGCGCGCGACATCCGCCTGGCGCGCGGCTTCCGCGCAGTCCCGCGCCGCCGACTCGACGCGCCCGATCGCGTCGTCGTCGAGTTGGGGCAGCGCGGCCCGCACCGCGCGTTCCTCGAGAACCCGACGCAGCGCGTAGATTTCGGTCAGGTCCCCGGCCCGCAGCTCGGTGATGAAGTAGCCCCGCCGGGGCCGGTAGACGAGCTGGCCCTCCTGTTCGAGCACCCGCAGCGCCTCCCGGACAGGGGCGACGCTCACCCCGAGCGTGTCGGCGATCTCCTCCTGCCGCACACGCTGCCCCGGGCGCAACCGGCCCTCGACGATCGCGCGCCGCAACCCGTCGAGGGCGTGCTGCGCCGTCGTACCCGGTCCGGTCTGCGCCATGGTCACGGTGCCGACTGTAGTGGGCGTGGTCAGCGGAACGCCGACACGCCGGTGAGCGCGCCCCCGATGACGAGCGCGTGGATGTCCGCGGTTCCTTCGTAGGTCACCACCGACTCCAGGTTCGCCAGGTGCCGGATGACCGGGTACTCCAGGCTGATCCCGTTGGCGCCCAGTACCTGCCGCGCCGTGCGCGCGACCTCCAACGCCGCGTCGACGTTGCCGAGCTTGCCCATGCTGACCTGCTCCGGCCGCAACCGCCCGTCGTCCTTCATCCGGCCGAGGTGCAGCGCCAGCAGCGTGGCCCGGTTGACCTCCAACGCCATCTTCGCGAGCTTCTGCTGCTGCAGCTGGAACGACGCGATCGGCTTGCCGAACTGGATCCTCGACTTGCTGTAGTCCAGCGCGGCCTCGAAGCACGCCCGCGCCGCGCCGGCCGCGCCCCACACGATGCCGTAGCGCGCCTCGTTCAGGCAGGACAGCGGCCCCCGCAGCGACGTCGCGCCCGGCAACATCGCCGACGCGGGCAACCGGACGTCGTCCAGGCTCAGCTCGGCGGTGACCGACGCCCGCAGCGACAGCTTCCGGCGAATCTCCCGCGCCGTGAAACCCTTGGCGCCCTTGGGCACCAGGAACCCCCGGACACCGTCCTCCGTGGACGCCCAGACCACGGCGACGTCGGCCCAGGACCCGTTGGTGATCCACATCTTCGTCCCGCGCAGCACCCAGTCGCCGCCGTCGCGGCGGGCGTGGGTGCGCATCGCACCGGGATCGGAGCCGGAGTCGGGTTCGGTCAGGCCGAAGCAGCCGACCGCTTCGCCCGCCGCCAGGCGCGGAAGCCACTCCTGCCGCTGTTCCGGCGACCCCCACCGGTGGATCGCATACATCGCCAGGGATCCCTGCACCGAGACCATGCTCCGGATCCCGCTGTCCCCCGCCTCCAGCTCCTGGCACGCCAGGCCGTACGCGGTCGCGCTGGTGCCCGCGCACCCGTAGCCCCGCAGGTGCATGCCCAGCACGCCGAGCTTGCCCAGCTCCCCCACCAGTTCACGCGGCACGCGCGCCTCGTCGAACCACTCGCCGACCCCGGGGAGCACCCGCTCGCGGACGAACGCGCGCACCGTGTCCCTGATATCCCGTTCCTCGGCGCTGAGCAGGTGATCGATCTCGAGAAAGTCATTCGCGGCGGGCATGACGGGCTCTCCTTGACCTGAACGCGGCGACTTCGTTAGCGTGAATCTTCGAAATTCGAATATCGAAGGATGATGCTGTCACATGCCGTCCGCGCTTGACAACCTGCGAGTGGTCGACTTCTCCCGCGTGCTGGCCGGCCCGTTCGCGACGATGATGCTGGCCGATCTCGGCGCGACCGTCGTCAAAATCGAACGTCCCGGCACCGGCGACGACACCCGGTCCTGGGGGCCACCGTACGCCGCGACCGGTGCGGCCACCTACTTCCTCGCGGCCAACCGCAACAAGGACAGTGTCACCCTCGACCTCGCCGATGACGCCGGACTGGCACAGGCGCGGCGCCTGACCGCCGAGGCGGACGTCGTGGTCGAGAACTTCCGCCCGGGGCTGATGGACGATCTCGGCCTCGGCTACGACGCGCTGAGCGCCGGCAACCCCGGGCTGATCTACTGCTCGATCACCGGTTTCGGCCGCGGGCAAGGCGCGGCGCTGCCCGGGTACGACCTGCTCGTGCAGGCGCTCGGCGGCTTGATGAGCATCACCGGCAGTCCCGACGGGCCGCCGCAGAAGGTCGGTGTCGCCGTGGTCGACGTGCTGGCGGGACTGTTCGCCACGACCGGCATCCTCGCCGCGCTGCGGCACCGCGACGTCACCGGCGAAGGCCAGCGGATCGACATCGACCTGCTGTCCTGCCTGCTTGCCGCGCTGACCAACCAGGCCACCGCCTACACCGCCGCCGGCGTGACGCCGGCGCGCCGGGGAAACGAACATCCGAGCATCGCGCCCTACGAACCGCTCCCCTGCGCCGACCGGGACCTCGTGGTCGCCGTCGGCAACGACCGCCAGTTCCGCGCCCTGTGCGAAGTCCTGGAGGTGCCGCGGCTGGCCGGAGATCCCCGGTTCGCCACCAACAGCGCCCGCGTGCACCACCGGCAGGCCCTGCGCGCGGAACTCACCGCGCGCCTGTCCACCGCGACCGCCGCGCACTGGGCCGCCCGGCTGACCGCGAAGCGCGTGCCGGCCGGTGTCGTCAACGACATCGCCGACGCCTTCCAGCTCGCCGCCGACCTCGGCCTGTCCCCCGTCGTCAGCCTGGCCGGCGACGACGGCACCACCATCCGGCTGCCCCGCAATCCGATCGGCCTATCGGCGACACCCCCGGTCTACCGCTGCGCGCCACCGGGCCTGAACCCTCCACAGTAGACGTCCGCGCGGCTCGGATCCGGTACCGCGCCGCCGACCCCGGGCCGCGCGTTCAGTTGTAACCGAGGACGATGTGGGACTCCTCCTCGACGGACGCCGGGTCGGCGGGCACGATGACCTCCTCGGCGTAGTTGTCCACCGTGACCGCATCGGGCGAGAGCTCTTCGGAAAACACTGTTCCAACCCCTTTCGTGAAGTTGATCATACCCAGCGTCCGGTTCGGACCCGCTCACCTGACCGGCTGATCCGTTCTGCGCCCACCACACGCCAGCCACCACGGACGGCACACGCGCGGTCACGGCCCGCATCGCCGGTTCGCGGGTAACTTCGGTGTCGGGAAGGTCATTACGAGGTTTCGGTCGCGGGCCGGAACCCGGTGCCGGCATGGGACGCCGCACCGGGACGCGGTCCCGCCGGTGGACGGGTTCGTGCCGCACGCGGTCGCGGACGTGCGTTCCGGCGTTCCGTCCTGGCCGAATCCCGCCTGACTAGAGTCGGGTGGGAGAAGAACGAAGGAGTGGCATGATGCTCAAGGTCGGGTACAAGGCGTCCGCGGAGCAGTTCGGACCGCGTGACCTGGTCGAATACGCCGTGCGCGCCGAGGAGCTGGGGCTGGACTCGGTGCTGGTGTCGGATCATTTCCTGCCGTGGCGCCACGAAGGCGGCCACGCGCCGTTCGCGCTGGCGTGGATGTCGGCTGTGGCCGAGCGCACCCGGCGGGTGCAAATCGGGACGAGCGTGCTGACCCCGACGTTCCGGTACAACCCGGCGGTCATCGCGCAGGCGTTCGCGACCATGTCGCTGCTCTCGGGCGGCCGCGTGATCCTGGGTGTGGGCACCGGGGAAGCCCTCAACGAGATCGCCGTGTCGGGCCGGGAATGGCCGGAGTTCAAGGAACGCTTCGCGCGGTTGCGCGAGTCGATCCAGCTCATGCGCGCACTGTGGACCACGGACAACGTCGATTTCGAAGGCGACTACTACACACTCGTCGGCGCCAAGATCTACGACCGGCCGGAAGAGCCCGTGCCGGTGTATGTCGCCGCGGGCGGCCCGGTGGTGGCGAAGTACGCGGGCCGGGCGGGCGACGGGTTCATCTGCACCTCCGGCAAGGGTATGGATCTCTACACCGAGAAGCTGGTCCCGGCCGTCACCGAGGGCGCGCGGGCGGCGGAGCGGGATCCGGCGGCGATCGACCGCATGATCGAGATCAAGCTGTCCTACGACCGGGACCCGGAAGCGGCGCTGGCCAACACCCGGTTCTGGGCGCCGCTGTCGCTGACCCCGGAGCAGAAGCACAGTGTCTCCTCGTCCGAGGAGATGGAACGACTGGCCGATGAGCTGCCCATCGACCAGGTCGCCCGGCGCTGGATCGTGGCCTCCGACCCGGACGAGGCGGTCGCCCAGATCAAGCCTTACCTCGACGCCGGCCTCAACCACCTGGTCTTCCACGGTCCCGGCCACGACCAGGAACGCTTCCTCACCCAGTTCACCGAGGACGTGCTGCCCAAGCTGCGCGCCCTCGGCTGAGCATCGCGGTGCACCCACCGGCTTCGGACGGATGAACGCGCCGTCCGCGGCGGCAAACAGACGGGCCACCGGCGTCTCCCGCCGGTGGCCCTTCGCCGGTCCGGCAGGCTTGCCAACCGGGCGCCGGTACGCTGAAAATAGAACCTGTTCTATCCAACTGCGTGGTACAAACCTTACGGTGGACGACCGGTGCACGTCGTCGACGGACCTGGAGGTGGGCAAGGATGCGAACCCGTGCGGCCGCGCTGCTCGAGCAACCGGGCAAATGGCAGATCGTGGAGGTCGAACTGGACGAGCCGGCCGCCCACGAGGTGCTGGTCCGGTTCGTCGCGGCCGGGCTGTGCCACTCCGACGACCACGCGACGACCGGCGACCTGCCGACCCCGCACCTGCCGCTGATCGGCGGGCACGAGGGCGCGGGCGTGGTCGAAGCGGTCGGCCCCGGGGTGCGGGGCCTCGCGGTCGGCGACCATGTGGTCGCCCAGTTCGTGCCCTCCTGCGGACGGTGCGAGGCCTGCTCCTCCGGCCGGGGAAACCTGTGCGATCTGGGCATGTACGCGCTGAGCGGATGCATGACCGACGGCACCTACCGCGCTCACCTCGACGGTGCGGACGTGGCACAGATGACCATGGTCGGCACGTTCGCCCAGCACGCCGTCGTGCCCGAGTTCTCCCTCACCAAGGTCGACGAGGACCTGCCCTTCCCGATCGCGGCCCTGCTGTCCTGCGGGGTCCCGACCGGGTGGGGCTCGGCCGAGTACGGGGCCGAGGTTTCCGCGGGCCAGACGGTCATCGTGATGGGCGTCGGCGGTGTGGGCATGAACGCCGTGCAGGGCGCCCGCGCACGCGGCGCGGCGAACGTGATCGCGGTCGACCCGGTCGCGTTCAAGCGGGAGAAGGCGCTGGAGTTCGGGGCCACCCATGCCTTCGCCGGCATCGACGAAGCCGCCGACTACGCCCGGTCGGTCACCAACGGCCAGGGCGCGCACTCCGCGATCGTCGCGGTCGGGGTCACCACCGGCGAACACGTCGCACAGGCGGTCAACGCGATCGGGAAGTACGGCACCGTCGTCGTCACCGGCATCGGCGACGTCAAGGACGAAGGCCTGCCGATCAACCTGTGGCTCCTTTCGATGATGCAGAAACGCATCCAGGGCGTCATCTTCGGAATGGGCACGCCCTCCTACGAGATCACCCGCCTCGCGCGGATGTACCGGGCGGGCACGCTCAAACTGGATGAACTGATCACCACGACCTACACCCTGGACCAGATCAACCAGGCCTACGCGGACCTGCACGCGGGCCGCAACATCCGCGGCATGATCCTGCACGAGTCCTGACCGGCGTGGGTGGCCGGCCGATCAGCTGGCCACCCACGCCGTCGGTCAGGCCGCCGCCGACGTGACCTGGCCGGGATCCGATCCGGGGGCTCGACGGATTCGGCGCGAACCTCCGCCCGCGCGATCCCGGC
>DASSAD010000241.1:0-4904 GCA_035685725.1 Amycolatopsis sp. | reverse complement strand
AGCCCCGTCCTCGTCCAGAAGATCTCCTGTAACGGGTTGTGGCGCGGTGGGTCGGCGTCTGCGACCATCGCCCCATCTCCTTGCTAATGAAACGGGCACTTCGAAGCGTGGTGGTCCGCGCGCGCACAGTCACACTACGCCAGACCGCCGTGGGGCAAAATAGGAAATATGGGCGATCTCTCGCTCAGCGTTGCTGGTCAGCGCGTCGTAGGACATACGGCCGAAGCCGGTTGTACCCACGGACGGAAACCGGACGGCCCGGCCGGACCGCAAAGCCTCGCTCGCCGCCGAGCGCTGCCGCGAGTTCGCGATCCACCAGGATGGTGCCCGGCCGCGCGGTCGAGGTGAGCCTGCTGGCGAGGTTCACCACGGACCCGTAGACGTCGCCGAAGCGGTTCAGGATGCGACCGGACGCCATGCCCGCCCGCACCTCGGGCAGGCTGTCGTCCGCGCTGGTCGACTCGGTCAGCGTCAACGCGATTTCGGCGGCCTCCCGCGGCGAATCGGCGACGAAGAGCACTTCGTCGCCGATCATCTTGACCACCCGGCCCCGGTGTTCGGCGATCACGTCGGTGGCCAGCGCCTCGAACCGTTCCAGGACCGCGCTCAGCTCGTCCTCTTCCAGCTGCCGGGACAGCCTGGTGTAGCCGACCATGTCGACGAACCCGGCGACTTCCGTGCGGGGCTGGAGATTTTCGTCGGGGGAGGCCAGCGCCCTCCCCGCGAACGCGGCCAGCTGCCGCCGCCACACGAAGGTCTGGACCCGTTCGAGTTCGGGCAGCAGGTGCCCGACCAGCCGCGCGATCTGCCCGTCGTCGTCGCGCAACTCCTCGTTCTCGGTGATCAGCGACCACAACATGTGCACCTGCCACTCGGCCAGCCGCGACAGGTGCTGGGCGAGTGCTCTGGTCACCGGCGTTTCGAGGCGCTGTTCGAGCAGGCCCGCCGAGATCAGGTGGTCGGCCGTGCGCACGGCTTCGATGTCGGCGTCGGTGAACACGACCTCGTCGTCGGCGACGGTCGCGAAACCCAGTGCCCGCCACAAGCGCACCGCACGCTCGATCGGCACGCCCGCCTTGTCGGCGACTTCGCGTCTGGTGTAGCGGCGAACACCGCCGAGCAGCAACTGTTCGAGCTGTTCCTGGTCCACGGGCGCTCAGCGAGGGAAAGCGCGATCGGACGCGGTGTTTCGCATTGCCTCGCCTAGGTCGTGTGGACGATCAGCACGTCGCAGCCGGCTTTGCGGGCGGCCTCCGCGGGGACCGAGCCCAGAATCCGGCCGGCGAGCGTGTTCAGCCCCCGGTTGCCGACGACCAGGAGGTCGGCCGACCGCTCCGCGACCACCTTGCGCAGCGCGGCAACGGGTTCGCCGAGCACGGCCAGCGTCTCGATGGCGCTCGCGCCCGCCTTGACCGCCCGGTCTCGTGCGCTCTGCAGGCTGTCCTCGGCCGGCGCGGAGCCGACGACCTGGTAGGCCTCGCCGCCCAGCGCGTCCTGGGCCCGCTCGACCTCGCGCTCGCTCGCCGGATGGTAGGCGCAGACGATCACCAGCAGCGCGCCCGAGTCCGCACTGACGGCGGCCGCGCGGTCCACCGCGCGAAAGGACGAGTCGGAACCGTCCGTACCGACGATCACGGTCTGGTATGAGGCCATCCGAATTCCTCCGGGGCGAGCTGTGGGGGTGGGGTGCCCAAGGCTATCGTGCCCAGTCGCGATTTCGCGTGGGTACGGACAGTGCGGCGAACGGCGGCTTCGGTTCCGCTCAGTCTCCCGATTTGGCCCCGGAGGTCTCGGTCTGCTTGGCCGGGGCGGTTTCGGTGCCCGATTTGGTCGCGGGTTTGGTGGCGGGTTTGGTGTCTTCGTGGGGAAGCGGTTGCCCACCCGGCTTCGCGTCGCCGAGCACCGTGGTGGCCTCGGTCAGCACGGTGCGGGCCGCCGTGACCTGTTCGGCGATGGATTCCCGGAGTTTCCGCAAGGTCTCGACCCGGTCGGCGGCTTCGTTGATCCGGCGGGTGGATTCCTCGGTGGCGTCCCGGACCCGGCGGTTGGCCTCGTCGGTCGCCTCGGCCAGTCGCGCGTTCGCCTCGGTGATGGAGTCCTGCTTGCGCCGGTTGGCGTCTTCGATGGATTCGCGGCGCCGGCGGTCGATCTCGTCCGTCGCGATCTTCTGTTCCCGCGCGACCTCGGTGCGGATCGCCGCGGCTTCCTCGGTCGCTTCCCGGACTCGCCGTTCCGCCTCGGACTTGCTGGTGGCTTCCTGCTCGGCCAGCGTCCGCATCGCCTCGGTCCGGCGCGCGGCCATCGCGATTTCGAAGTCCTCCTCGACCTGCGCGCGGCGCGCCTCGGCTTCGTGGTCGAGCCGGTCGCGCTCCTGGGCGGCCTTGGTGGTGATGGATTCCGCCTCGGCGCGCGCGGTCTCCAGGATGCCGCGGTGCTCGGCCTCCATCTCCTTGCGTCGCGTGTCCAGTTCCGAAAGGAGTTGTTCGTAGCGGGCCCGCATCGCGCTCGCGTCGGACTCCGCCTTGGCCCGGATGTGCCCCGCTTCGGCTTCGGCGCGCGCCCGCGTGTCGGCGGCTTCGTCCTGCGCGAGGCGCAGCATGCGTTGCAGCCGTTCCGACAGTCCCTCGACGGTGTTCGGCGGTTGGCCGAGCCGGTCGACCTGGCCGCGGAGGTTGTCGATCTCGCCGCGCGCCTGTTCCAGCTGCCGCGCGAGATCGCCCGCCTGCGAGATGGCGGCGTCGCGGTCGGCGGCCAGCATCTTGAGGTCGCCGTCCAGTCGTTCCAAGTGCTCGTCGACCTGATGCCGGTCGTAGCCGCGCTTCGTCAGTTCGAAGCCGGCGCCTAGCGGTACCAGCTCCCGATCGTCGCCAAGGCTCATACTCATGAGACTAGCCGCCCGCCGAACGGTCTCCGTTGAGGGCGGTGGGGGTGCGACAATGATCTCTTCAGTCGCCGCGGAAAACGGTGAGCCGGTCCAGGTGCCGCGCCCGCATCTGTTGATCACGAACACCCAGGCCCTCTGCGGGTGCCAGGCACAGCACGCCGACCTTGCCCTGATGCGCGTTCCGGTGCACATCCAGCGCGGCCTGCCCGGTCTCTTCCAGCGGATAGGTTTTCGACAACGTCGGGTGGACCAGACCTTTCGCGATCAACCGGTTCGCCTCCCAGGATTCCCGGTAGTTGGCGAAATGGGAGCCGATGATGCGTTTGAGGTTCATCCACAGGTACCGGTTGTCGAACTCGTGGACATAGCCGGAAGTCGAGGCGCAGGTGACGATCGTGCCCCCGCGGCGCGCGACGAAGACCGAGGCGCCGAACGTTTCGCGGCCGGGGTGTTCGAACACGATGTCCGGGTCCTCGCCGCCGGTGAGTTCCCGGATCCTGGCGCCGAGGCGCTGCCATTCCCGGGGATCCTGCGTGGTCGCGTCCCGCCAGAACCGGTAGCCTTCGCCGCTGTCTTCCGAGCGGTCGATGACGAGATCCGCGCCGAGCTTGCGGCAGATTTCGGCTTTTCGCGGGCTGGACACGACACACACCGGTATCGCCCCGCCGTTGAGCGCGTACTGGGTGGCGTAGGAGCCCAGCCCGCCGGAGGCGCCCCAGATGAGCACGACGTCGCCCTGCTTCATGTCGGCGCCGTTGCGCGAGACGAGCTGCCGGTAGGCGGTGGAGTTGACCAGTCCGGGGCAGGCGGCCTCTTCCCAGGTCAGGTGCGCGGGCTTGGGCATCAGCTGGTTCGCCTTCACCAGGGCGATTTCGGCGAGCCCGCCGAAGTTCGTTTCGAAACCCCAGATCCGCTGTTCGGAGTCGAGCATCGTGTCGTTGTGCCCGTCCGGCCCTTCGAGTTCGACGTTGAGACAGTGCGCGACCACCTCGTCACCGGGTTTCCAGCTGTGCACGCCGGGTCCGGTGCGCAGCACGACGCCGGACGCGTCGGACCCGACCACGTGGTAGGGCAGGTCATGCCGCTTGGTCAGCGGCGAGAGCCGTCCGTAGCGGCGCAGGAACTTGAAGGTCGGCAGCGGTTCGAAGATCGAGGTCCAGACGGTGTTGTAGTTGATCGCCGAGGCCAGCACGGCGACCAGCGCCTCACCTGGGCCCAGTTCCGGGACGGGGACCTCGTCCACGTGCAGTGACCGGCGCGGGTCCTTGTCGCGGCTGGCCAACCCGTCGAACATGTCCACCTCGTCGGCGTGCACGGTCACGCCGCGGTAGCTCTCCGGAAGTTCGATACCGGCGACCGCGTCGAGGTCGCCGGAGAGGATGGCTTCCCGGATCTCTTTCAGCTGAGTCATGCGCAGGCCTCCTCGGCAGGGCCTTCCCAGGACTCGATATTACTGACCGGTAACCCTTTGTGCTACCCGATGCCGGAAATGTCCCTCGGTCGGGATCGGGCCGACGGATGACCGGCCGGTGTGCCACACCGTGCGTGACGGGGCGCGGCTCAGGCCGCGGGTTCGACCAGTTCGACCAGAACGCCCCCGGCGTCCTTGGGGTGCACGAAGTTCACCCTGCTGTTCGCGGTCCCGCGTTTGGCCTGGTCGAAAAGCAGGCGCAGACCTTGCGCGCGCAGCGCGGCCGCCGCGACTTCGATGTCGGTCACCCGGTAGGCCACCTGTTGCAGGCCCGGTCCCCGGGTGTCCAGGAACTTCGCGATGGTCGAGTCCGGTCGCAGTGGCGCCAGCAACTGGACGGCGGGCCCGGCGTCGTCACCGGGTGCGTGCAGCATGGCCTCGCGCACGCCCTGTTCCTCGTTGACTTCCGTGTGGGTGGCCACCAGGCCGAAGGTCCGCGCGTAGAAATCGATGGCGGCGTCGAGGTCCGCGACCGCGACGCCCACGTGGTCGATGGTCGTGATGAACGGCTGCAGCGCCTCGTGCATAGATCGACTATAGGGCTCACCG
>DASSAD010000240.1:0-7107 GCA_035685725.1 Amycolatopsis sp. | reverse complement strand
GATCGGGCCCTCCGGCACGATGGCCGCGGTGACCGGCGTCATGCGCGTCCAGCAGATCATCCAGTCCGCCGTGGACGGCGCGTTGAAACCCCACGGGCTGACCTTCGCCCGCTACGAGGCGCTGGTGCTGCTGACCTTCGCGCGCCGGGCGAGCCTGCCGATGCGCGTGATGGGCGAACGACTCCAGCTGCACCCGACCAGCGTGACCAACATCGTCGACCGGCTCGAAAAAGACGGCCTGGTGAAACGGGTTCCGCACCCGACGGACCGGCGGACCACCCTGGTCGAGATCACCGAGGAGGGCCGGGCGCGGCACGCGGTGGCCACCAAGGCGGTCACCGTGATCGACTTCGGCCTGGTCGGGCTGACCACGAAGCAGACCGAGCAGCTCACCGAACTGCTGACCAAGGTGCGCAAGGCCACCGGCGACTTCGTCGACTGAACGCCCCGGCCCGGCGGGCCGGGGCGGGACGACTCAGGCGGCGGAGGGCTCGTGCACGAACAGCCCGGTGCCGCCGTATTCGAGCCGGCGGGGGCCGTCGAGCTTGCCGGTGCGCAGCGCCCACTTCTCGAACCACCAGGTGAACAGCGGCGGAATGCTCGCGAGCAGGGCCATCACCAGCGTCTTCGGCTTCCAGCCCAGCGGCTTGAACACGGACAGGCTGGTGATGACGTAGACGATGAAGATCACGCCGTGCACCATGCCGAGCACCGGGACACCGCCCTGGTGCGCGGTGTGGACGACGTATTTGAGGAACATCCCGATCAGCAATCCCGCCCAGGAGTAGGCCTCGGCGACTGCGGCCACACGGAACGCGAGAGCGGCCTTGCTGGACACTGCTTTCCTCCCAGGGAATTAGCACACAAAAAGTCCGACAGCGCTTCGACCACACTGTCGGACGTTGGCGACACCAGTGTGAGCCGTGATGGTCATCACGGGAACAGCGGGGGCCGTGATCATTCTCACGGCCCCCGCGTGTCGCTGTCACCGTCGGCCGCAACCGTACTTGTCGGTCCCGGCCTGGTGTTCTCCGGCCCGTGTCCTAGGCGAGCGCGATCCCGAAAAGGTGCAACTGGCCGCCGGTCACCGTCGCGGGCAGGGTGACGGACGCGACCTGTTTGGTCGAATCGAGCGCGATCGGCGTGGTAGTGAACACATAGGTCGCTATCTGCTGCGGCGCGCCGCCCGCGGCGTTGCGGTAGGACGTGGTGACCGCCGTGCGGTTGCCGAAGGCCGGTTGGGCACCCCCGCCGCCGAGTGTCCAGTCCGAGAAGCCGAGCTGCGCGGTACCGGTCGTGCCGTCGGTGTAGGTGATGGTCACCGTGCCCGAGGCGGTGCCGTTGGTGGCCGCGCCGAGGAACGCCAGCCGCTGCGCCCCCGCCGGGGCCGTGACCTTCACCGTCTGTCCCTGTGCGACCACGTTGTCCCGCTCCCCGACCGGATAGGCCGGCCAGGTGTAGGACAACCCGTCCACCGTCACCGTCCCGCCGGGCCGCACACCCGCCGCGGCGAGCGCGTCCGACGAGTAGCTGTACCCGTTTCCGTCCAGATTGGCCGCGGTGGGCTTGGCATCCGGCGAGATGCCGGTGTTGTCGAGCGTGGCCAGCCAGCTTCCCGGCTGTGCGACGAGCACGCCCAGCGTCGTCTGCTCCGGCGCCTGCCCGTCCGCGGTGAGCGTCACGGGCACCTGGTAGGAGCCCTCCGGCGTGTCCGGCGCGACACTCACCGTGACATTCGTGCGGGCGGTCGTCGCGGCGGTCACCGGGAGATCACCCGAGGACGGTGTCACGGTGATGCCGGTGGGGGGTGCCGCGCTCCAGTGCCACGTCCTGGTCACGCCCGACAGGTCCTGCACGCCGATCGCGGCCGTGCCGGTGGCTCCGGCCGGCACGGTCACCCGCGCCGGATCGGTGAACGCGAGGCCGGGCTGCTCACCGTCGCGGAAGGACGGTGGCGCGTCGCCGGGCCCCGTACCCCACGAGGTGTCCGGAGTGCCGGACAGGGTGTAGTCGAGCGTGCCGCCGGTGGTGACGAAGCCCTCCGGCAGCCAGGTCCTGGTCGACGTCGCGCCGTTGACCTGCAAGCCGGTGACGTAGGGGCCATCGCCGTGCCCGGTGATGGTGATCGTCTTGCCCGCGCCGGTGGTGACCACGGCGCGGTCGAACATCGGCGAGCCGAGCACGAGTTCCGACCGTCCCGGGATCTCCGGGTACATGCCCAGTGCGGCCCACACGTACCAGGACGACATCTCGCCCAGGTCGTCGTTGCCGACCAGTCCCTCCGGGTTCGGGTTGTACAGCTCGTTCTCCACGCGCTGAACGATTTGCTGCGTCTTGTACGGCGCCCCGGCGAAGTCGTAGAACCACGGGGTCTGGAGCGTCGGCTCGTTGCCCAGGAACGCATACGGCTGCGTGGTTCCGGCGTTCAGCTGAGTGAAGAAGGTGTCCAAACGCGACACCACGGCCTGGTTCCCGCCGAAGGCCGCGGTCAGCCCGGCCACGTTGTAGGGCACCATCCAGCTGTACTGCGCGCCGTTGCCCTCGACCCAGCCGGACGGGCTCGCCGGGTCGTACGGCGTGGTGAACGAACCGTCGGCGTTGCGCGGCTGGAGGTAGCCGGTGCCCGGGTTGTAGAGGTTCTGCCAGTTCTGCGCGCGCCGGGAGAACTCCTGATAGGTCGCGGTGTCACCGAGCCGCTGGGCCAGTTGCGCGATCGAGAAGTCGGCGCTGGTGTATTCCAGGGTGTCCGCGCCCGCACCCGGTACGTAGCCGAGCCGCAGGTAATCGGCCAGCCCGGGCCGCTCGACGTAACCCTGGCTCGTGGTCTGCGTCGCGCCCTTGACCATCAGCAGCAAGGCTTTCCGCGCGTCGAAGTCGGTGGCCCCGAAGGCATAGGCCGTCGAAACGATGATGTGGTAGGGGTCGCCGTTCATCACGCCCGTGTAGTCGTTCGCGACCGTCCAGCGGTCCCATGAGCCGCCCTGCTCGGCATAGGCGATCATCGACCGCGCGATGTCCGAGGTCTCGGCCGGAGCCAGCATCGCGAGCAACTGGATCTCCGAACGGTAGATGTCCCAGCCCGAGAAGTTCGTGTACATCGCGTGCCCCTTGTCAGCCGTGTGGATCTGGCCGTCGAACCCGGGGTACTTCCCGTCCACATCGGAGAACACGTTGGGCTGGATCAACGAGTGGTACAGGGAGGTGTAGAACGTGGTGCGCTGGGCATCCGTGCCGCCGTCGACCTTGACCTGGTTCAGCCGGTCGTTCCACGCCTGGCGAGCCGCCGCGGCGACAGCGTCGAACGACCGCTGCGAATTCTCGGCCTTCAGGTTGGCCTTCGCCCCGTCGACAGACACAAAGGACAGTCCTACTTGGACGTTTATCTGGGCTCCGGTCACGTTGGGGAAGGTGACCCACGCGCCGGTTCCCGGCCCGCTCACGGTGTCCGGGGTCACCGTGCCGTTGCGCCAGGTTCCGGTGCCGGCGAAGGGCGTGTCGAACTTCGCATAGAAGTAGACGCGGTAATGGGAATCCGTGCCACAGAAGCGGCCGCTCGACGCCCAGCCGCTGATGGTGTCCTTGCCGACGTCGAGCTGGGCGTCGTCGGTGCCCATGGCGGAGCCGGCGGCGTTGATCAACAGGCTGGCGGTCGCGCCGGCCGGATAGCTGAACCGGCCCGACCCGGTGCGCTGCGTCGCGCTGAGTTCGACCTTGACTCCACTGTCGAGGGTGACCTGGTACTTCCCCGGGCTCGCCTGCTCGTTGGCGTGCGAGAAGGGCAGGTAGTAGTGGGCGGGGTCGATCGCGGGCGAGGTGGTCACCGCACCCGCGAACGGAATGAACGGGAGGTCTTCGTAGGTGTCGCAGCCCGCGCCGGACAGGTGCGTGAGGCTGAACCCCTTGAGCTGGTTGTCGTCGTAGAAATATCCGCCGTGCTGCGGCTTGACCGTGTCCGGGCTCCACTGCACCATGCCGAAGGGCACGACCGCGCCCGGGAACGTGTTGCCGGCGCCGCCGCCGGTCCCCTGGTCGGCGCCGCCCGGACGGGTGCCGACGAACGGGTTGACCCAGTTCGCCAGGTCCTGATCGGACACCTGATCGGAAGCGGCACTCGCCGGGATGCCGGGCATCACCGTCAAGGCAAGCACGAACCCCGCCGCGAGCGCCAGTGCTCGCCGCCCGCGGCTCAGCGCCAATGCTCGCCGCCCCCGGCTCAGCGCCGATCTCACGGTTGTGGAACACCTTCTCATGACGACCTCACCCTGTCTCCCATCGCTGACGACCTTGTCGAGCGCAGGCAACTCTCGTTAATCGCTGACAAGACAGTCAAGAAACACGACGGAACATGTCCCATTCCGGACAGCGGATACTCCTTCCGCAGGAAGCGGACCTCGCCCGATTCGTTCGAACCATTGACATCGCGCGAGCTTTGGTGTGAAATCCGCGGCATCATGACAACGTTGTCGGGAGCCGTTCCCAGCACGGCGGGCCGCCGGGCCACGATGAACGACGTCGCCCGGCTGGCGCGCGTGAGCATCAAGACCGTCTCACGGGTGGTCAACGACGAACCGGCGGTGCATCCGGAGACCGCGGCCCGCGTACTGGCGGCCATCGAGCAGCTCGGCTTCCGGCGCAACCTCGGCGCACGCAACCTCCGCCGTGGCTCGACCGGCACGATCAGCCTGATCATGGAAGACGTCGGCAACCCCTTCTACTCCGAGCTGAACCGCGCCGTGGAGAAGGTCGCCACCTCCTTCGGGCGCCACGTGCTCACCGGCTCCTCGGGCGAGGACTGCGCGCGGGAACGCGAGCTGACGCTGGAGTTCGGCGCCCGGCGCGTGGACGGGATGCTCGTCGTGCCGGCCGGCGACCAGCACGGCTACCTGCTCGCGGAGATGCGTGCCGGGACCCCCGTGGTGTTCCTCGACCGCCCGCCCGGCGACCTCGAAGCCGACACCGTGCTGGTGGACAACTTCGGCGGCACCGCCGAGGCGGTCGCCCACCTGGCCCACCACGGCCACCGCAGGATCGCCTTCCTCGGCGACCGGCCCGACATCTTCACCGCCGCGGAGCGGTTGCGCGGCTTCCGGCACGGCTGCCTGCGGGCCGGTGTGCCCTTCGACGAAAACCTGGTCCGGCTGCGCACCCCGACCGCGGACAGCGTGGCGGACGCGGTGGACCGGCTCCTGCGCGGACCGGAACGCGCGACCGCGGTCGTCGCCGGGAACAACCGGGTCGCCGTGCACCTGTTGCGCGCGCTGGCCCATCTCGTCCCGCGCCCGGCCATGATCAGCTTCGACGACTTCGAGCTGGCCGATCTGCTCGACCCGCCGGTCACCGTGATCGCCCATCAGGTCAGCCGGCTCGGCGAAGCCGCGGCCGAGTTGCTCTTCGCCCGGATCCACGGCGACGATTCCGCTCCCAGAAAGGTGGTCCTGCCCGTGCACCTGGTACCTCGTGGCTCCGGTGAGGTCGCCCCGTGACCGCGCCGATCAGGCTTCCCGCCAACCAGCCGCCCCAGTTCTACCGCGGTGGGGAAGCGATCGCGGCATTGCGCGGCGCCGGGACCGGGTCCGGGTTCGGCCCCGAGGACTGGGTCGCCTCCACCACCACGCTGCACGGCCGGCCGGAAAGCGGCCTGACCCGGCTGCCCGACGGCCGGTGGCTGCGCGACGCCGTCACCGCCGATCCCCAGCGCTGGCTCGGCGCGCGGCACGTGGCCGCCTTCAGCGACTCGACCGCGTTGCTGGTCAAGCTGCTGGACGCCGGGCAGCGGCTGCCCGTGCATTTCCACCCGTCGGACTCCTTCGCGCGGAAGCATTTCGACTCGCATTTCGGAAAGACCGAGGCCTGGATCGTGGTCGGCACGTCGGGCGAGAATCCCCGGGTATATCCCGGATTCCGGGAAACGGTCAGCGCCGCGACCGTCGGTGAATGGGTCCGGGACCAGGACACCGACGCCATGCTCGGCGCGTTGAACAGTGTCACGGTCCGCCCTGGCGACACCGTTTACATCCCGGCGGGCCTGCCGCACGCGATCGGCGAAGGCGTCTTCATCGTCGAGTTGCAACAGCCGACCGACTTCTCCCTCATGCTGGAGTGGCGGGATTTCGTGGACAGCCCGGAAAAGGGGCATCTGGGCATCGGCTTCGAAACGGCGATCGACGCGCTGGACACGGCCACCCGTGATCCGGAGACCATCGTCAAGCGCACCGCCGAACTCGGCGCGCCGGTGGTGGATCTGCTCGCCGAGGGCTCGTCGCCGTTCTTCCGCGCCGACCGGCTGCGCCCCGCCGAGGCGGCGCTGGCCCTGGATCCGTCCTTCGCGGTGCTGGTCGTGCTGCACGGCACGGGGGTGTTGCGCACGGAGCACGGCGGCGAAGTCCCCCTGTCCCGCGGGGAAACCTATGTCGTGCCTTATGCCGCCGGGCAGGCCGAGTTGTCGGGTGAGGTGACCGTGATCCGGTGCCGGCCGCCCGAGGCGGGCCGATGAGCGGCCCGGTCCTGCTCGACGCGCAACACATCGTCAAACACTACGGTTCGGTCGAAGCCCTTCGGGGCGCGTCGTTCCAGGCGCGCGCCGGTGAGGTCACCGCGTTGATCGGCGACAACGGGGCCGGTAAGTCCACTTTGATCAAGTGCCTGTCGGGCGCCGAACAACCGACGTCGGGCCGGATCCTGCTGGACGGCGGGGAAATCCACCTCGACTCGCCGACGACCGCGCGGCGGCTGGGCATCGAAACCGTCTACCAGGATCTCGCGGTGGCGCCGGAACTGGATCCGGCGGCGAATCTGTTCCTGGGCCGGGAGATACCGCGCCGCGGCATCCTGGGCCGGCTCGGCATGCTCGACAAGGCCGAGATGCGCCGGCGGGCGGTCGAGGAGTTCAAGCGGCTGGGCGTCACCTTGCAGAGCACGGATGTGCCGATCGGGTCGCTTTCGGGCGGGCAGCGGCAGAGCGTGGCCGTGGCGCGCTCGGTGGTGTGGGCCAGCAAGGTCGTGTTCATGGACGAGCCCACCGCGGCGCTGGGTGTCGTGCAGCGGGAACGCGTGCTGGAGGTGATCCGCCGGGTGCGCGACGAGGGCATCGCGGTGGTGCTGATCAGC
>DASSAD010000239.1:0-11813 GCA_035685725.1 Amycolatopsis sp. | reverse complement strand
GGAGGACCTGGTGGCGACCATCAACGACGTGGCCCGGCGAGCGGGCGTGTCCACCGCCACCGTGTCCAGGGCACTCAACGGGAAGTCCACTGTGGACCCCGCACTGGTGGTGCGGGTCCGGGCCGCCGCCGAAGAACTCGGCTATCACCCCAACGGCCTCGCCCGGAACCTGCGGCGGCAGGAGACCGCGGTGCTCGCGCTGATCATCGCCGACGTGGAAAACCCGTTCTTCACCGCGATCGCGCGCGGAGTCGAGGATGTCGCACAGGCGCAGGGATACTCGGTCGTCCTGTGCAATTCCGATGAGAGCGCGGACAAGGAGCGGCGATACATCGATGTCGCGCTCCAGGAACGGGTCGCCGGCGTGATCCTTTCCCCCACCGGCGCCGCCTCCAATGTCGAACACCTGCGGGCGCGCGGCACACCGGTCGTCGCGGTGGACCGCGAACTCCCCGAGGGAGACCAGATCCTGGTCGACTCCCGGCTCGCCGCCCGCGAAGCGACGGAGCACCTGATCGAGGCCGGCTACCGGCGGATCGGCTGCGTCACCGGCCCGGCCGGGGTGTTCACCGCCGAGGACCGGCTCGCCGGCTACCGCGACGCGATCCGCGCGGCGAACCGTCCCGAGCTGTCCCGCCACGCCGAGTACCGGGCGGGCGGCGGCAAGGAGGCCATGACGCAGCTGCTCGCCGGAGCCGAACCGCCGGACGCCGTGTTGATCGCCAACAGCGCGATGGCGGTCGGCGCGCTGGAGGCCCTCACCGAGGCGAACCTGCGCCCCGGCCGGGACGTCGGCGTGATCGCCTTCGACGACGTCCCGTGGGCCACCCTGATCGACCCGCCGCTGACCGTTGTCGCCCAGCCCGCCTACGACATCGGCAAGCAGGCCGCGAAACTCCTCTTCGACCGGATCGGCGCGCCCGCCCCGGTACCCGGCAGCACCACCACCCTCGCCGCGCGCCTGATCAAGCGCGGCAGCACGGTACGGGACGGGGCGGAAAGCGCGGTGCTCACCCCCGGTTCAGTGCGTCGTAGACCTGCGCCGCGTTGTCCTTCGTGACCAGTTGCGTGGACAGGGTCTGTGTCTTGGGGACGGTCTGACAGTCGAGCAGCAGTTTCTCGGCCGCGTCGATCGCCTCCTTGCCACCGGTGGGATAGACGAAGGTGGCCGAGATCCGGCCCGCCTGCACCGCCTTGATCCCGCCCGCCTCGATGGGCAGCCCGTCGATCCCGGTGATCGGCAGGTCCGGCCGGCCGGCGTTGGCCGCGGCGATCCGGGCACCCTCGGCCATCGGGTCGTTCTGCGAGTAGATCGCCTGGATGTCGGGGTTCGCCTTGAGGATCGCGTCCGCCTGCTGCTCACCCTTGTCCTGCAACCAGTCGCCGTCCTGTGCCGCGACGATCTGGATGTTGTGGCCGGCGATGCCCTGGTCGAAACCGTCGGAGCGCTCCTTCGCCGGAGTCGACCCGGCCAGACCGCGCAGCTCGGCGATCTTGCCGCCCTGGGGCAGCAGGACGTTCGCGAAGTACTGCCCGGCCTGACGTCCGATGTCGACGTTGTCCGCGCCGATGAACTCGGTGTAGGCGTCCCCGTCCACCTTGCGGTCCAGCACCAGGACCGGGATTCCCTTGTCGTAGGCCTGTTTCACGACGGCGGTCAGTGGCGTCGCCTCGTTCGGGCTGATGATCAGCAGGTCTATCTGCTGGGTGACGAACGTGGTCACCTGGTCGACCTGCTTCGCGTTGTCCTGTGCCGCGTCGGCGAAGTTGACCGTGAACTGGGGCACCGCGGCGGCCGCCTTGCGGATGTCGTCGTTCATCCGCTGGCGATAGGGCTCGGCCACATTCGCCTGGCTCATGCCGATCGTGTAGTGCCCGGTGGGCCCGTGGCAGGTCCTGGCCGCCACCGGCTGCCCGGTGCTGGCCCCGGAGTTCTCGTGGGTGGTACCGCAGGCGGTACCCGCGGCGAGCACCGCGCAGGCCGCCACCGCCGCTCCCGCCGCCCTGGATGACCTCATCGTCATTCCCCTTCCGCTGTCGGTGTTTTCGAAGCCTTTCTCCCCGGTCCGGTGGCCGGCCTCAGGAGACCGACGCCGGGCGAAACTGTTGCAGTCCCGCGGCCAGGACGATGACCAGGCCGATGATCAGCAACTGGATGTTGGAGTCGATGTTGCGCAGCGCCAGGATGTTGCGGAGCACACCCACCAGCAGCGCGCCGGCCACGGTGCCGGCCACGGAACCGCGGCCACCGCTCAGGCTGGTGCCGCCGATCACGACGGCGGCGATGGCGTCGAGTTCGTAACCGGTCCCGTCGTTGGGACCGCCGAAGTTGAGCTGTCCGGCGTGGACGATGCCGGCCAGCGCGGCCAGCAGCCCGCAGATCCCGAACACGACGATCTTCACCCGCATCACCGGCACCCCGGACAGGCGCGCGGCCTTCTCGTTGCCGCCGATCGCGTAGACGTGCCGGGAGAAGGAAGTGACCCGCAGCAGCACCACGGCGACGGCGGCGACCGCGATGAAGATCAGCGCGGGGATCGGCACGAGCCCGCCGAAGGTCCGCTCGCCGAGCAGCGAGAACACCACGGGAGCCTGCCCGGGGCCGTCGCCGTAGGTGATCGCGATCGCCTGCCCGCCGGAGAAGATACGGGCCAGTCCCCGGGCGATCTGCATGCCGGCAAGGGTGACGATGAAGGCCTGGATGCCGAAGGTCGCGATCGCGACGCCCTGCACCACCCCGAAACCCAGCCCGATCGCCAGCACGATCAGCACCACCGGCACGACCCCGAAGCCGTTGTCCACCAACAGCGACGCCGACCCGACACTGGCCAGGCCGAGCACCGAACCGACGGAGAGATCGATTCCGCCGATCAGGATCACCAGGGTCATCCCGACGGCCAGGATGCCGATCTCCGAAATGGACCGGACCACGTTGAACAGGTTGCCGGAGTCGAGGAAGAGCACCTGGCCGTTCTTGGTCGGCGAGTACACCACCGCGGCGGCGAACACCAGGACGAGCCCGAACAGGCTCTGGAACTTGAACACCGTGGGCAGGAACTCGCGGCGCCGCCGTGTCACCGGCGCGCCGAGCGTCGCGGTCGGCGCCGGTCCGCTTGCTTGCCCGCTCATTCCGCACCTCCCACGACCAGGCCTTCGACGGCCCCTTCACCCATCGAGGCCGCCAGCAGGTCGGCCTCGGAAACCTTGCCGGTGTCCAGTTCGTACCTCCCTCGGCCGTCGCGCAGCACGATGACGCGGTGACACACCCCGACCAGTTCGGCCGGTTCCGACGAAGCCAGGAGCACTCCGACGCCCTGACTCGCCGCTTCCCCGAGCAACCGGTAGATCTCCGCCTTCGCACCGACATCGACACCTCGGGTCGGCTCGTCGAGCAGCAGGAGCCGAGGCTCGGTGAGCAGATTGCGACCGAGCACCACCTTCTGCTGGTTGCCGCCGGACAGCGACCCGACCGGATCGGCCAGCGAGGCGAGCTTCACGCCGAGCCGCTCGGTGGAAGCCCTGGCCGCCGACCGCTCCCGCCGCCGGGACACCAGGCCGAGCAGGGCGATTCTGTCCACAATGGACATCACGGTGTTGGCCAGCACGGAGTGCTCCAGCGCGAGCCCGGCGATCCGGCGGTCCTCCGGCACCAAGGCGATGCCCAGCCGCAGCGCCTGCCGCGGGCCGCGCGGCCGGATCTCCTTCCCGCCCAAGATGATCCGGCCCTGCCACGGCCCCTTGGCGCCGACGCCGTACAGCGTTTCCAACAGCTCCGTGCGGCCCGCGCCGAGCAGCCCGGCGAGCCCGACGATCTCGCCCCGCGCCACCCGCAGGCTGATCCCGGCCGGGTCCCGCCGGCCGGGGCGGGACCGGCGCACGGCGAGGTTTTCGATCCGCAGCAGGTCTTCTCCCGGCGGCCGGCCGCGGTCGGCGGCACGGAACATCAGATGCACCGGGCGGCCGACCATCGCCTCCGACGCCTGCGCGGCGGTCATCGAACGGGCGTCGAACTCGGCGACGACCTCGCCGTTGCGCAGCACGGTCGCCCGGTCGGCGACCTTGCCGATCTCCTCCATGCGGTGGGAGATGTAGACGATCCCGGATCCGCCCCGCCGCAGTCCGGCGATCACCGCGAACAGCCGGTCGACCTCGTGCGCCGAGAGCGCGGAGGTCGGTTCGTCCATGATCAGCACCCGGGCGTCCAGGGACAGCGCCTTGACGATGGTGACCAGTTGCTGCTCCCCGGTGCGCAACTGCTCGACCGGACGGCGCGGGTCGATCGCGACGCCGGTGCGGTCGAGCTGCGCGGCCGTCTCCCGCAGCATGCGGCGCCGGTCGACGGTGCCGAAGGCGGTCTTCGGCTCGCGCCCGAGGAACACGTTTTCCGCCACCGACAGCGCGGGCACCAGGTCGAGTTCCTGGTGGATCATGGCGATCCCGGCGCGCTGGGCGTCCGCGGGAGAAGTGAACCGCACCGGATCGCCACCGATCCGGATCTCGCCGCGATACCCGCCGACCTCGCCGGAGAGCACCTTCATCAGAGTGGACTTGCCGGCGCCGTTCTCCCCGAGCAGGGCGTGCACCTCCCCCGCCCGCACACTGAAGTCGGCGCCCGCGACGGCCCGCACCCCGCCGAAGGACTTGGTGACGCCGATCATCTCGACCAGCGGGGCGGCGGTGTCGGTCAAGAGGCGCCCACCGTCACCGTGCCGCGGATTCCGGATTCCGGACGAAGTTTCGACGACATTGTCCCTCCCCACCCCTCGTGTGGCGAGAAAACGATTACTGGGCGAAATTAGAGTGGTCTAAGCCACATGTCAACCCGCACGCGGGCGCACGGGTGGGCTACCCTGGGCGCATGACAGCCTCGCTGGAGGACGTGCTCGCCAAGGCCGGGCTCCGGGTCGGTGCCGCGGAATTCCTCGGCCTGGTCGAGGACGTCGCGAGCAGGCTGTCTCCGCAGGACCCGGACCCTTCGCACTACTTCTCGCCCCGGCAGCGCGCCGCGCTCACCGAAGCCGGGCTGGATCTCACTCCCCGCACCGGGCACGAACCCGACGCGCGCGCGAGGACGGTCGCCGCGCAGGCCGTGCTCACGGAGTCCGCGCTGTCGGCCGCCGAGGCCGCGCGTTTCCTGGGCATCGATCCGAGCCGGGTACGGCACAAGCTCGCCCATCGGCGGCTGACCGGCTGGAAGGAAGCCGGCGGCTGGCGGCTGCCCGCGTGGCAGTTCACCCCGGCCGGGCTACTGCCCGGACTGGAGATCGTGCTGTCCGTGCTCCCGGCGGACCAGCCGCCGCTCGTGGTGGCCTCGTTCATGACCACCCGCCAGGACGATCTGGTGTTGGGCGACGCTCCCGTGACGCCGCGCGAGTGGCTGCTCGCCGGCGGCACCCCCACGCCCGTGGCGGCACTTGCCGCGGTGCTGGGCACCCCGTTCTAGCCGCCTACCCCGCGAGGTCCCTTCCCCCCATGGCACGGCTCCCCCTGCCGCCCGCACGGGCCATTCTGAGCAGCGAGCTGCACCCTGGCCGGGACATCGTCGGCCTCGGCACGGAGACCAGGCTGGTGCGGATCTTCACGGCGCACGGCCCGCATCCCCAGTGGTGGAACACCTTCCGCCACACCGGACCGCTGCCGCACGGCCGCTTCGACCCGCACCGGCCCGGCAAGGGCGGCACGCCCGTCACCGATCCCGACAACGGCGTGCTCTACTTCGGACTCTCCGTGCGCACGAGCGTGGCCGAGGTGTTCCAGGGAACCTCCGTGGTCGACCGGAAGACGCGCGGCCCGCGGCTGCTCGTGGTCCGTCCTACCCGGACACTGCGTGTGCTGGACCTGGCCGGGCTGTGGCCGACACGGGTCGGCGCCTCCCAGGAGATCTCCAGCGGGCCGAAGAAGATCACGCAGGCGTGGGCCCGCGCGATCCGCGCCACCTTCGCCGAGCTGGACGGCCTGCTCTACAGGTCCTCAATGGACGGTGGCGGGCCGGCGGTGTGCCTGTGGGACCCGCCGGCCGGCGCCGCGCTCCCGCTCGCGCCGGACGTGTTGCTGCCGCTGGACCACCCCGGGCTCGACATCCCGCTGGGCCGCGTCTGCGAAGAGTTGAACTACGTCCTGCTCGACTGAGCAGGACGTGGTTCACCGCCTCACGAAAGGTGCCGCTGCCACCAGTCCAGGACGGCTTCGAAACGCTGGATCCGGTGACGCGGCCTCCCCGAGCGGCTCAGCTCGTGCCCCTCACCGGGAAAGAGCAGCATTTCCACCGGCGCGCCGGCCCGCTTGAGCGCCACGAACATCCGCTGCGCCTGTTCCAGCGGGCACCGCCAGTCGTGCTCGGAATGCATGACCAGGAACGGAATGGTGATGTCCTCGGCGTAGGTCAGCGGGCTGCGGTCCAGCTGGGTCGCCAGATCTCCGCCGATGTAGCCGTCGACGAACATCCAGCCGATGTCCGAGCTGCCGACCATCGAGTCCCAGGCGTTGACCGCCCGCTCGCTCCACGCCCCCCGGAAGCGTTCGCCGTGGTGGGCGGCCAGCCAGCTCGTCGTGGTCCCGCCGTAGGAGCCGCCCATCACGCCCACCCGCGAGGAGTCGAGACCGGGGCGGGTCAGCGCGGAATCCAGCAGCGCCAGCAGATCGTCGACGTCGACCGTGCCGAACCCGCGCACGATCGCGCGACCGTGGCGCTGGCCGTACCCGAAGGAGCCCCGCGGGTTGCCCATCACCACGGCGTATCCGGCCCCGGCGTAGACCTGGGCCTCGTCGAACAGTCCGCGGTCGTAGGCCGCGAACGGGCCGCCGTGGATGACGAGCAGGACCGGGTGCGGCCCCTCCCCCTCGGGGCGCACGAGCCAGCCGTGCACCGGGTAGCCGTCGGGCGCGGTCGCCGAAAGCTCCTCGGCGGGCCGGATTCCCTTGTCCTGCAAGGGTTTCGACCAGCTCGTCACCACGCGTTCGACACCGTCCGCGAGCACCACGACCTCGCCCGCGCTCTCCGGGGTGGCCACGACGGCGGCGACCCGATCACCGTCCACAGTGAACTCCCGCACGGCCGCTCCCGCACCGAGCAGCGACGGCAGCTTCTCCAGCGGCGCGGCGTCGGCGTCCAACGGCACGCCCCGCAGCTCCACGCTTCCCCGGTCCGCGACCGCGACGAGAAGTTGGTCGCCGTGACGGGCGGGTGCCCCCGCGGTGGCGACGCAGGCGACCGTTTCGGCGTCGGTCAGGCGCCGCGGCGCGGCCGGCTCGCCGCCGTCGGGCAGCACGGCCGACCACAGCCCCGGGTTGCAGGCCGGCTGCCAGGGCGCGTCGAAGGCGGCGCCGATGTACCAGAGCGCACCGTCCGGCCCGGTCACCGGCTTTGCCGCGTCGCCGGCGGTCCGCACCACGAGCACCGGTTCACCGCCGGAGGCCGGGACGGCGTAGATGTCGGTCTGCCGGGTTTCGGTCGCTCCCCAATCCCGCGGAGCGACGAGGAGCACCGTCTCGCCATCCTGGGTCCACGCCGGATCCGACACGTCGACGCGGTCGTCGGTCAGCGGCTCGGGTTCGGACGGCTCCGCCGCCTGGGCGTCCACCACGAACAGGCGCGGCCGGCGGTCACCGAGGAACCCGACATCGTCGATCCGGTAGTCGAAGCGGGTGATCGGCCGCGGCGCCTCCTCGTCGGCGTCGAACTTGCGGCCGTCGGGGCCGGGCACGCCGTAGCGGCCGGGGTCGGCGACCCGTGCGGTGAAGGCGATCCGACGCGAGTCCGGCGCCCACACCGGGGTGCCGGCGCCGAGCGGAAGGTCCGTGATCCGACGTGCGTCGCCGCCGTCGGTGGGCATCACGTGCAGTTGAGGCCGGTCCTTCTCACCCGTTGCGCGCAGGAACGCGACCCACCGGCCGTCGGGTGAGATCACCGGCGCGGAGTCGCGGTCGCCGTGCGTCCACCGCCGCACCCGGGCATCCGGGTCCACCTGCCACAGCGTCGCGCGGTAGGAGTTTCCGTCGGGATCGGGCTGGGACAGCGCGGTCAGCAGCAGATCGCCGCGCAGGGCCGGTTTTCCCGGAACGGCCAGCAGTTCAAGATCGGCAGGGCGCATGCAGCGACCGTACCGCCCGACACGGGTTTCCGAGCACGGGATATGTCCACCCCGCCCGCCTCACGACTGGACGGACGCCTTCGCGGCCGTGTCGCGCTTGGCCTTGAGCAGGCTCAGCACCGTCGTGCCGGCGAGGACGACGACGATCACACCGAGCGAAACCCAGTTGTTGATGTCGAGCGCGTCCGGCACCACGTGGTACTCGTGCAACGCGTGCAGGATCAGCTTGGCGCCGATGAAACCGAGGATGATCGCGAGGCCGTAGGACAGGTAGACCAGCTTGTTCACCAGCCCGCCCAGCAGGAAGTAGAGCTGCCGCAACCCCATCAGCGCGAAGGCGTTGGCGGTGAACACCAGGAACGCCTGCTGGGTGATCCCGAAGATCGCCGGAATCGAGTCGACCGCGAACAGCAGGTCCGCGCTGCCGATCGCGACGATGACCAGCAGCAGCGGCGTGATGCGCCGCCGGCCCGCGCTCTTGATCAGCATCTTGTGCCCGTGGTACTCGTCGGTGACCGGATAGATCCGGCGCACGAAGCGCGTGACCACGTTCTCGTGGTACTCCGCCGGCTCGTCCTGCCCGCGCAGCATGCTGATCGCGGTCCACAGCAACGCACCGCCGAAGAGGAAGAACACCCACACGAACTGGGCGATCAACGCCGCACCGATCGCGATGAAGACGCTGCGCATGACCAGCGCCAGCAGGATGCCGATGAGCAGCACGCGGTGCTGGTGGATCACCGGGACCTTGAACGACGCCATGATCACCATGAAGATGAACAGGTTGTCCACCGACAACGAGTACTCGGTGATGTAGCCGGTGAAGAACTCGACGCCATAATGGTGACCCGCGAAGAGCCACACGCCGGCCCCGAACACCACCGCACACGTGATATAGAAGATCACCCAGCGCGCCGCCTCGCCGGTGGTGATCTGGTGCGGTTTGCGGTCGACGATCACCAGGTCCACGGCGATCAGGGCGAGCAGGCCCGCGACGGTGGTGGCCCACAACCACAAGGGGACATTCATCAACGCTTCCTCCGGTTAGCGCGCATGGCGGCTAGCCGGAGGTCTCTTCCGCCGGTTTCCACCGACCGGGGTGCCGGGTGTCCCGCAGGACCGCCGTGCTGACGACACCGCCGCGAAGGAATACTCCCCTCCAAGGTCTTTGGTCCATCATTCCGTATTCGCGGCGATCAGGCCAGCTTAGGTAAGGCTTATCACTCACAGGGCCGATGCGAACTCTCAGGAAAGCTCACATACGGTCATGGTGTGCCTCGAATCCCGTTCCCGCACACCCGGCGCGGACGCTGGCTGACCCTGGCGGCCGTCGTGGTGATCCTCGCCGCGGTCGGCCTGGTCTGGTCGCGCTCGGGCGGCGACAGCGCGCCGGTGGCCACCCAGGACCGGTTCATCGACGTGCCGGCCGCGCCCGGCTCGGCCGAGAAGGTCCGGCTGGACACCACGCTCTACCTTCCGAGCCGGACCCCCGCGCCGTCGATCCTGCTCGCGCACGGCTTCGGCGAGGACAAGACGAGCGTGGCCGGGGACGCGCAGGAACTGGCGCGCGACGGGTTCGTCGTCCTGACCTACTCCGCCCGCGGATTCGGGCACAGCACCGGCCAGATCTCGCTCAACGACCCGAATTACGAGGTCGCCGACGCGTCCCGGCTGCTGGACTACCTCGCGACCCTGCCGCAGGTGATCAAGGACGGGCCGAACGATCCGCGCGTCGGCGTGACCGGCGCGTCCTACGGCGGAGCGCTCTCGCTGCTGCTCGCCGGCGAGGACAAGCGCGTCGACGCCATCGCCCCCATCATCACCTACAACGATCTGGCGCAGAGCCTCATCCCGAACGGGGTGTTCAAGAAGTCCTGGGCCGCGCTGCTGTTCTCCGCGGGTACGTCCGCCGGTTCGGGCGCCGCCGGATTGTCCGCCCAGGCACCGGAACCGGGCCAGGAAACGACGGACACCGGCACCGGCGGCACGGGGGGCACCACGGGCGGTGGCGCCGACAGTGGTTCAACGGGTGGTTCAACGGGTGGTTCAACGGGTGGTTCAACGGGTGGTTCGACGGGTGGCTCGACAGCAGGCGGGACAGGGGCAGCGGGCACGGCGGGCGGCGCCGGATCGCCACAGGCCCCCCAGCCCGCCGCGGGAAACGGCACGCTGTGCGGCCGGTTCAGCGCGCAGATCTGCCAGGCCTACACCGAACTCGCCACCACCGGCACGCCCACCCCGGCCACGCTCGACCTGCTGCACCGGATCTCGCCCGACTCCGTCACCCGGAACATCAAGGTGCCGACCCTGCTGGTGCAGGGTGAGACCGACACCCTCTTCGGGCTGGACCAGGCGCAGGCCAACGCCGCGCAGATCACCGCGGCCGGCGGGAAGGTCCAGCAGATCTTCTACGCCGGCGGCCATGACGGCGGCTCGCCCGGACCCCAACTGCGCGCCAAGATCGACGACTGGCTGCACTTCCAGCTCACCGGCCAGGGCAGCGACCCGGTCACCGGTCTTCCCTACGACGTCCAGGGCACGCTGCGCGCCTCGGGCACGCCCTCGGTGCGGATCGTCGAAGCCGCCAGTGACGTCCCACAGCGGCAAACCCTGCCGTTGAGCGGAAACGAGCAGACCATCGTCAACCCGCCGGGCGGCGTGCCCAGCTCGATCAGCGGCATCCCCGGGCTCAACGGGCTGGCCGGCTCGTCCCGGGTGACCGGTCTGTTCGGCGTCGATCCACCGGGGCAGACCGCACGTTTCACCTCGGCCCCGCTGGATTCCCAGCTCCTGGTGGCCGGATCCCCCACCGTCCGACTGCGCGTGTCCGGCGCGCCCGGCACGCAGGCCGTGCTGTTCGTCAAGCTCTACGACGTCGGCCCCGACCACTCGCTGACCTTGCCGGCGAACCAGGTCATGCCGATCCGGGTGACACTGCCCGCGAACGGCGGCCCGGTCGAGGTGCCGGTGACGCTGGCCGGGATCGTGCAGCCGATCGAATCGGGACACCAGGTGCAGATCGCGGTCAGCACCACCGATCAGTCGTACGCGACTCCGGTCACCCCCGCCGCCTACCGGGTCGCCCTCGACGGCGGCGTGAGCATCCCGACCATGCCGGGTCGCGCGATCGGCGCCGGCTGGCCGGTCGGCGACCTGGTGGGCATCGCGGCCACCCTGGCCGTGGCGGTCGCGGCAGCGGTGATCGCGGCCGCGCGCCGGCGCCGGGCACACCACATCGACGACGACCTGGCCGCCGTGCCGCTGGTGATCGACGGGCTCACCAAGTCCTACCCGGGCGGGCTCACCGCCGTGAAGGACCTGTCCTTCCGGGTCGAGCCGGGTCAGGTGCTGGGCCTGCTCGGCCCCAACGGCGCCGGCAAGACCACCACGCTGCGCATGCTGATGGGCCTGATCACCCCGACGGCCGGGGAGATCCGGGTGTTCGGGCACCGGATCTCGCCGGGCGCGCCGGTGCTGTCCCGGATCGGGTCGTTCGTCGAGGGCTCCGGCTTCCTGCCGCACCTCACCGGAACGCAGAACCTCAGGCTGTACTGGGACGCGACCGGACGACCCGCCGAGCGAGCGCATTTCACCGAGGCGCTGGAGATCGCCGGGCTCGGCGACGCGGTGGACCGCAAGGTGCGCACCTACAGCCAGGGCATGCGGCAGCGGCTGGCCATCGCGCAGGCGATGCTCGGCCTGCCGGAGCTGCTCGTGCTCGAC
>DASSAD010000238.1:0-14717 GCA_035685725.1 Amycolatopsis sp. | reverse complement strand
TTACGACACTTCGCCGGGCTCTGCTCCACTCCGGGTGCGTGAGAAAGCGCTTTCATTCGCTCCGAGCGTCGGCGTCTCCGGCCAGTTGGTTGAGCGCGTCCTGCAGTGGTTTGACGTGTTCGATGAGCCAGTTCAGGCCGTAGGAGATGAGGGTGCCGACCGGGTTCATCGCCATGGTGAGCAGGTCCATGCCCGTGCCGAAGGTGGCGAGGCGATGCCGCCCTCGATCCAACTGCCGGACTGGACGCCCTGATAGACGCCCGCCGCGTCGTCCTGACATTTCCTGGTCGTTCAGACGACCATCCTCCACCGCAAGGTTCCAGCCATGACCACGAGCGCGGTCGAATTGCCCCGAAAGGCCGAGTCAGGCGGGAGCGTCCGGCTCCGGCAGTTGGATCTTGAGCTTGCGCGGTGCGACCCGACGATTCCGTGTGGTTCACACTGTTGCGGGCGGTTTTTCTCAGCCCACCGCGTCGAGGAGCAGTTTGGCGGCCACCGTCGCCCCGTCGGCTCGGATCGTGCCGGCCACGGTCCTGGCCCGCGCTGGGGTCTCGGGGGCCAGGGCGGTGGTGAGCGCCGCGGACAAGGAGTCGACGGTCGGTGTCGAGCCCTCGTGCGCCACACCGATACCCAGCTCGGCCACTCGGCCGGCCCAGTACGGCTGGTCCGCGATCTGGGGCACGATCACCTGGGGCGCGCCGGCTCGGGCCGCCGTCGTGGTGGTGCCCGCGCCGCCGTGGTGCACGACGGCGGCCACCCTGCGGAACAGCGCCTGCTGGTTGACTTCGCCGACGACGAAGCAGTCGTCGGCATCGTCGATCGGGCCCAGCCCGGCCCAGCCGCGGGCGAGCACGACGCGGCGGCCGTGCGCGCGGCTCGCTTCGATGGTCACCCGGGCGATGTCCTTCGGGGTGTACGCGGCCATGCTGCCCAAGCCCACGTACACCGGTGGCGCGCCGGCGTCCAGGAACGCCTCCAGACCTTCCGGGAGCGGGCGGTCGTCGGGCAGGATCCACGCCCCGGTCTGCACGACGTCGAGGTCCGTCATGCCCTGCGACGGGCAGAGCGTCGCGTCCGCCGCCAGCCACGGCCGGCCGGTCAAGACGTGGTCGCGGACGTTGTCCACCGGCGGCAGGCCGATCGCCGCCCGCCGGCTGTTGAGCGCCTCGCCGTACAACGCGTTCACCCGCCGGGCGTCCTGCTCCCACAGGACCCGGTTGTCGGTCTCGTCCCGCGGGGACGGCGTGCCCGGCCGCCTCCCCGGACGGTGATGCCGCGACGGCAGCCCCAGGAGTTGGAAGCAGGCGAGCACGTAGTGGATGCCCAGTCTCTCGGCCACGTCCCGCGCCCCGGCCGGCATCAGGCCGGTCGCCACCAGCGCGTCACATCCCTGCGCCGCCGCGCCGAGCGTGTCGAACCGCGCGGCGACCAGTTCAGGTGCGAGCCGGAACGCGTCTTGCGCCGTCGGTGGCTTCGGGTTGGCCACGATCGAGCGCACCGACGGGCCGAGCGGCACCAGCGGCACGCCGACACGCGCCATCAGCTTCGCGAACTCCTCGTCCGGAGGCGCGGCCACCCGCGCCTGGACGCCGAGTTCCCGCAACGCCACCGCGAGTCCCGCCAGCGGTTCGACGTCCCCGCGCGATCCCCATGCCGTCAACAAAACACGCACTCTGAATCTCCGTTTTCCCAGGTCCTGGCTTCAGGGCGGCCATTGTGCGGCATCACCCGGGTCTTGCCGCAAGCCCCCCTGTGCGCTATATGTTGAAGGTGGAGGGGAGTGATCTCCCCGCCTTCGGCGCTTCTCCTCCACTCTGGACGACAGCCTCCTCGCAAACCCGGGCATGGCGACGGCACCCGACCCGCGCTTGTTCCGATCGGGGGGACGATCCTATTCGGGGTCCCGAGTCTTTCCGGTCGTGGGAATCAGACTGGATTCGAGGATTTCATCGGGGTCGTGCGTCGCGTAGTCGGGATCGCCGACGAAGTCTTCCCAGTCCATGTTTCCCATCCACAGGTTGACCGCCATCTCCACGGTGGCGGCCGGAGCGGCGCGGGCGTTGGATCCCGGACTGTCTTCGTCGAGGTTGACCAGCAGCATGGGATGCTCGGGCGCGGCCATGGTCCGCGTGTCGGCCACGATGAGCATCGGCCACAGCACGCCTCCCGGCACCAGAATCGCCAACTGGTCCGGTGTCAGGTTCTCGTGGCGACGATCGTCGATCGGCAGCACATCCACCGACACCGGTGGATCGCCCTCACTCCACGCATAATCCGCACTCACCCGCGCGAGCGCGTCCCGCCACGCGACATCGTCGGAGAAGTCCGTTCGGATGACCGGCACTCCGTCGCCGGTGGGCAGCCGGGGCACGCCCGGGGGAATACGCGGCTTGCGGCGCCTGAGCGGCGTGCCGGGCGTGGGCGGCCTCCGGCGCACCACCGGAGCTTTCAAAGTCCACAGAAGCGTGCCCTCGTCGTCGGTGATCGCCAGGCGCCCGTCGTCGGTCACCAGCATCTGCGCGGCGTTGCGCTCGGCCAGCTCGGTGGCGGTCGACGTGGGGATCTTCAGCGAATCGGCCGGGCGCTCGAGCCCGTCGGCGCTGCGGGCGACCAGCCGACCGTCCTGGGTGAGTTCGTAGCCTTCTCCGCGGCCGAGCCGCACGGCCAGGAGCACCTCGCCGTCGGTGCGACAGAGGTAGGCGGCGGTGTCTTCGCCCACCACGAACGCGTAATCGCCGTTGTCCGAGATCAGTGAACCGTTGCGCAGGCGCTGTCCGCGCCGCAGACGCCTGCCGTCGGTCACCTGGTTCCAGCCGTCCCAGCGCTGGGGCGGGTACTGGCTCGACCACGGAATGGTCCCCTTGACGCTCATCAGTACGAGCCGGCCCGCATTGTGGATCAACAGGGCCATCGGGGGATAACTTCCGATGCCGCTGGTCCACAGCATCTTGTCGTCCGAGGAGTAGACGATCAGGTTGCCGTTCTCTTCCAGCGCCAGGCGGCCCGCCCGGCCGTAGACGCGGTCCAGATCGCGAGTGGCGAGCGGCTCCGGATCCCACACCGGCTTCTGATAGTTGGTTCCGGTGGACCAGACGGCGAACTGGTCCGCGTTCCGATAGACGACCACGTTGCCATCGTGCTGGTGAACCACGCTGTATTCACCGGACGGGCAGCTTACGGACCGACGGCTCAGGTGCTCGCCCGGTCGCAGCACGAGCGCATAGCCTTCCTCCATCTCCACGGGCACAGTCTTGCACCCACCTCGGTAATTGACTTTCGCAGCCGGAGACGGCGGCAACAGCGCGCGTGGTCGTGATGCCCGGCGCGGGCTCGGCTGTTTCCGTGTTGTTTTCCTTGGCCGCCAGGAGTAGTAACATCGCCCCATTGCCAGCGTGAAAACAGGGGGACAGTCTTCATGGCGGCGACCTCGCCGGATTCTCATCTGCAGGGGATCGATACGTCCGTACCGCACTCGGCTCGCATCTGGAACTACTGGCTGGGTGGAAAAGACAACTATCGCGTCGATCGGGACGCGGGGGACAGGTACCGTGAACAGGCGCCCGGTATCGTCGACATGGCCCGAGCGTCCCGGGTTTTCCTGACCCGCGCCGTTCATCATGTCGCCGCCGAGCAGGGTGTCCGCCAGTTCCTCGACATCGGCACCGGGCTGCCGGTACTGGACAACACCCACGAGGTCGCGCAGCGTACCGCTCCGGAATCCAAGATCGTTTATGTGGACCACGATCCGCTGGTACTGGTGCACGGCCGGGCATTGCTCACCAACACCAGCCCGGAGGGCGTCACGACCTACGTCGAAGCCGACCTGCGCGACCCGGACAAAGTCCTGGCCGAGGCCGGTGAAACCCTGGACTTCGGCAAGCCGATCGCGCTGATGTTGATGGGCATCCTCGGCCACATCCAGGATTGGGACGAGGCAAAGGCGATTGTGCGGCGGCTGCTTGCCGCAGTCCCCTCCGGCAGTTTCTTCTTGCACTACGACAGCACGTATGTGGTCCAGGGCGAGGCGCTACGCGAGGCGCAGGAGGAGTACGACGACACCGGCGCAGTGCCGTACGTGTTGCGTGCGCCCACGCAACTCGCCGAACTGTATGAGGGCCTGGAACTGGTCGAGCCGGGACAGGTGTCCTGCTTGAAGTGGCGGCCGCCGGAACGGGAACTCTCCGGCGAGCCGGAGGAGGTCGACGTCTACGGGGCTGTCGGCCACAAGCCCTGAACCTCCAGTTCGCTGCCTTATCGGCGTACGCTTTGCCGGGTTTGCGGCGGCGCGCGCCGTGCGCACGGCTTCAGCGGTTGAGCTGTAGGCGTGCCCAGCTCACGCACGTGAGGGCGGCGAAGGTGAGGGCGGCGCCGAGCGCGAGTGCGAGTTGGAGATCGGTCACGGCTGTGCCGTTGCTCATCGCCCAGAGCGCGGGTGCGGCCAGGGGCATCCAGCCTCCGGCTCCGGCCAGCACCGCGACCTGTGTGACGAGGACGAGCCCGATCGCACAGCCGACACCGGCCAGCAGGGAGCGTGTCAGCGTCGCGACCCAGGCGACCGGGGTGGCGATCGCCCCGCTGAGCACTCCCAGCACACACTGTCGTCCCAGCCCGGCCCAGGCGTCGGCGGTGGGGATCCCGTAGCCGAGCAGGATTCCCAGGATGAGCAGGCCGAGCGTCAGGATGAGGTTCACTGCGAGGACCCAGGCCGCGTATGCGGTGAGTTTGGCGAGCGCGATCCGGGCTCGGCTGACCGGCAGGGCGAACAGCCCGGTGATCGTGCCGTCGGCGAACTCGCGGCCGAACATCCAGGTCAGTACGACGCCGGAGCCGAGGAGCCCTCCGGCGGCGGTGACCTGCGCGGTCGAAGAGAGTAGGCCGGACCAGTCGAGGGCTGCGGCAGGCCCCGCCTTGGCGATGAGGTCCGGGTTTCCGCTCGCCGTCGCCGCGGTGATCCCGCCCAGCATCGCGAGCGTGCCCGCGACGAGGGAGAGGCTGCCGATCATGCCGACCCGGGAACGAGCGAGTTTGCGGGCTTCGACTCGGATTGCCGCGTTCATGGCGTCGGTTCTCCTTCTGTGGCGCGCTGTTCGTCGTTGACGCGGATCCGTTCGAAGAAGACGCGTTCGAGGTCCCTTCCGGCGGGGTCGAGCTCGCCGATCAGCTGACCCGCGTTCATGAGCAGGATGCGGTCGGCGATCCGGGCCACCTCGTCCAGGTGGTGGCTGCTGACCAGGATCGCGGCCCCGTCGCGCGCCTGCTCGGTGAGGTGGTCGCGCAGCACGATCACCGACGCGGGATCGAGCGCATTGCCGGGCTCATCGAGCACGATCAGCCGGGGACGATGCTGGAGCGCCACGGCGAGGCCGGTGCGCTGCCGGTTGCCGAGGGACAGGCGGTGGAAGCGGCGATCCGCGACCGGGGCGAGCCGCCACCGGGAGACGGCTTCCTGGACGCAGGACGGATCACTGCCGCGCAACAGACAGGCGATCCGCAGGTTTTCCCGCACGGTCAACTCGGGGTAGGCCAACGGCACTTCGATGAGCGCGCCGACCTCCGCCCACCGTGCCGGGGGCAGGCCACGCAGCGGGTGACCGAACAACCGCACGATGCCCCGGTGCGGGCGAAGCATCCCCAGGGTCAAACGCATCAGCGTCGTCTTACCCGCTCCGTTCAACCCGACCAGGGCCACGATTTCGCCCGAGGTGACTTCGAAGCTGAGTTCGTGGACGCCCGCGCCGCCAGGAAAGCGCAGGCTGACGTTCTCGAAGGTAAGCGTCATCATGCCCCTCCCAGCACCATCAATGCCTGGTCCAGCGCGGTGTCGAGGGTGATTCGATCCGACCGCGCCCACTCCAGAAGCGCCACGCCAAGGCCCGCGATGACGGCTGTCGCGGCAACCCGCGCCTCAGTGGCAGCCACACCACGATCCGCCAGAGCATCGATCAGCGCCGCGACGGTCGCACCGCTGTTGCGCTCCACGGCGCCGCGCAAAGTCGTGGCCTCGGCGACGATTCTCAACCGGGCTCGCAACGCCGTCGCATCCTCGGTGTCGATCCGACTCCACGCCTGCCGAATGCTCTCGACCAGGGTGCGCATCACCGGCTCGCCGGGTGGACGCGACCGCACGGCAGCCGCGATCAGCGGGTTATACGGGTCCTCCAGTAGCAGGGCCTCCTTCGTGGAGAAGTGCCGGAACAGGGTCATTTCACTCACCCCGGCACGCTCTGCGATCTGCGCCGTGGCCGTCGCGTCATAACCGTGCTCTGCGAACAGCTCCAGCGCGGCCTGTGCCAGCGCCTCATGTGTCCGCTCCCATCGCCCCATGCCACAATGTTAGTCACTAACTTTTCTGGGTCAAGGGATGCGGGAAACCATGACTTCCGATCCACCTCCGCGACGACGACGGGATCGTGGCCGCCGTGGCACAGCCGAACGGCACGGACGTCGCGCTGCTCGCCGACGACGAGATGCGGCGGACCGTCCATCCGGCGATGCGTGCCGACTACACGGAGGTCTGGGGTCCCGACTGCCAGGGCAAGTCCCATTACCTGCGGGTCTAGCTCAACCATCTCCGCCGCAAGCTCGAACCCGACCCCACCCACCCCCGCCACTTCATCACCGAAGCCGGAACCGGCTACCGCCTCGAACCGTGAGGGAACCGCCGGAAGCTTGAGCGCTCTTTCGGTGTCAGGCGTCGAGGACGAGGTCGGAGACCGGCATCGACTGGCAGGTCAGGCAGTGATCGTCGGGCAGGTCGTCGGCGGGGGCCACGAGGTGGGCGACGGTGCCGTCCAGGACGGGGACGGCACAGCTCTCGCACTGGCCGAGACGACATCCGCTGGGCAGGACGATGCCCGCCCGTTCGGCCAGCTGCAGGAGCGTGCCGTCGGCCTTGTGCCAGCGCAGTTCCCTGGCCGAGCGCGCGAAGCGGACGGTGGCGGTGGCGTCGTCGGGAATCGTGACCTGGCGGGGGGCCGCGTGAAACTTCTCGGCGAAGATATCGAAGCGGGGCACGCCGCGGTCGACCAGTCCCGCGGTGACCTCGTCGAGCATCGTTTCCGGGCCGCACAGGTAGAAGCGGGCGCGCCGGTGGATCAGCTCCGCATCGATCACGTCGGCGGTGATGCGGCCACGCCGTGGGTGATTCCCGCCGCCGATGTCGCCGGCTTCGCTTCTGCTGTAGTGATCCACCACGCGCAGGTTCGGGATCCGGCGGGCCAGGGTGCGGATGCGGTCGCCGAACACATGGCTCGCGCGGTCGCGGCTGCCGTGGTGGAGCACGACATCAGGGCGGCGCGCGCCCTCGGAGCGGGCCAGCGTCTCCAGGTAACCGAGGAACGGGGTGATCCCGATGCCGGCCGCGAGCAGCACGATGGGCCGGGTGTGCCGGAGCGGGATGGTGAACAGGCCGCCCGGGGCGGTCACCCGGACCCGTGTGCCGCGTTCGAACCGCTCATGGACCATTGTGGACAGTCGTCCGCCGGCGACCCGGCGGACCGCGATCGAGTAGCCGGTGCGGTGTTCTTCGTGTGCCGGCCCGGTCAGCGAGTAGCTGCGGGTGATCGTCCTGTCGTCCTCGGCGGCGACGGTGATGTGCTGACCGGGCCGGAAATCCGGCAGTGGCGAGCCGTCCGCCGCACGCAGCGTGAGCGCGACGACGTCGGCGGTCACGCGCACCGCGGCGTCGACGACGAACTCGCGCTGACTGTGCCATTCGGGTGTGGCGATCCGCCGCACCTGGCAGGCGGCCGACCGCATCGGCACCGAGCCGCTGATCGGGTCGTGGCTCTCGTCGTCGATGAGCAGGTTGTAGTTCGCTCCGCCGGCGGCGAGCGGGTCCGTGCCGGGCAGGCCGAGATCGGGAGTCTCCTGCCACCAGCCGTATTCGGCGACGACCACCTCGGGGTGCAGCGAGTCGTCGATGCGGGCCCGCATGCGGACGGTGGCGTTGCGGGTGCTGATCTCCACCCAGTCGCCGTCCTCGATGCCACGCTCGGCCGCCAGGAACGGGCTGAGGTCGGCCTTCGGCTCGGGGGAGCGTTTCCGCAGCGATGCGATGCCCCGATGTTGACTGTGGCAGAAATAGCCGTTCTTGGCGCAGGTCAGCACCAGCGGGAAGCGCGGATCCGCGGTGGGCGCGTGGTACACCGGAACCGGCGAGTAGCCGTGTTCGACCAGTCGCTCGGAATACAGCTCGACCCGCCGGGTCGGTGTCGCGAACCCGGTCACCCTGCCATCGGTATCCCGTTCGGCATACTTGCGGTGCCGGGTGCGCAGCGGGATCCGGATTCCGCCCGGGTGCGCTCGCAGGTCCGCGACGCTGAGGTCCAGCGGTGCGAGCTGGTGGTCGCGGGCTGCCTCGATGTCGCCGCCGAAGAACCGATCACCCATCCCGAGCCGCTGGGCGAGTTCGAAGACGACTTCGGTGTCCGAACGGGACTCGCCGACGGACTCGATCATCCGGGCCCGGAACTGCACGGTTTCCTGAGCTCGCCGGGTGATCTCGAAGCCCACCTTGATCGCGTCGTGTTCCCAGGGGCTGTTCACCGGCAGCAGGAGGTCGGCGAAGCGTGCCGTCGGGTTTTCGAACAGGTCCAGGTGGACGGAGAACTCGAGGGTGCGCAGCGCGGCCGCGGTGCGCTCGGGATCGGGTTGGGAGAGCAGCAGGTTTCCGCCGAAGGAGACCAACGCGCGGATCGGGTAAGGGCGGCCGGTGAGCACGGCCTGACACAGGTCGCGGGCGTTGACCCAGCCCTGGGCGGGCGGGCCGAGCGGGAATCGCCGCGCGCCGAGGGCCTTGGCGCGCAGCGGTTCCGGTAGCTGTTCGGGGGAGGTGACCGCGTTGACCGGGTGCCGGGGCAGCACGACGTTGCCGCCCGGTGCGTCGTAGCTGCCGGTCAGGGCGTAGAGGGTGGCGATGGCGCGTTCCGTCTGCGTGGCGTTGACGTGCTGGCCCACACCGGACCACGCCGCATACGCGACCGAGGAGGCATGGGCGAGGTCGTCGGCGAGGGCCATGATGTGGGAGGGTTCGATGCCGGTGACGGCGGCGGTGCGCGCCAATGTCCAGGCCTCGCACGCCTGGGCATGACGCTCGAACGCGGGCACGCAGTCGAGGGGGCCGGAACACGTGACCACGCGGCGTTTTCCGCGGAGCGCGAACCGCTCCGGCCGCGACGCGGCGCGGGTGGGGTCGTACGGTTCGGGTCGCTCCGCGTGTTCGTCCCAGACGACGTATCCGGCGAGTTCGGGGTGCAGGTCCTCGGCACGCAGGAACCGCCCGGTATCGAGCCGGACGAGCAGCGGGCCGTTGCTCCAGGCACGCACGAACGCCTCGTCGTAGGTGTTCGCGGTGAGGAGCTGGTGCGCGAGGCCCAGGGCGAGCGCGGCGTCGGTGCCCGGCCGCACACGCAGCCAGTGGTCGGCCTGCGACGCGCTGGTCGAGCGGCGTGGGTCGACCACGGCCAGACGCGCGCCGCGAGTGCGGGCCTGCGCCAGCGCGGCCGAGGCTGCCAGCCAGGATTTGGCGGGGTTGTGGCCCCACAGCACGGCCAGGTCGGTGTTCGCGTAGTCCGGTGTCGGCAGGCCGGTACCGAAGGTGAACGCGTGGGCGAAGTCCTTGTGCCAGTTGCAGATTTCGGTGGAGTAGCAGGTGTTGGGGCTGCCGAAGAGTCGGATGAACCGTTCGACCCAGTCGATCGAGTCCGACATCGGGGTGCCGCTGGGGGAGGTCACCGAGAAGGCCACTGCCTCCGGGCCGCTGGTGTCCCGGATCCGCCCGAGGCGTTCGGCGATCTCGCTCATCGCCTCGTCCCAGCCGATCTCGCGCCATCGGGGGTCGGGATCGGACTTGGGCGTCGTGCGGCGGAGGGGATGGGTGAGCCGGTCGGGGCTGTGCACGATCTCGGGGGCCGCTCGGCCTTTCGGGCACAACGCGGCGCCGGTCGGGTGCTCGGTGTCCGGTCGGACCGCGAGCAGCGAGCCGCCGCCGACGGTGTAGACCGCGCCGCACCGTGAGCGGCACAGCGTGCAGTACCCGCGCACTTCGGTCATCAGCCACTTCCTTGTCACCGGTACCGCCGGTCGGGGTCAGGCCACCCGATACTTCTTGAGCACCGCGGGATCGGGGTCCGCGCCGAGCCCCGGGGCGGTGGGCACGGCGATCCGGCCGTCCGCGTCAGGACTCGTGGTGGAGCCGTAGATCGGAGCGTCCAGCGACGCCCACAGGTACTCGACCCATGACATCGTGGGAAAGACGGCGGCGAGCTGCAGCGTCGCCAGCAGGCCGGGCCCGAAGTACGGCGAATGCGGGACGAGCGCGGCGCCGTGCGCGAGGGCCACCTCGGCCAGCCGAATGAATCCGGTGATGCCACCGACCTTCGTCACGCTTGGCTGGAGGTAGTCGCAGACCCCGGCTCCGGCCAGCGCGGCGATCTCCGTCGGCGTCGTCGCGTTCTCTCCGGCCGCGAGCGGGATTCCGACCGCCGCCCGCAGCTGTGCCAGCGCTTCGGCCGACTCGGGCGGCCAGATCGGCTCCTCCCACCAGACGAGGTCCGCGGGGGCGAACCGCGGCCCCAGCTCGATGGCTTCGGCGACGGTCCACGCACAGTTCGCGTCCAGGGACAGCGCGACGGTGGGGCCGACGGCCTGGCGGGCCGCCAGGACGCACGCCGGATCGGTTTCGTGCAGCTTGAAGCCGCGGAAGCCGCTCGCCGCGGCACGTTCGGCCTCGCGGGCCACCGTGGCCGGGTCGCCGATCCACAGGGCGCTGGCGTAGGCGTCGACCGATTCGCGCGGCGCCGCACCGAGGAGGCGGTGGACCGGCAGCCCGGCGCGCTTGCCCGCGATGTCCCACAGCGCCAGGTCCAGCGCGCTCTGCGCGTACCTCGCGGGCCCCGATCGACCGAACAGGTGCAACGACCGTTCGAGCCGGTCGGCGATCGAACCAAGCTCCGCCGGGTCGGCGCCGAGTACGAGCGGAGCGATGACGTCGGTCAGCGCGGCGCGCGTCGACGGGATGATGTTGTAGCCGAACCCTTCGCCGAACCCGACCAGGCCCTCGTCGGTCTCCACCCGCAGGATGAGGTAGTCGAGCGTGGTCCAGTCCCGGCCGCCGAAGCCGGTCGACGGCCCGCCGTGTGTGAACGGCATGGCCAGCACGATCGGCTCCACCTTGGTGATCTTCACGGTACGAACCGCCCCTCTCGGTTGCGACTTCCCGGTACGCTCGCGCCCAGGTCCGTGCTCGCGGCGCGGGCGGCCGTGGCCACCGCGCGTCCCAGCCGGTCCGGGTCGTGGTGGCTCAGGCGTTGTTCCGGCAGGGCCAGTACGAGGTTGCCCAGCACCTTGTCGCCCGCGCCGAACACCGGGGCGGCGATGCCGGCCGCGCCGGGGATCCGGCGGCCGACCGACACCACGTACCCGTTCTCTCGAACGGTCGCGAGTTCGCGTTCGAGTTCCCGTTTTCGACGCTGCGCCGCGCGTTCTCCGGCGGTCATCCCGTCCACCAGCTCGTCCTGCTCCCGGCGGCTCAGGAACGGTATGATCGCCATGCTGCCCGCGCCGCCGAGGCGGAGCGGGATCCATTCGAACCGCGGCATGACGTAGTTGATGGGGCTGCTCGCCTCGAAGTACTCCACGTACATGAACTGGTGACGACCCTGCTCGTACAGTCCGAAGTAGACAGCCTCCCCGGTCTGCTCCCGCACCTCCCGGCATCGCGGCAGCGCCGCCTTGTAGAGGGGATAGCGGGCCTGGGCGAGCAGCGAGGCGATTCGGATGAATTCGAGCGTGAACGAGTACGTGCGGCCTTCCGGGTCCCGCTCGACGATCGCGGCGTCCTCCATTGTGGACAGTACCTGGTGCGTCGTGCTCGGGGCCGTGTCCAGGGCGCGCGCGACCTCGCGGACGCCCGAGCTGGGCCGGCCGCTTTCCACCATCCACCGGATCACCCGCATCGCGCGCCGCAGCGGAACACGCCGCTCGGCACCGGATTTCGCGGAGCCATCGGCCGGGGTGTCGATGTCCATGGCGCTGATCCTTTCACCACCGCGGGTCGCCGGTCCCGCACCGCATCGCTAGTCGCCGCCGGGCAGCGGGTAGTCACCGGCGTTGAGCACCCAGCCCGGCTGCGCGGAGAAATCCGCCCGTGGCGGGCAGAAGAGGTCCACGAGCTGGTTGGCTCCGGGGCCGACGGCCTGCGTGGTGTGGATGACCGGCGGCGGGATCAGCGCCGCCGAGGGCGAGGGACACCATTCGTGCTCGTCGTCGCGCCACTGGGTCAGGTCGGTGCCCCAGGGCCAGCGGAGGTGATGGACGTGTTCACCCGAGAGCGCCAGCGTGATCTGCTCGAAGTCCGGATGCCAGTGCGGGGACAGCCTGGCCGGGTCCCGTGGACCGGATGTGGGCTCCAGGTAGTTGACCATCATCGTGGAGCAGCGCCAGATCCGGCCGAATCGCCCCTTCTCGGGCGGCACGTCGAGGTCGTAGCAGCGGATCCGGTACCCGTCCACCGGTGCCGGCCACGGTTCGAGCGGGCTCACCCCCGGATGCGCGGCCTGGTAGGAATCCGTGTTCACCGCCAGGCGGGCCAGGTCCTCGCTGCACGTGGTGAACAGCCGGACGACCGGGCCCGCACCGGTGACCCGCACCTCGGAACTTCCCGGCGGCACGACCACCAGGCTACGACCGGGGACCTGGACCGTTTCCCCGCCGGCCGTGACCGACGCCGACGTCGGCGCCTCGGGCAGCAGGAGCATCCACTCGTCGGGCTGGTCCGCACGCGCGAACGTCGCCGGCTCGGTGACGTCGGAATAGGCGAGAACCATGTTCTGCGACCGCATCAACCAGGTGGGTGCGGGATGCGCGTCGGCGGGCGACAGTTCGTGGAAGCGGAGGTATTCGGAGGGTGAGTAGTGGGTGGCCGCGGCCGGCGCGGCCGGCTGACCGGCGAGCCGCGCGCGGGGATCGTTCGAGTCGTACATCTCCTGGCTCCTTCGCCTACCGCATGGGAACCGCGAGCCCGACCTCCGGCGAGAAGAAGACGGGGGTCATGCTGCGGGAGCGCAGCCACCACTTCCCGTCCGCCAGGACGAACACGTCCACCACGTCGCCGACGAACTGCGGAACGAGCTGCGGTATCGGCGGAGTGCCGTTACCGGCGAAGAGCACCACGATCGAAGTGACCCGCGCGGTGTGCTCGTCGAGCCGTTCCTCGTAGAGGTTCGTCGCCACATGACGGGCGACGCGTTCCGTGCCGTCACGGCGCTTGCGGTAGGTCTCGGCGATCTCGTCGTGACCGCGCACGGTCTGCTTGCCGAAATCCAGCGTCCCATCCGGAAGGAACCACTCATGCACCCGGCGGCCCCCGTTGTGGTCGATGTCCCGCCAGATGGCCATGACCACCTCGCTCGGGCTCATCGTGCTGCCGGCTTCCACCCGATGCCCTCCACTTGATCGATGGGTCGTTCGTCTTAAGCGAACGGCTGTTCATACTACCGGGCAAGCGTGATCCCCAGCAAGGACCGGTCTCGTTTTTCGCTTGACTACTGGGTTTCCGATCGGATCCGAAGTGAACCCTTGACTTCGCAAGCCCCGCGGTGAACCCTCTGGGACGACAGAAACCACCCGGTTGATTTAGCTCTTTTGCGTCGTGACGACGAAGGACGGTGCATGCGCTACCTCGGCTATCGCTTCCAGGGCGCCACCCACGTGGGCGCAGTGCTCGACAACGGCCGCGTCGCCCCGCTCGGCGAGGTGGACCGGTTCTGGCAGAACCCTTACCGGGCGCTCCCCGGGATCGGCGAAACCCTCGAGTACGCGGACCTGGAGCTCGCGCCGCCGGTGCCCGCCGGCGCCCGGGTCCTGTGCGTGGGGCTGAACTATCCGGCCCATGTGGCCGAAGGCCCGTTCGAGATCCCCGATCACCCCACGGTTTTCGGGCGCTGGCACGCTTCGTTGTCCGTCTCGGGCGTGCCGGTGGCGGTACCGCCCGACGAGGCCGGCCTGGACTGGGAAGGCGAACTCGTCGCTGTGGTCGGGCGACCGCTTTCGCAGGCCGGTCCGGAGGAAGCGCTCGAAGCCGTCTTCGCCTACGCGGCGTTCAACGACATCACGGCCAGGCGGGCGCAGAAGCTCACGACACAGTGGACACTCGGGAAGAACGTCGACCACAGCGGCCCACTCTCACCGTTCGTCACGGCCGACGAAGTCGGTGATCCCGGACGGGGTCTGCGCATCGTGACCCGCGTCAACGGCGAGATCGTGCAGGACGGCAACACCAAGGGGATGCTGTTCGACGTCGGGCGGTTGCTGTCGTTCATGAGCCGGACCTTCGAACTCCGGCCGGGCGACCTGATCGCGACCGGGACACCCAACGGCGTCGGCTACGCGCGGACGCCGCCATGGCTGCTCGACGACGGCGATGTGGTCGAAGTCGAGATCGAGAACGTCGGTTCCGTGCGCACCCCTGTCCGGAGAAAAAACGGCTGACGCCCGGTCACGGGCACCGGAGGTTGACTGGAATGCGTGTCAACGAAGACGCACATCCGGCGAAGATGGGCCGCCTGGCGGCCGCTGCGACGCTGGCCACCACGATGGAGTACTTCGACTTCCTGATCTACTCGACGGCGGCCGCCCTCGTGTTCGGGAAACTGTTCTTCCCCGATCTGAGCGGCGTCGTCGGGACTCTCGCGTCCTTCGCCACCTTCGCGGTCGGG
>DASSAD010000237.1:0-9718 GCA_035685725.1 Amycolatopsis sp. | reverse complement strand
GGGTCGGTCCTCCCGTCCGGGGCTCCGGGCGGGTACCGTCAGAGGCAACGCGGCAATCAGGCACGCCGACGGCGTGCCAGAGGGGACAGGTCAACGGTCATGGCACGGATCGGCGACGGCGGGGACCTGCTGAAGTGTTCTTTCTGCGGAAAGAGCCAGAAACAGGTGAAGAAGCTCATCGCCGGCCCAGGCGTGTACATCTGCGATGAGTGCATCGACCTCTGCAACGAGATCATCGAGGAGGAGCTCGCCGAGGCCGGCGACGTCAAACTCGACGAGTTGCCCAAGCCGTTCGACATCCACGAGTTCCTGGACCAGTACATCATCGGTCAGCCCGACGCCAAGCGGACGCTCGCGGTGGCGGTGTACAACCACTACAAGCGGATCCAGTCCGACGACAAGACCGGCCCCAAGGACTCCAAGGACGAGCCGGTCGAGCTGGCCAAGTCGAACATTCTGCTGCTGGGGCCGACCGGATGCGGGAAGACCTACCTCGCGCAGACCCTCGCGAAGCTGCTCAACGTGCCCTTCGCCATCGCCGACGCCACCGCGCTGACCGAGGCCGGTTATGTCGGCGAGGACGTGGAAAACATTCTCCTCAAGCTGATCCAGGCCGCCGACTATGACGTCAAGCGGGCCGAGACCGGCATCATCTACATCGACGAGGTCGACAAGATCGCCCGGAAGTCGGAGAACCCGTCCATCACCCGGGACGTTTCCGGGGAGGGCGTGCAGCAGGCGCTGCTGAAGATCCTGGAGGGCACCACCGCCTCGGTGCCGCCGCAGGGCGGGCGCAAGCATCCGCACCAGGAGTTCATCCAGATCGACACCACCAACGTGCTGTTCATCGTCGCGGGCGCGTTCGCCGGTCTCGAGAAGATCATCAACGACCGGATCGGCCGGCGCGGCCTCGGCTTCGGCGCCGAGATCCGCAGCAAGGCCGAGATCGAGGAGAGCGACATCTTCTCCGAGACGATGCCCGAGGACCTGATCAAGTTCGGGCTGATCCCGGAGTTCATCGGCCGGCTTCCGGTGGTCGCGAGCGTGACGCACCTCGACAAGCACTCGCTGGTGCAGATCCTCACGCAGCCGCGCAACGCGCTGGTGAAGCAGTACAAGAAGCTCTTCGAGATGGACAACGTGGAGCTGGAGTTCACCAAGACGGCGCTGGAGGCGATCGCGGACCAGGCGGTGCTGCGCGGCACCGGTGCCCGCGGGCTGCGCGCCATCATGGAAGAGGTTCTGCAGCCGGTCATGTACGACATCCCGAGCCGCAACGACGTGGCCAAGGTCGTCATCACGGAGCAGACCGTCCGGGAGAACGTGAATCCGACGATCGTGTCCCGGCAGCCGTCGCGGCGGCGGAGCACCGAGCGCGGCGAGAAGAGCGCATAACCATCCCGTCACGGAGCCGGCCGGGCCGCGCCCGACCGCCCGCCGACCGGCCTTCTCGGCAGCCCTTTCACCACCCGTGACCAGGCCGGACCGGTCGGCGGGAAAGCTGGCTCGGCGCGCAACCCGAGTGGCGACACCCGATAAACTGCCGGAATGAGTAAGGAGGGGGCGGGGCCCCACGAAGCCGGAACCGGCAGACAGGATGCCGGCACGGACAAGGTGATTCCGGAGGGTCGGGGGGACGTGCAGGGGATCAGCGATCTCACTTACCGGATCATCACCCCGTACCTGCGTGACAGCAGGCTGCACCGGATTTCCTTCGTGGTTCTCGTGGTGCTCGGCGCGGTCTGCGTGATCGCGGCGGGCATCCGGCTTTCCCCGTTCCCGCTGCTCCCGCTTCCCCTGCTCGGCGCCTCGTACTACGGACTGCGGAAGGCCCGGGTGGCCAAGGGGGATCCCCGCCTGCTCTTCTGGTCGTCGGTGTTCCTGGCCGGGGCCCTGCTCGCGTTCTGGGTGATTTCCGTGGTGGGCGGCTGGCGGCTCTGACGTTCGCGCGGCTTTCGAGCCCCGCTCACCTCACGGGGACGTGCCTGCCGAGGAATCCGATGACATCGCCGACCACCGTGCGGTTGAAGGCGTCGCCATGGCCGCCGTGTGCGGTGTAGGCGACGGCGGGGTCGGTTTCGGTGATGAACCTGCGGACGCCGGTGATGAACTGGTCTTCGCTGCCGCACCAGACTCCGGTGGCCACGGCCTCGGTGGCGCCGGGGTGCAGGAGCGGATCCATCGACGCCCAGTCGGCGGGGCCGTGAAAGGCGTTGCGGCTGCTCATGTCGGACCACGAGGTCATCAGCGCGGGGGCGAGCAGGGCCAGCGCGTCCACCGGCCGACCGCGCTCGGTCCGGCGGCGGGCGTAGAGGAGCGCGCCGAAACCGCCCATCGAGATGCCCGTGCAGGCGAAGGGAAGCCCGGCGGAATCACCCGTCCCACCGAGACCGCGGCGGCCCAACCACTCCGGCACTTCCTCGAGCAGCATCGTCATCGGGTCGTCACCGGGGTGGTTCTCGTGCCAGTAGCTGTCCCCGCCGTCCACGGCCACGAGGCCGAACGACGATACGGCGTGCCGAGCGACCTGGCGGGACAGTTCGGCGAGGGTACCGGTGGGGGCAGCGAAGCGGGCGCGCCCGTGGAAACCGTGCAGCAGCAGGGAGACCGGCAGCGGGCGTGCTGACATCCGGCTCGGCAGGAGCGTGACGAGTTCGACCTGGGTGTGCCGCGCCTGTGACCAGACGCGTTCGACGGTGGTCACCTCCGGCGGGGTTTCCGGTGTGGTGGTGCCGGCGGTGCGCCGGAGCGGCGGGCTGGGCGGCAGTGTCGCGGTGGCCGCCGTGGCCGCGGCGGCGAGCACCCCGGCCCCCAGGGCGGAGGCGCCCGCGACCAGCACCGTGCGCCGGCTCGGCCCGGCCCGCCGGGTGTCCTCCTGGTCGTGCTGGTCGTGCTGGTCGTGCTGGTCGTGCTCCACCCGGGTCATTGAACCTCAGGCGGTCGGCCGTCACCAAGCTCAGGAGGCCACCGTTTCGAGCACCCTGCGCTCACCCGTGTAGAGGTTCATGCTGGCGCCGCGGAGAAAGCCGACCAGCGTCATGTCGTTCTCTTCGGCGAGTTCGACGGCCAGCGACGACGGTGCGGAAACGGCAGCGAGCAGCGGTATTCCGGCCATCGCGGCCTTCTGCACCAGTTCGAAGGACGCCCGCCCGGAGACCAGCAGACCCGTGTCCGACAGCGGGACCCGGTTTTCCAGCAGGGCCCAGCCGAGGACCTTGTCGACCGCGTTGTGCCGGCCGATGTCCTCGCGCACGGCCAGCAGCGTGCCGTCGGCGCGGAACAAGCCGGCCGCGTGCAGCCCGCCGGTGCTGGCGAACACGCGCTGCTGGGCGCGCAGCGAGTCCGGCAGTTCGGCGAGGACGTCCGGGCTCACCGCGAAGGTCGATTTCCCGGGGTCGAAGCGGGTCTTGAGTTTGACCGCGTCCAGCGCCGCCTTACCGCAGACTCCGCACGAAGAGGTCGTGTAGAAGTTGCGTTCGACGCCGGTGTCGGGGGGTGGGACCCCGTCGGCCAGCGCGAGGTCCAGGACGTTGTAGGTGTTGCGTCCGGTGTCGTCGACGCTGTCGCAGTAGCGGGCGGTGTAGACGTCTTCGGCCGAGGAGATCACGCCTTCCGACAGCAGGAAGCCGTGCGCCAGTTCGACATCGTGGCCCGGCGTTCGCATGGTCACGGCCAGCGCCTTGCCGTCGACGCGGATTTCCAGGGGTTCCTCGGCGGCCAGGGAGTCCGGTCGCCGCCGCTGTCCGTCGGGAGACAGCATGCGGACCGGCCGCCGCACGGTCACTCGGCCCATCGCACTCACTTCACAGTTCACATGTCGATCAAAATTCGACATTCGGTTGCAATCCGACATGGGTTTGGTACTAGATTGCACGTTCAACATTACGCCTAAGGGAGCGTCGCTGTGGCCGTTACCTTCTTGGACCGTTCGCGGACGGTCGCGCCGGAGAACTGGAGCCGCTGGCTCATTCCCCCGGCGGCGTTGTCGATCCACCTGGCCATCGGGCAGGCCTACGCGTGGAGCGTGTTCAAGACGCCGCTGGAAAAATCCATGGACCTCTCGGGCACCCTGAGCTCGGTGCCGTTCCAGCTGGCCATCGTGATGCTGGGGCTTTCGGCGGCCGTCGGCGGCACGCTGGTCGAGCGCAAGGGCCCGCGCTGGGCCATGTTCGTCTCGATGACCTGCTTCTCCACCGGCTTCCTGGTGGCGGCACTGGGCGCGGCGACCGCACAGTTCTGGCTGGTGGTGCTCGGCTACGGGCTCATCGGCGGGATCGGCCTGGGCATCGGCTACATCTCGCCGGTGTCGACGCTGATCAAGTGGTTCCCGGACCGGCCCGGCATGGCCACCGGCATCGCCATCATGGGTTTCGGCGGGGGAGCGCTGATCGCCTCCCCGTGGTCGACATCGATGCTCCAGACCTTCGGCAGCACGACGGGCGGGATCGCCGCCGCCTTCCTGGTGCACGGACTGGTCTACGCCGTCTTCATGTCGCTGGGTGTGTTCCTGGTGCGGGTGCCGCGGGAGGGCTGGCGCCCGGCCGGCTGGCAGCCGCCGGAGAAGAGCGAGAAGGCGCTGGTCACCACCGCGCGGGTCTCGGCGGCCAATGCGATCAGGACGCCGCAGTTCTGGTGCCTGTGGATCGTGTTGTGCTTCAACGTCACGGCCGGCATCGGCATCCTGGAAAAGGCCGCGCCGATGATCACCGACTTCTTCCGGCACACCGCGGTCCCGGTGGGCACCGCGGCCGCTGCCGGGTTCGTCGCGCTGCTGTCACTGACCAACATGCTCGGCCGGTTCGTCTGGTCGTCCACTTCGGACCTGGTGGGGCGCAAGAACATCTACCGCCTCTACCTCGGTGCCGGCGCGGTGCTGTACCTGATCATCGCGGTGGCCGGCAACACGTCGAAGCTCGTGTTCGTGCTCTGCGCGATGGTGATCCTTTCCTTCTACGGCGGGGGATTCGCGACCGTCCCGGCGTATCTGAAGGACCTGTTCGGCAGCTACCAGGTCGGCGCGATCCACGGTCGGCTGCTCACCGCGTGGTCGGTGGCGGGGGTGCTCGGGCCGATGATCGTCGACGGTATCGCCGATCACGAGACCGCGCTGGGCAAGCAGGGGCCCGACCTGTACACCACCTCGTTCTACATCATGATCGGCCTGCTCGTGGTCGGCTTCATCGTCAACGAGTTCGTGCGGCCGGTGCACGGCAGGTACCACGAGCCGGCGGCCGATTCCGGTGTCGCGGCGGAAAAGGAGGCGGCATGAACAGCACCCGGCGGCCCTGGTTGATGACCCTGGCCTGGCTCTGGGTCGCCGTCCCGTTCGCCTACGGCGGCTACGAGCTGATCCTGAAGGTGATCCAGCTTTTCGGCGGCTGACTTGAAAGCGCTTTCGGCGTCGTCGTGCCTGGGTCAGCGGCCGCGCAGGCCGGTGATCAGGGCGCGGCGGGCCGAATGCACGTGTTCCTCCGCGACCCTTGCCAGGCGCGGGGAATCCCCGGCGCGCACCAGCTCCGCCAGCTCGCGGTGTTCGTCCACCACGCGCGCGCGGTAATGCTGGTGGCCCAGCCGGATCCGGTGCGACTGGAACATCAACACCTGCGAACGCAGGGCGTGCCAGGCGTCCAGGAGCCGGCGGTTGCCGGCCGCGCGATAGATCACCTCGTGGAACTCGATGTCCAGCGACAGGAGGCGGGGCCCGTCCCCACCGCCCTTGATCTCCGCGGCCATCTCGGCGATGAGGCGGTCCAGTTCGTCGAGGTGTGCGGCATTCGCCTGCCGGGCCGCCGTGGTGGTGGCGAGCCGGTCGAGCGCGGCGCGGACCGCGTAGACCTCTTCGATGTCCGACTCGGTCAGTTCGATGACACGGGTTCCCTTGTGCCACACGCTGTGCACGAGTCCTTCGCGTTCGAGCACCGCGAGGCCCTCGCGCACGGAGCCCCGGCTCACTTCGAGTGACGCGGCGAGTTCGATCTCCCGCAGCGTGCTGCCCGGGGGAAACCGCCCGGCGAAGATCTCTTCCCGGATCGCCTCGGCGGCTTCCTCCCCGAGACCGCGCCGCTGTGCCGGCCGCAACATGTACGAATGTTGACATTCAGACATTCGCCCGGTCAAGCTTGAGCAGGCCCGCTTTCCCGGAGAAGGAGATCCCGATGACCCGCCCCGGTTTCCACCTCGCCATCCCGGTCGACGACCTCACCCGTGCCCGAGAGTTCTACGGCGGGGTGTTCGGGTTGGCGGAAGGGCGCTCCAGCGCCGCTTGGGTGGACTGGAACTTCTACGGCCACCAGGTCGTCACGCATGTCGTGCCCGGCGCGCGCAACGAGGCCGGCCGCAACCCGGTGGACGGCCACGACGTGCCGGTGCCGCACTTCGGCCTGATCCTCTCGGTCGAGGATTTCCACGAACTGGCCGGGAAGCTGCGCGCCGCCGGCACCGAGTTCGTGATCGAGCCCTACCAGCGTTTCGCCGGTGAGCCGGGGGAGCAGTGGACGATGTTCCTGCACGACCCCGCGGGCAACGCACTGGAATTCAAGGCGTTCCGCGACGAGTCGCAGCTGTTCGCCAAGTAGGGCCCGGCCCCCGGGGAACCGTCCACTCAGGACACCGCTGCCGCCGCCGCTGATCCGGTGCGAGCGCCGAGTCGCCGGTCCGCCAGTGTCACGGTGAGCAGCAGCACCCCGGCGGCGACCAGCGTCCCCGCCAGGCGATGCAGTCCGGCCGACGTCACATGGGGTCCGAAGCACAGTGCGATCAGGGCGGAGGCGGCGATCGCGCCGAGATACTGGGCCGTGCGGAACAGACCGCTCGCCGTGCCCATCTGCTCGGCCGGAGCCTGACTGTAGAGCGCGGTCTGGTTGGTCACACTCGTCAGTCCCTGGCCAAGGCCGAACACGGCGGCGACCCCGACGAGCGCGACCAGCCCGGTACCGGCGCCCACGACCAGCAGCATCGCGGAACCGGCCAGCAGGGCCAGCGAGTTGGTGATCAACCGGATCTTGATGCCGGTCGGTTTGCCGGACAGGGCCGCGGCGATCACGGCGACCGCCGACATCGGCAGCAGCATCTCCCCGGCATGCTCCTCGGTCATGGCGCGGGCCGACTCCAGCCACTGCACGTAGCCGAACATGATCGAGTAGACGATCAGGAACGCCAGTGCCTGCCGGAGGTAGGTGCGCAGCAACGGGGCGTTGGCGGCGAGCATGCGCAGGTCGATGAACGGCTTGGCCGAGCGCAGCTCCGTCCGGGCGAACACCGCGCCGAGCACCGCCGCGACGGCCAGCAGGGGGAGATCGCCCACCGCGGGTGCCATCACGAACAGGAGCACGACCAACAGCGTCACCGAGAACAGCACGATTCCGGCCACATCGATGGGTGCGGTGTCGAGCCGGCGGCGGTCGTCCTTGGGCACCCACCGCAGCGCCAGCACCAGGGACGCCGCCGCCAGCGGGATGTTCACCGCGAAGATCGCGGGCCAGCCGGCGATCCCGATCAGCGCGCCGCCCAGCGTCGGGCCGATGACCATGATCGTCTGCGCGGACATCGCGAGCACCGAGAGCACCCGGCTCGGCACTCCCTGGCCGGTCGCGTCGGCGCGTTTGCGCAGCACGGCCATCGCCGCCGGGAAGCCCGCGCAGGTGCCGATGCCCAGCACCACGCGCACGCCGATCAGCCAGCCGAGGGACAGCGAGAGCATCCCGCCGACCCCGGCGACCATCACGATGGTCGCGCCGGTGAGGAGTACCCGTCGCGCGCCGAACCGGTCCACGAACAGGCCGACCACCGGTTGCCCGACCGCCGTGGCGAGGTAGAGCGAGGTGAGCAGCCAGGCGGTCGCCGCCGGGCCCGCGCCGAAGGTCTGGCCGATCGGGATGAGCGCGACCGCGATCAGTGTCGAGTTGATCGGGTTCAGGACCGCGCCCGCGACCAGCGGGGTGACCAGGCGCGCGCCGAATCCGGTCGCGGTCCGCGTGACCGTGTCGCTCACCGGCCGCCCGCCTGGTCGTCGTGCTGGGCCAACCGGCGCAGCAGTGGCAGCACTTCGGCGAGTTTGCCGCGTTCCTCTTCGGTGAACCCGGTCGCCAGCGCGCTCGCGATCCACTCCTCGCGGTGCTCGTGCACGCCGTGCACCGTCTTCTCACCCAGCTCGGACAGCGAGATCACGATCCGGCGGCCGTCGTTCGGGTCCCGCCTGCGGGCGAGGTGGCCGAGCTCGTCGAGCGCGGCCAGTGTCGCCGCCATCGACTGCTGGCGGACATGCTCGGCGGCGGCGAGCTGGGCCTGCGTCGCCGGGCCTTCCCGCTCCAGCCGGGCGAGCACGGCGGACTGGGACGGGGTGAGGACGTCGGCGTTGTCCACCTGGCGCATGAGGCGGTGGAGCCGGCCGATCAGGCCGCGCAGCTCACCGGCGAGCCGTGCGGTCTCGTGCGGGATCGGGGTCATATAGACAGCCTAGACTGATGAGTCTGGCCTGTGCGATCAAATGTGGCTCAGCAGTCACCGCGGTCCGGCATCGGCTGGTTCGGATCGAAGAACCGGGCTTCGTCCGAGGGGTCCGCGGGCCCGGGCGTCTGCTCGCTGAACGCCGGGGCCAGGTAACCGGCCTTGGCCGGCGTGCAGGCGATCGAATAGTTGAAGCCGGAGCCGGCACCCAGCGCGAGTCCCGCGTCGCTCGGGTAGAACGGCGGGCTGGTGTAGAGGTCGTAGTCGCCGGAGCGGCGGGTGAAGGCCTCGATGTCGGCCGGGCTGCTGATCGGGCCCTGACTGCCCGGGTCGAAGGCGTAGCCGACGACGTACTCGGCGTGCACGACCAGTTCCCCCGGGTCGCCGGGGTGCGCGCTCAGCGTGCCGGTGATCCTCGTGCCGTCGGGCAGGAGGTGGAAGCCGTCGGCGAGCAGCGTCACATAACCGGAGAACGCGTCGGTGCTCCGGTCGGCCAGGATCGGCCGGACGCGGTTCTGCTCACTCGGCGACAGCAGCGCCAGATAGACCGAGGTGTCGTGCTGCTCCAGCACCCGCCGGTCCAGCTCGGCCGTGCTGATGAGCTGCTTCACCCTCGCGTAGGCGTTTTGCACCTGGGCCGCCGAAAAGGTGCCGACCTTCGCGGCCGTGGGCACCGACAGCCCGTCGACGTCCTTCGGCCAGTTCTGGGCGGGTGTGTTGTCGAAGGGCCTGGTCAGGTCCACCTCGGCGATCTCGGGCAGCACGGTGGGCGCCGACGCGCTCGTGGTCACCGCGGGCCCCGGCAGGATGGCTTCGGTGGACTCGGTGGAGTCTTCGGAGGTCGCCTTGCCCCAGCCGTAGACGCCGGCCCCGGCGATCACCACCGCGGCCAGTAGCACGCCCGACCACGCCAGCCGGCGCCCGAGCAGGGCCCGGCGGCGGGCTCTGCGCAGGTGCCGCCACGCCTTCTTTTCGGCCTGCCGCTGCCAGTCCGGGTCACTCAGATCGGGATGGCTTTCGATCCCGTACTCGTCCACCGTGGTCGCCCTTCCAGTTCGTCGTCACGGGGGAATCGCCGGCCATGAGTGATCGTTACCTCCCGCGCGGGGGAATGCGGATGCGACCGCCGGACTCGCCTTCGTACACTTACCTGCTGTGACGGAGAACCCCCTTGACCAGCCGACCGACCTGCCGGGCGCGTGGAGCCCGGCTGACGAAGAAGCCGGGCTCTACCAGCGCTGGGTAGACGCGGGCTACTTCACGGCCGATGCCG
>DASSAD010000236.1:0-14680 GCA_035685725.1 Amycolatopsis sp. | reverse complement strand
GCGCTACTTCCGCTCCAGGCGGACTCGAGCTGTCGCGCCTGGTTGCGGAACCGGTCGGCGACATCCCGAAGGACGGCGACGACCCGGTCGAACGCGGCGGCCTCCTCGTAGAACGTCTCCGGGCAGCCGGACTCGACCTGCTCGGAGACGCCGGCCAGGCAGAGCTGGTCGCCGGCGGGGGGCCCCGGCGGAGGCGTAGGTGCCTGCCGGCCGAGTGCTTCGATCATCGCTCAGCTCCGTCCGACGACCGAGGGCGGCGCGGCTTCCGCGTCCTCGTTGTGCCAGGTGCCGTCCGGGGCCTGCAACCAGGTCTGCGGCTCCCGTTCCTTGTTGGAGTTCGCCATGCCGCCCATGCCACCCATGCCGCCCATACCCATCGGTGACATCGGCATCTCGGCTTGCCCGCTCATCCCACCGCTCGGCGCCATGGCGGTGGTCTGCTCCGCGAGCGGTGTCCCGCCTGAACCGGTTGGGGCGCCGAAACCTTCCTGCGAGGCGACGTTCGTGTCCAACGTCTGCACCGGTGACGGGCCGGCTCCGACACCTCCCGCGTCCGGTGTGACGGCACCGCCGACGGACGGCGCCCCGTCACCGCCGATCCCGGTGAGGTCGGCCGTGGCGGGAATCGGCACAGTGGACCCCGCGGAGCTGCCGGAGTACCCGGGCACTGCTTCGACCGCCTTGTCCGCGGCCTGCTCCGCCTGGTGCAGCGCGGCGGCGGTGGCGTCGTTGCCGTTGAAGCCCGGCAGGTTCTCGATCGCGTGGTTGACATCCGATTCCGCCTGATGCAGCGCCTGCGGGTCGAAGCTCTGGGCCCCACTGCCGGAAAGGAAGTCCGACAACGGCGAGGCGCTGTCCGTACCGGTGGAGCCGCCAGGATCCGCCGATCCGAAGGTGTTCGGATCGCTGATCGGGTCCACGGTCCCGGAGGTCGGATCTCCCATGGTGCCGACGTCCCCGGTAGTCGGAGAGCCGGTCAGGCCATCGCTGCCACTACCGCTGCCCTCCAGCCCCTGGATGGCGTTGTCCGCGGCCTGCAACGCCGCCTGACGCGCCTGCGCGGCTTGCTGCTGCGCCTGGGCCTCCTTGGTAGCGGCCGGATCCGCCGAACTCCCGCCCGTCGTGCCGCCGGAGGGTCCACTGGATGCCGTTGCCGGGACAGTCCCGCCACCGGTGACCCCACCGCCACCCCCCGAACCGACCGGCGCCGAAGGACCACTCGACGTCGTCGACGGAACCGACCCGCCACCAGTGGCTCCGCCACCGCCCGTCGAACCACCCGTACCGGCGGACGGAGTCGGGCCTGGATTCCCGGCGGTCGAGGACCCGGTCAGGCCGTCGCTGCCGCCGCCCTCCAGCCCCTGGATGGCGTTGTCCGCGGCCTGCAACGCCGCCTGACGCGCCTGCGCGGCTTGCTGCTGCGCTTGCTGTTGTTGCTGCTGTTGCTGTTGCTGTTGGCTGGGGTTCGAATTCGACGTCGACGGAATCGGACCCGCCGGCGTTGCCGTGACACCCGAACCCGAAGCACCCCCGGTGTTCGGAGTCGTGGCGGCCGACGGATCACCCGACGTCGTCGCCGGAGTCGACAGGTCAGTGGCGCCGCCGGTGCCGGTCGTCGAACCAGCGGTGCCCGGGGTTGTCAAGCCCGACAGGTCGCTCGGTGCGCTCGATGGATCGGTCGCACCGCCGCTGTCACCACCGGTGGCGCCGGGAGAACCATCGGTCAAGGCACCCACATCCGGAATCGTGGCGCCCGACGGATCGCCGGACGTCGTCAACGGGTCACCAGCGGGGTCCATGGCTCCCTGCGTGGGTCCACCAGGGGTACCGGAGGAATCCGTCGGCCCACCGCTACTGGTCTGACCGGCTGAACCCGGAATGCCGGATTGCAGCGCCCCATACGGATCACCGGTGCCCGAACTGCCATCGTTTCCGTACGACGCGTACGGATCGCTCGACGTCGCCGACGGATCCTCCGGACCAGTCGCGTTCGGGTTCATCGCCGCCGACGTGCCGCCCCAATCGTACGAACCTGAGCCGCCGTCTCCGGCATAACCGGCACTGCCGTTTTCATTCCCATAACCACCGGCGCCGTAGGCGGCACCAGCACCGCCGTAGCCACCGGACTCCTGGACGTACGGGTCCTGCCCACCGTAATCGGCACTCTGCGCGGGTGACACGATCTGCAACTGCTGAAGGTTCTGACCGTAGTTCCCGAACTGCCCGCACAGGTTCTGCAAGAGGTGACGCAGCTGCGGCATCAGCACCTGCTGCTCGTCCTTCTGATAAGCGTTCTGGATGTCCTGCTTAACCTGCTTTTGCAGATGACCGGATAAGAGCAGGCCAATGTTGTCGATATCCGCTTTTACCGCGGATTTCTCATCCTTGGCTTCCTGCTGGTGGACGTTGTCGACCGCGTTCCACCAGTTGTTGGAAAAGGCCTGGATGGCATGCCCGATGTTCCCGACGTTGAGAACGTACTGCCCGTCCTGCAGGGTTTCCAGCACTGCTTCGCTCTGGGTCAGCAGTTGCCGCGCTGAATCCTGGAGCACGTCAGCCGTCGCTCCCTGGAACGAATCCTGCAGTTGCATCAGCAGCTTCGCGAACCGCTGGTTCACGTCATCAAGCTTGTTGATCGCCGCCCGCCACTTGTCCGCGGCCGTGTACCACGCCTCGGCCGTGGGGTTGTGCGAGAGGTCGTTGTGTCCGCCGTTGCTGTCATGTGTCAGGTCGGCCGTCGCCGGGTCGATATCCGTCCACACGTGGTACTGGCTGACGTCTTCCGTCGGCGGAGAAGTGTTCAACGCGCCTGGCAGCGAACCATCCGACGCGTTGTTCGAATTTGAATCACCCGGCTCCTGAGTAGCCGGATTACCGTTCGATGGATCAGTCATGACCGGGTATCCTCACGAGCCAGGTATGGGGTCCATAAACTGGTTATGTTATCGCTGGTTCACTGGCCGAACAGCGGCAGTTCGACCAGGCGAACCAATCGTTCACCGCGTTGACGGTCCTGCTGTCCGAACCGGACCGGCCTCGTCCCGGAGGCTTCCGCCCGGTTTTCCCGAGACCTCGGTTGCGAGATCCTACTCATCCGACACAGACCCCAGGTCCTCCAAGTTCGGCGCCGCCGGTAAGGCGGGGGTTACCAGCTCCGCAGGCATGAAGGGGGTCTCCGGCTCAAACCCGGCCGGAACACCCGGCTGCAGCGATTGCGCCGGCTCCGCAGGAATGACAGGAGTCTCCGGCTCAAACCCGGCCGGAACACCCGGCTGCAGCGATTGCGCCGGCTCCGCAGGAATAGCCTGACCCAGTGGGTGACCCAGCAGGACAGCCGAGTCCGGCTGTGCTGGCTGGAACGACTCCGGCCGGTTCGCCGATGTGGCCTCGGTCGGATAAACCCTCCCGCGAGGTACCTCCGGCTGGCCATCGCTGTGAAGCTCCCGCATCGACTGGTCGCCAGCGTCGCGAAGCTCAGGCACGCCAGTCGTACCGGCCCATAGCGTGTTTCGAGCGTTGTTCTCGTCGGTCTGCCCCAGGGCGCTGATGGTGCTCTGCAGGTTCTGGCACATCTGCTCGAACTGGGCCTTGAGATTCTGGGCGTGCTGAACCAGCCCGTCTCGGCGGTCGGCCACGATCTGGTTGATCCATTGACCGGTCTGCAGCTGCTTTCCCGCGTTGGGATCCTGCTGGGCCAGGTCGCTGAAGGCGGACATATCACTCAGGAGTTGGCCGATCTCGTTCGCGATTTCGCTCACGGTCTCGGCATCGAAAGACGTGGCGCTCCCGCTGGCGGAGCCGGGATCGTAAGTCGTGTTAACGCCGTAGCCGCTGTCAGCCCCATAGCCCGGGTAACTCATAACGGTGACTCCCTGGCGGATTTTCTGGAAAAAAAGATCATTACTACCGGCCTCGTCACGGCGGAACGAAAATGATCAGTTCACAACGGAACCCGTGTCAGGCCGGAACCAGACCATTCCAGCCTGACACCATCGGTCACCGCGTCACTGAAAACGCTTTGCCTGGTTCCGGTCGCTGTTCTGCATGTTCGACGTGCCTGCGTCCACGCTCCTGGCGATGGTCGCCATCTGCTGGCTGTTGTTGGTCAGATCGCCGCCGATCTGCTGCGCCAGTTGGTAGTAGTTGTCCGCCGAGGTACCCGTGAAGAACTCACCACAGGTGCTCCTCGTCTTGGCCACCAGTTCAGACACCTGCTGCTCGATATTACCGGCAGCCTTGTTGAGGTCGCTGACCATTCCCGACAGCTCGGAGTAGTTGTAGTTGATCGCGCTTGTCATGAACCCTCACCTTTCACTCGTCACGAAGAGAAGCTCCGTGTCCGTCAGAGGAACGAACCCAGGCTGGACGCGGTCTGCCTGACCGCCTGCGTGTTGTCCGTGTCGCCCTGGTTCAGCTGGTTCGCCGTGGTCTGGAGGTCGTCGGCCATCTGGTTGAGGTGCTGGACGGTCTTGCCGATGACACTGTTCCAGTCGTTGATGACTTCCTGCGCCGCACCGGTCATGCTGCTGGAACTGAGACCATGCGTGGCTTCCGCGCTCGAAAGAGCCTGCTGTGCCTGCCGCTGAATGTTCGACGCCGTCTCCCTGTGGTTGTTGGCAGCGGCGACGAGTGCGCTCACTTCGAACTTTGTGTTTCCATTTCCGGCCACTGCGAAAACCTCCTAGCGGGGTAACACTCATGTCAATGCCAGCGGGCGTTTCCCCGATGGCATCATGTACGATGATATGAAATCAAATCTCCGGCGGCACCGAAAGCGGTTCTGCGAGGTACCGGGCCATCAGGGGGGGATCCCTCGCGAGTCTCCCGGCCGGGATAATGCTCAACTTCCCGGCACCTGATTAGCGAGGGCAGCGGTGGGGCTGAGCGCCGGCCCGGTCGGCAGTAATGCGAGCAACTGCCCAGGAATACTCACCGCTGCGGTCGGCGAGTAGCCGAGCGTGCTCGCGACCGACGGGCTGGACAGCGGATACTTCACCCCGATATCGGTGATCAGGTATTCGGTGCCGGGCTGTGCGCCCGGTGCCGGCAGATCCTGGGCGAGCACGCCACTACCGCCGGGAATCGCCACTTGGTCGGCCGTTTCCCCCGCGACGTGCTGCCCCGCCGGCACCGCCCCGGCGTCCACCTCCTGGGGACTCAGGGACAGCAGATCGACCTCCGTGTTCCCGCCCCCCGACGGGAGGTAGCTCGCGCAAGGCTCCGTGCCGTTCGAGGCACCGAGCAGCGCGCGTTCGGGTAACGGCGGCGGATAGCCGGTGACCAGATCGGTGTCGGAACTGATCGAGACGCCCGCCAACGCGCTCGGGCCCACCCGGGTTGGCCGCCCACCGGGATTGGCGTCCTGGGCACTCGGCGAGCCGAGCAACAGCGCCGCCGCGGTGCGGCCCAACGGCTGGAGACCACTGGACTGCACGACATAGAACTCGTGGGTGTTCATGGCCGGGTTGCTGACCGCGTACACCTGGCCGACCACGCTGGGCGCCCCCGCGATCGTCGGGCCGGGCTGCCCCTGGCCGGAAATGGTCGGTACCGCGAGATCACGTCCCACCGGCAGGGGGTCGAGCCAACTCGCCGGGACGTTCACCGGCACGACGGCACCGTAACCCAGCGCCTCGACGACCACGGGGTCCGCTATCCGATACCGGTGCCCGCTCCACAGCAGGTATCTCGATCCGTCTGATGTGGACACCAACATCCCCTGCTTCTGGGACAGCGCGGGTGCGGTGAGCTGCCGGAGCAGCATCGTGATCGTCGGGGAGCCCGATCCGGCTGCCTCGACCGGATGATCCTGGACGCAGACCGTCCAGGGGCCGGTGTCGAGCCCGCTCGCCGCCGGCAGGTCGTCCGGCGCGCCCGGGATGCCGATCGGAATGCCGACCGGCACGCCGGCTAACGAACTCTGCGAGACCGACACCACCTGTGTGCTGTTGCTGCCCACGGCCAGTCGAGCGGAGGTGTAGTTCAGCACCGGCCGCAACAACCCGTCGAGGTAGACGTACCGTGCCCCCGACTCCTTCACCACGATGATCGAGCCGGGCTGCTGCCAAGAGGTGCCGCCACCTGGAACGAACAACCCGTAGATACCGAAAATCGCGGCGAGCAGCGCCGCGAGCAGGAAGCCGAACACGGTGCCGGTACTGAGCCGCCGGTTCGGTGTTTCCAGGATGTCGGGTTTGCCGTGCGTCAATGCGGCGACGAGCCGACCGACGACGAAGAAGTAAGCCTGAACCTGATCCCGGCGTGACTGCATCAGCCACCCAGCCCGCGCATCAGCTCGTACACGTTCAGCACGGCGAGCACCAGCGGGAGCACCGCCACCGCGGTCAGCGACTCCAGGATGTCGACCGCTCGACCCCAGTACGGCCGCAGTCGCCTACCCGGTAACCGCATGCTCAGGACCACCAGCCCGGCACCCACCACAAGCGCCGGAAACCACAGCACCAGCAACCGGTCGGCGAACGCCAGCTCGTTCGTCAGGTACATCAGGTCGGCGAGTATCGCGCAGCCGGCCGGCACCAGCATCGACCACCGCTGCACGACCACGTTGAGGTGCCGGACGCGGAGGAACAGCAGCAGCCCAACCGTCGCGGCCAAGATCAGCGGGAACGTTCCACCGCCCGCGACGAGCGTCAGCACGAGCAGCACCTGGGACAGGCCGAGCCCGACGTGCAGTGCCTTCGCGTATCCCACGGTGACCGCGCCGCGTTCGACCACCAAGCGGTGCGGCACCGGGTCGATGTCGTCACGCAACTCGTCGGCGTTGGTCGGCAACAGTGGCAGCGTCAACCCGCCGAGCCGGAAAGCGGTGACCGGGATGAACATCCCGGCGATGAGCGAGACCACGAGCGCGATGGACGCGGCCTGCGGCGGACTCGCCGGGCTCAGCGAGGCGATCAGCCCGAACACCACCAGCATCAGCACGAAGATCATGGTGGCGGCGAACAACCCCGCGGCATCGGCGATCGCGGCAAGGCCGAGGCACAGCGCGGCGAGCGTCGCCGCGGCCGCGCTGGTGAACGCGATGGCCGAGGTCGCGGACGGGTCCGACGCGAGGACGAAGAACCACCCCGCCGCCGCGGCGTAGCAGGCGGCCACCCCGGCCAGCGCGACCGCGGCGACCAGCTCGCGTGCCGCCCTGGCCAGCACCGCCGCCCCGCACAGCAGCGCCAGCGCCATGCTTCCGGCGATCGCGGCCTTCACCGCGGCGGGACCTCGCGCGAGCAGCACCGCCAGCGTGGCCAGCAACGCGGCCGCGGCTCCCAGCGAGAGCATCCACCGGGTACGAGCCGGGGTCCACGAGCCGGGGTCCTCACGGATCCGTTCGGCGACGCCGTCGACGAGATCGTCGAAGTCGACCGGCGAAAACTGATCCGCCCGTGGCCGCAGGTACAGGGTTTCGCCGTCCAACAGGTTCAGTTCCGTGGAGGTGCGATCCTCGTCCAGTGGCGGCTCACCGAGTCGCTGGACAACCCAGCCCTCGTGGTCGGCCCCCTGTTCCACCCATTCCGCGCCGAACTGGGGCAGCACCGCGGGCAGCAGATCCACCAGCGGCACCTCGCTGGGGAGGGCGACATCCGTTCCCATGTTCCCCAGCACGAAGCGTAGCCTTGCGGGTGCACTTGTGCGATGCTGTGTGCGCTCTTCCATCTGTGGCGTCCGGTTCCTTCCTGCCAGGGTGAGATACCGAGACAGCCGGAAGATAGCCGTACCCCCGGGCACGGGCCGCCGTACGAGCCACGGCCGCCGGATCAGGGGGAAACCCTCCAGCAAAAGGAGAGCGCTGTGGGAACCATGCTGTTCACCCGCAGGGCCCGGCGTACCGGGCCACAACCACCCAGCGGCCAACTCGAGCTGCAGGAGCCGCCCTCGGTGCCCGAGGAGATCGGCGGCGGGATGAGCTCGGTGCTCATGTACGCCCCGATGGGCATCAGCTCACTGGCGATGGTCATGATGTACCTGCGGCCGGGGTCGGGCACGGTGGCCTACCTCGGTGGCGGCCTGATGGTGCTGGCGTCGATCGGTATGCTCCTCGCCCAACTCCTCCGCAGTTCCCTGACGCACAAGCAGAAGCTGCACGGCCACCGGCGCGACTACATGCGCTACCTGACGCAGTTGCGCGGCAGGATTCGCAAAGCCCTGTTGGGACAGCGCAAGGCCGCCCGATGGATACATCCCGACCCGCGCGCGCTGTGGTCGATCGCGCTGGGCTACCGGTTGTGGGAGCGACGACCGTCCCATGAGGACTTCGGCGAGATCAGGATCGGGCTCGGGGTGCAGCGGTCCGCGCTGCAGCTGACGCCGCCGGCCACCAAACCGGTCGAAGACCTCGAACCGCTGTCCGCGCACGCGCTGCGGCGGTTTCTGCGCACCTACTCCACACTGGCCGAAGCACCCATCGCGGTGTATCTCCGCGGCTTCGCGCAGATCCAGTTCTCCGGTGAGGACAACGCGGTTCGCGGCCTGGTGAGGACGCTGCTCGCGCAGGCGGCGACCGCGCACGCGCCCGGCGAACTGGTGCTCGCGGTCTGCGCCACGGCGGATCACCGCGAGGAGTGGGACTGGGTGAAATGGTTGCCGCACAACCAGGATCTCGACAGCCAGGACGCCACCGGAACCCGCCGGCTGGTCACCGACACCCTCAGTGATATGGAGGGATTGCTGGGTGGTCAACCCTTCTCCGGCCGCCCCCGGTTCGAACCCGAGACCCCGATCACGCCGTCCGAGCCGTACGTGGTGATCGTGCTCGACGGAGTGTCGGTGCCGGCCGAACACCGAGCACGCGACGAGGGTTATCGCAACGCGGTGATCCTGGACGTCGCCGGTTCCCTGTCCTGGGAGCAGCGACCACACGCCCTCTGCCTGGAAGTCACCGACGAACAGGTCAGCACCGTGTCCTTCGACCGACTCGGCAAGCCGAGCGCCAGTCCACTGTGCCGTCCGGACTCGATGAGCGAGCGCGCGAGTGCCGCGCTGGCACGCATTATGGCGCGGTACCGGATCGGCGAAGCCACCGACACCGACGAGCCGCTGGCCACCGACTACGACCTCGCTGGTCTGCTCGGCCTCGGCGACGTGCGCGCCTTCGACCCGAAAAAGTACCGCTTCGAGCGCATGACCAGCAAGCGGCGGTTGCGGGTGCCGATCGGTATCGCCAGCAACGGCGCGCCGATCGAACTGGACATCAAGGAACCCGCCGAGGACGGCATGGGCCCACACGGCATGTGCATCGGCGCGACCGGGTCGGGGAAGAGCGAACTACTCCGCACCCTGGTGCTGGCGCTGGCAGCCACGCACAGTTCCGAGGAGCTCAACTTCATCCTGGTCGACTTCAAGGGTGGTGCGGCGTTCCTCGGGTTCGACCAGTTGCCGCACACCTCCGCGGTGATCACCAACCTGGCCGACGAGTTGGAACTGGTCGACCGCATGCAGGACGCGTTGACCGGTGAGCTCAACCGCCGCCAGGAGCACCTGCGCGCCACCGGGTACGCCTCCCGGCGTGACTACGAGCAGGCCCGAGTCCAGGGCGCGCCACTCGAACCGATGCCCGCCCTGTTCGTCGTGGTCGACGAATTCAGCGAAATGCTGACCAGCAAACCGGAGTTCATCGACGTCTTCGCAATGATCGGACGCCTGGGCCGAAGCCTCGCCGTGCACCTGTTGCTGGCCAGCCAGCGGCTCGACGAGGGCCGTATACACAAGGTGGAGACTCACCTGTCCTACCGGATCGGCCTGCGTACCTTCTCCGCCATGGAAAGCCGCAGCGTACTCGGCGTGCCGGATGCCTACGAGCTGCCCAACAGCCCGGGCAACGGGTACCTGCGCTCGGACACCCAGACCCTGACCCGGTTCAAGGGTGCCTACGCCTCGGGCGTTTACCGCCCCGCGACCCGGCGGCGTCAACGCGGGATGATGGCCGGAGAGCTGGTGTCCTTCGGCACCCGCTACGTGCCGCCGCAGGTGCCCAGCGAACCCGAGCACGAACCGCCGGAGAAGGACGAGGGTCCACAGCAGACGATGCTGGAGATCCTGCTCGAACGGCTGAAGGACATCGGTCCTCGCGCCCACCAGGTGTGGCTACCTCCGCTACGGCAGCCTCCGACTCTCGACCAGTTGCTGCCACCGCTGGTGGACAACCCGGTGCTGGGCCCGCGCCCGGTGGGCGAGTTGGAGACCCGACTGCTGACCGTGCCGGCCGGCTTGGTGGATCTGCCCGCCCTGCAACGCCGGGAACTGCTCGTCGCGGACCTGTCCGGCAGCAAGGGGAACGTGGCGGTGGTCGGCGGCCCGCAGAGCGGCAAGAGCACCATCCTGCGCACCCTGATCTGCGGTCTCGCGCTGACCCACACCGCCGAGGAGGTGCAATTCTACTGCCTGGACTTCGGCGGCACGTTGACGTCACTGGCAAAACTTCCACACGTCGGCAGCGTGGCCGGCCGCCTGGACCGGGATCGAGTCACCCGGACGGTGCTGGAAATGTCGAACCTGCTCGCCCGGCGGGAAGCGCTGTTCGCGTCGAACAACATCGACTCGATGGCCAGTTATCGCCGTGCTCGGCAGCGCGGTGAACACCGGGACGCCGACCCCTACGGCGACGTGTTCGTCGTCGTCGACGGCTGGTACACGGCCCGGCAGGACTTCGAGGAGCTGGAAGGTCGATTCGCCGAACTGTCCGCGCGCGGCCTCAGCTTCGGCATCCACCTGATGATCAGCGCTGCCCGGTGGACGGAGATGCGCCCCTGGCTGCGCGACGTCCTCGGCACCCGGTTCGAGCTGAAACTGGGCGACCCCATCGAATCCGAGGTCAACACCCGGCTCGCGGCGAAAGTGCCCGGCATTCCCGGCCGCGGCATCACCGTCGACAAGATGCACTTCCTCAGCGCGCTACCCAGGATCGACGGCAACCCCCGCACCGACGACCTGGCCGAGGCGACCACGGAGCTCGCCGAAGGGCTGGCCCTGCCCTCGGCACCGACGGCACCCAAGGTGCGCCTGCTACCACACGAACTGTCGGTTACCGAACTACCGCCACCGGAATCGCCCGCGCCCGAACTCGACGTCCGGATCCCCCTGGGCATCGAAGACATCGGGCTTTCCCCGCAATGGCACGACTTCGACGCCAGCCCGCACCTGATGATCTTCGGCGACGCCGAGACCGGCAAGACGAACCTGCTGCGCCACATCGCGCGCTCGATCGTCGCGCACTACTCCTCCGACCAGGCACGGGTCATGTTCGCCGACTTCCGCCGCGAACTGCACGACTGCATCCCGCAGGAGAGCCAGATCAACTACACCGTGGCCACCGACGCGCTCAGCGGCTCCCTCTCCGAAGCCGCGACGCTGCTGAACCGGCGCGTACCCGGCCCCGAGATCACGCCAGATCGCCTGCGCAAGCGTGACTGGTGGACCGGCGGACGCCTGTTCATCATCATGGACGACTTCGAGCTCACCGAGGGCGGCGGGATGGGCGACCCGCTGAGCCCGCTACTGCAGTTGATCCCGCACGGCGCCGACATCGGCCTGCATCTCATCATCGCCCGAAGCACCGCCGGAGCCAGCCGCTCGATGATGAACCAGGTACTGCGGCGGATGTGGGAACTGGGCACCCCGGCGATGCTGTTCTCCTGTCCCAAGGACGAAGGAGTCTTCCTCGGCAACGTGCGACCACGCACCCTCCCGCAGGGTCGCGCCCAGTTCATCAACCGCCGCCGAGGAGTCCGGCTGGTCCAGACGCCACTGCTACCGGGCGGCAGCCCGAAACAGGGCTGATCGCGCGGGGCACGAGCTTGACCGTGGTACGTAGGTACCACGGTCAAGCTGGGCTGAGTTCCGGCGGTGTGGCAGAGAAGTCTCCGCACGACAGTGGTATCACGGGCGCTCCGTCCGACCACTTCGAACACCGAAGCCAAGAGGGCAGCTACCAACGGCAGCTGCCCGCACTACTCGGCCGCTTCACGATCGCGCACTCGCGTCGGCTGGTGGGCTCAGTGCCCCTTCCAGAACGCGGCCAGCCGAGCTGGCCAGTTCGTTCCCGGCTTCCCGGTCCCCGTGCCGCTCGGACTCCAGTCGTGCCCGTGAGCTGCGGCGCTCGCGGAATTCTCGGCCGTCGGCTCGGGGAGCACGGCGATGACGCGGGCTGGGCGCCAGCGCCGCTGACGGCCGGCGGGACCGAACTGCCACGCCATCCTGACCACGAACGCCAGGACGATCGTCGTGAACACGCCGACAACGGCGATCAACGACCCGAGTCGGTCCGGGGCGGACAGGTCAGGATGTGCCGGCGGCGGTGGACCGACCAGTGGCGCCCCCGCCGCGCCCTCCTCGGGCAGCACCGCGGTCACCGCGGCCATCGGATTCACCGTGCCCGAACCGAAATCGGGGTCGGGCAGGTTCCCGGCGGGCGGATGGTCCGCGGTGGCCTCCAGCCGGTGGCGGATCTGTTCGGCGGTCAGCCGCGGGCGGTAGGCGTGCACCAGCGCCGCGACACCGGTGACGAACGGCGCCGAATAACTCGTGCCGCTGCCCTCCCACTGCCCGGGACCGCCGGGGCCGATGCTGATCACGTCGACCCCCGGCGCGACCAGTCCCAGATACGAGCCCGTCTGCGAAAAGTCGGCGCGCGCCCCGGTGGAATCGACCGCGCCCACCGCGAGCACCGACGGGTACGACGCGGGATACGTCACCGGGTCTCCCTGCTGGGCGCTGTTCGCGGCGGAAGCCACGATGAGCACGTTGTGGGCCGCCGCGTAGTCCACCGCGGACTGGAGGTCCGGGGTCGAGACGTCGGTGCTCGACGACACGTTGATGATCTGAGCGTTGGCGTCCACGGCCGCCCGAATGCCCTGCGCCAGCGCCGACGCGGGATTCTGCAGGCCGGTGGCCGAACGGATCGGCAGGATCGTGACATCGGGCGCCACCCCGGCGAACCCGACGCCCGCGGCCGGCGCCGCACCGATGATTCCCGCCACGAAGGTCCCGTGGCCGTAGCAGTCGGTGTCCGCCGGTCCGCCACCGGGGTCGATCACATCGGTACCGGGCAGCACCCGACCGGCCAACTGCGGAGAATTCGCGTCCACCCCCGTGTCGACCACGGCGACGGTCACGCCCGCTCCCCGGGTGAGACTCCACACGCGTTGCGGGTCGAGCTGTTGTTGTGCCCACGGCGTCGCCGGGTCGGTGGCTTTCGGCGGTGGCAGGCACTGCTGTGTGTCGCCGCTCGGCAGGGGCGCCGGCGTGGTGGCCGCCGAGGCGGGCGCTCCCGTCGACAGGAGGATGGTGAGGACGAGGACCAATGACGTCGCGACCGGTCGGGGTCGCGGCAGCGAATCACGCTTCACGACATCACCGCCGCGGCGGCCGCGCCGGCGGTCGGTCCTTCGGCGTCCACTCCGGCGTCCATCATGGGAGTCGTCAAGCGCGCCACGATGTCCGGATCGTCCACGGCACGGACCGCCGCCCGCTGTCGCCGCTCCCAGGCGCGTTCCAGCTTCGCCAGCGCCGCCTGGTCACGAGAGTCCACTTCGGATGTTCCGGGCTCCTCGTCCGGCGACAGCTCGCGAACGAACACGGCGGTCCGTGGCGCGCGAGGGCCTTCCTGTTCCTCCTCCTGCGCCGAATCGCCGTTGCTCGTCCGGACCGCGAGCGCCTTGAAACGCCGGCTGGCCAGAAAGACCGCCTCGTCGATCGGTCTGTTCAGGCCCAGTTCGGACGTACGCCGTGCCGAATACGGCCAGATCAGCATGTCGAGGTCCGCGCCGGGCACCGTGACGTCGAGGGCCACGCTGGCGCTGAGGAAGTCGGGAGTCGTCAACACCGAGCCAACCGGATATCGCTGCTCGACCGGCGCGCCGAGGACGCACTGGCGTAGCAGGGCGCGGCGATGGGTCTGCAGTCGTCGGATGCCCGACACCAGGCAGGGCACGTACCCCTCGAACGGCGCTGGGGTACCGGCACGCAACGCTTCGTTCAACCGCACCGCTCCACCGTCTCCCCGTCCCAGATACAGGCACACCGCCACGTAGTCGGTCTTGGCCCCGGCGTCGCTCTGGCGCAAGGCGGGCCACGTCGCCAGCGCCGCGTTCACGGTGGCGAGGGCGTCGGTGAACGCCTCGCCCGCGTCCGCGCTGAAACGCGCCTGTTCCGTGGCGGTACTGGCCCGGTCGGCGATGACCACCGGGGCGGGCGGGCTCGGCGGCTGCTTCCCGGTCGGCTCGGGCGATCCGGCCGCCGCGGAGTCCGATGTGGACTGCGGCGCGGCTTGCTCGGCCCGGCCGGCTCGGTCGGTCGCGGGCGGGTCGGCCGACCGCGCCTGTGTCGGCGGCGGTGCGGTCGGAGCCCGGTCGGGACGCGGTGGTTGGGCGCCGGGTGCTTTCGGTGGTGGCCCGGACGCCGCGGGGCCCGGCGCTGACACGGTCGACACCGGAGCCGAGGACACCGTCACGATGGCCCCTATCCCGGGTGGCGGGCCGGGCACCGTTGGCGGCACCGGGACCGGGGACCGTCCGATGACGGGGAGCGTGGCTTCCGAGGGCGAGGCCACGCCCGGCCTCGGCACGGCCGGCGGCGCGGGAGCGACCGGAGGCGTGGGAACAGCAGGCGGCGTGGGAGCAGCCGGAGTCGGTCCGGCAACGGGCGGCCCGGCGGGGGCGGGCAAGACGGCCGG
>DASSAD010000235.1:0-3954 GCA_035685725.1 Amycolatopsis sp. | reverse complement strand
GATGGTGTCCAGCAGTCGGGTCTTACCGTGGTCGACGTGACCCATGACGGTCACCACCGGCGGCCGGATCACGAGGTCGTCCTCGCCACCGGCGTCCTCGCCGTAGGTGATGTCGAAGGTCTCCAGCAGCTCGCGGTCCTCTTCCTCGGGCGAGACCACGTTGACCACGTAGTTCATCTCGTTGCCGAGGAGCTCGAGGATCTCGTCGGAGACCGACTGGGTCGCCGTGACCATCTCGCCGATGTGGAACAGCACCTGCACCAGCGCCGCCGGGTTCGCGTTGATCTTCTCCGCGAAGTCGGTCAGCGACGCGCCGCGCGGCAGCCGGATGGCCTCGCCGTTGCCACGGGGCAAACGGACGCCGCCGACGCTGGGCGCCTGCATGTTGTCGAACTCTTGGCGCTTCTGGCGCTTGGACTTGCGACCACGACGCGCGGGACCGCCGGGACGGCCGAACGCGCCCGCGGCGCCGCCACGACCGCCGGGACCACCCGGACGACCGCCGCCACCACGGAAGCCACCGCCACCGGCCGGGGCGCCACCGCCACCACCGGGACGGAAACCGCCGCCGCCACCGCCGCCGCCCCCACCGGGACCGCCACGGAAACCGCCGCCACCGCCACCGCCGCCGCCCCCACCGGGACCACCGCGGAAGCCACCGCCACCGCCGCCGCCACCAGGGCCGCCGCGGAAACCGCCGCCACCGCCGCCGCCCCCACCGGGACCGCCACGGAAGCCACCGCCACCGCCGCCGCCACCAGGGCCACGGCCGCCGCCACCGGGACCGCCACCGGGACGACCGCCACCACCGGCCGGGCGGGCCGGTCGGGGCGGCATCATGCCGGGGTTGGGCCGAGGCGGCATGTTGCCCGGGGTCGGGCGGGGACCACGGTCGCCACCGCGGTCGCCGGCCGGACGGTCGCCGCGCGGGGCGCGCTCGGGCCGGCCGTCACCGGGACGCGGCCGGTCGCCGCCGCCGCCCTGCGAGGGCGGGCCGGGACGGGGCCCGGCCGGACGCGGCGCGGGCGCGTTGGAGCCGACACCGAACGGGTTGTTGCCGGGCCGCGGCGCGCGCGGGCCGGGCTTGGGGCCCTGCTGGCGCGGCGGCACCGTGGAGCCGCCGTCCTGCTGCTGCGGCTGCTGCCGCGGGCCGGGACGGGGCCCGGAACCGGGGCGCTGACCCTGGCCCTGGGCGGGCCGGGACGGCGCCTGCTGGCCGGCCGACGCGGCGGCCGGGGCCTGCTGCGACGGCTGCTGCGGACGCTGCTGCTGCTGCGGCGCCGGCGCGGGGGCCGGGCTGGACAGCGTGGGCTGCGTCGGCGGCTTGGGCGCCTGGGGCTGGGACGGAGCCGGGGCCTGCGGGGCAGCCGCGGCCGGAGCCGGGGCGGCCGACGCGGCGGCCGGGGTCTCGGCCGGCTTGGGGCCGGGGCGCGGACCCGGACGCGGGCCGGGCATCGGGGGACGCTGGCCGGTGGCCGGCGTCGCACCGGTCGCGGCCGGGCTGGGCTTGGGCGCCGGCGGACCGGGGCGCGGGCCGGGCTTCGGCGCGCCGCCCCTGGCCTTGGTGTCGCCCTTCTCGTAGGCGTCCCGCAGCCTGCGGGCGACCGGGGCCTCCACGGTGGAGGACGCGGACTTCACGTACTCGCCCTGTTCGGCGAGCTTGTTGAGCACTTCCTTGCTCGTGACGCCGAGCTCCTTCGCGAGCTCGTGCACTCGGGCCTTGCCTGCCACTGCTCTCCTCGTCTAGGGAGGCCGGGCGGCAAAGTCCCGCTCGACCTCGTCCTATCGTCGCGCGATCATGTCTTCAGCTTCACGGCTGACTCATGACGGGTCGACCTGCTTCCTCTACTCATCCGCCGCGGGGGCTTCCCGCGGCGGCACTTCCCCAGCTGTGACCGCCTCTACGTGAGCGGTCAGAACGGCGAGATCGAGCGCACCCTGGACCCGGAGGGCCCGTGGGAACGCCCGACGTCGCTCGGCGGCGCGCAGACACGCCGGATCGGGATGCAACCACGCGCCCCGACCAGGCAGCCCGCGTCTCGGGTCGGGGACCACGGTCTCGTCCCTGACCACCACGCGCAGCAGCTCGGAGTCCGACGCCTTCGCGCGGCATCCCACGCACGTCCGAATGGGACCGGTGGACGGGGGTGCCGGTTCTGAACGACGAACCACCGAAGATTCTATCCCCTCGAACTCACTCTGCCGAACCGGATACCTGACCGGACGGCGCGACCACCTCGGCGTCGGACTTGATGTCGATGCGCCAGCCGGTCAGCCGGGCCGCCAGCCGGGCGTTCTGGCCCTCCTTGCCGATGGCCAGCGACAGCTGGAAGTCGGGCACCACGACGCGCGCCGTCTTGGCCCGCTCGTCGAGCACCCGGACCGAGATGACCTTGGCCGGGGACAGGGCATTCCCGACGAAGGTGGCCGAGTCCTCGGAGAAGTCGATGATGTCGATCTTCTCGCCGGCCAGCTCGCTCATCACGTTGCGGACCCGGGCCCCCATCGGCCCGATGCAGGCGCCCTTGGCGTTCACGCCGGCCACCGTGGAACGCACCGCGATCTTGGAACGGTGACCTGCCTCACGTGCCACCGCCGGGATCTCGACGGTGCCGTCGGCGATCTCCGGGACCTCCAGCGCGAACAGCCGGCGGACCAGGTTGGGGTGGGTGCGGGACAGGGTGATCTGCGGGCCGCGGGAGCCGCGGGACACGCCGACCACGTAGCACTTGATCCGCTCGCCGTGCTCGTAGCGCTCGCCCGGCACCTGCTCGGCCGGCGGCAGCACGCCCTCGGTGTCACCCACCTGGACCACGACCATGCCGCGCGAGTTGGCCCGGGCGTCGCGCTGCACGACGCCGGCGATGATCTCGCCCTCCTTGGCCGCGAACTCGCCGAAGGTGCGCTCGTGCTCGGCGTCGCGCAGCCGCTGCAGGATGACCTGGCGGGCGGTGGTGGCGGCGATCCGGCCGAAGCCCTCCGGCGTGTCGTCCCACTCCTGTTCGACCTGGCCGTCCGGGCCGATGTCCTGGGCCAGCACCCGGACCAGGCCGGTCTTGCGGTCGATGTCCACCCGTGCGTGCGGCCGGTGGCCCTCGGTGTGCTTGTACGCGGTCAGCAGCGCGGTCTCGATGGCCTCGATGACGGTCTCGAACGGGATGTCCTTGTCCCGCTCGATCGTCCGGAGGGCGGCGATGTCGACGTTCATTCGGAATCCTCCTGACAGCCGCGCTCCAACAGCGCCAACTCCTCGACCGGCGGCTGCCGGAACTCCACTTCCACCACGGCCCGCTCGACGGCGCCGTGGCCGATCTCCCGCAGCTGGCCGCCGACCAGCAGCTGGACCGTCTCGTCGGTGACCTTGCCGACCCGGCCGAGGAACTCGGCCCCGTCGGTCTGGCGCACCTTGACCAGCCGGAACTTCGCCCGGCGCCAGTGGCGCGGCGCGGTCAACGGCCGGTCGATGCCGGGCGAGGTCACCTCGAGGGTGTACGGGCCCGCGAGCACGTGGTCGTGCTCGTCGAGCGCGGCCGCGACGACGCGGCTGGCCTCGGCGATCTCGTCCAGGCCGACGCCCTCCTCGCCGTCGACCACCACCTTGACCAGTCGGCGACGCCCAGCCTGCTGCACGTCGAGCAGCTCGAGATCGAAGCCGATCGCCGAGACTGCCTCCCGGACGACTGGTTCGAGCTGCGCGGTTATCTCCCCGCGCGGCGCGCTGGACACGTTCTCACTCCCCTGGTCGCTGTTACGCATTCGGTTGTCAGAGCCGTCACGCGGACGTGACGACAGCGACCGGCGATGCCGTTCGCCGGTCGTGGTCGCCAAGCGTATCTCGTCGCTGAGCCGTCCAGACGCACGCGGACCGGAGTGGGTCGGGTGATTGCTGGCAAGATGACTCACCGTGACCCCTCAGCTCGACCGCCGGGCCCTGCTGCGCCTCGGCGCGCTCAC
>DASSAD010000234.1:0-4175 GCA_035685725.1 Amycolatopsis sp. | reverse complement strand
GCCAGCGGGATCACCGGGTACATCTCGGTCATTCTCGCCTGCCCGGCGTAGAGCGGCCGCTGCGGGCCCGGCGAATTCGTGATCACCAGGTTGAAGATCCGTCCGGAGAACGACCGGGCGGTCCGCGCGGCCAGCGAGTGCATGGTGGCCGGCGCGAACCCGCCGACCTTCAGCATGGCCCGCGCCGCGACCGAGCGATCCGAGTCGGTGTAGGCACCCATGGCGTGGCTGATGTGCTGCAGGCGCGGCACCGGGTCCGGCTCGCCGACCGGCAGCTCCACCAGATGCGCCTCGACCCGGTTGTTGACCAGTCCCGCGGCCGAGAACTCCACGGTGTCCGGTTCGAGCACCGCCATCGGCACCAGCGCCCGCACCGTCGCGGTCGGGGTGAGGTTCTCGCCCCGCGACACCAGCCAGGCCCGCAACGCGCCGGTGATCGCCGCGAGCACGATGTCGTTGACCGTGCCACCGTGGCGGCCGCGCACTTCGCGGTAGTCCTCCAGCCGGGTGCGCACCACCCCGAAGACCCGCCCGCCCGAGACATGACTGTTGAGCGGGCCGGCCGCCGTCGGGCGGACCACGGTGCGCAGCACCGAAGTCAGCCCGCCGAACGCGTCCGCCAGCTTGTCGACCGTCGCGGCCGCGTCGCCGACCACCGAGCGGACGTTTTCCACCAGTTCACCGGGCCGCTGGACGGTTTCACTGACCGCGTCCAGCACCAGTTGGGCGGCCGAGGGCGGTCGGCGCGGCACCCAGGTGTCCTCCCACGGCTCGCAGGGCTGCGGGGACGCGTCCAGGATCAACTGGCCGAGCTCCACCGTGCCCACCCCGTCCACCACGGCCTGGTGGGACTTGGTGACCAGGGCGACACGGTCGTTGTCCAGGCCCTCGACGAAATAGACCTCCCACAGCGGCCGCTCGTGGTCCATCGGGCGGGCCATGAGCCGCGCCACCAGGTCGAACAGCTGTTGATCGGTGCCCGGCGCGGGAAGCGCGGAGCGGCGCACGTGGTAGTTCAGGTCGAAGTCGACGTCGTCGGCCCACACCGGCCGGGCCAGGTGGCCGGGCACGCCGAGTACCCGCTGGCGGTACCGGGGCAGCAACCCGAGCCGCTGCCCGACCAGCCACAGCACCTCGTCGAAGGTGAAGCCCTCGCGGGGCCGTTCGAAAATGGCCACCCCGCCCACGTGCATCGGGGTCACGGCGTCCTCCAGATACAGGAACGACGCGTCCAACGCGGAAAGACGGTCTGGCATGACGCGATCCTGGCACACCCTGATGTACTAGTGGTTGTGCCCGAAGCGAACGCCGCCATATCCCCGAAGGACCGGTTCCTGACCGTCTACGGACGCAAGCCCGTCCTGGAAGCACTCGACGACCGGGGCCTGCGGGTGGACAAGGTGATTCTCGCCGACACCGCCCGAGGGCCGGCGGCCGCCGAGATCCAGCGGGCGGCGCGGGCGGCCGGGGTGCCGGTCCACCGGGCCAGCGCGCACCGGGTGAAGGTCCTGGCCGGCAACGGCAAACAGGACCAGGGTGTGCTCGCCGACGTGGTCGCGCCGCGCATGCGCCCGCTCTCGGCCGCACTGGCGGCCGCCCCGCCGCCGTCCCGCGTGCTGGTGCTCGACGGGATCACCACACCCGCGAATGTCGGCATGATCCTGCGCACCGCGACGGCGGCCGGGCTCGGCGGTGTCGTGGTGCCACGGCGCGGCGTGGCCGCGCTGGATCCGCTGGTCGTGAAGGCTTCGGCGGGGGTGGCCTTCCGCGCGCCGGTGCTCCGCTGCGGCACCGCGGTGGAGGCGGTGGACATGCTCACCGACGCCGGCTACCGGATCTACGGACTCGGCGCGACGGACGGCGAGCCGCTGTTCGACGCCGAACTGTCCAGCCCGGCGGCCTTCGTGCTCGGCGGCGAGACCGCCGGAGTCTCCGGCGAAGTCGCGGAACGGGTCACCGGGTGGCTGTCCATTCCGATGCCGGGCGAGGTGGAATCGCTCAACGTGTCCGCCGCGGCCGCCGTCGTCTGCTTCGATCTGGTGCGCCGCCGGTGATCCGCCGCTTCAGTCCGCGAAAAGGGCTTGAAGCTCGATAAGCGTCTCGGCGATCGACGTGTGGTGCACGCCGACCATGCCCGCGGTGACCGCACCGGCGACATTGACGCGCGCGTCGTCGACGAAGACGCAGTCATCGGCGAGAAGTCCGAGCCTGTCCGCGGTGAGCAGGTAGACCTCCTTGGTCGGTTTGGCGACACCGACTTCACCGGAAAAGACGAACTCGTCGAAGAACGCGGCGAGCCTGCGCTTCGCGCCGTCGCCACCGGCGGCGTTGGACAGCAACGCCGTCCGCACGCCCCGCTCGCGCAGAGTTTCGATCGCCGCGAAAAGCTCGGCGGCGTTCGGTTCGGTGAGTACGCCCGCGTAATCGACTACCAACCCTTTCAACACGGGTACCGACCCTAGCCCGCGCCAAGCCGCCCCCGCGGATTTCACCATTTCGTGCGTCATTTGTCCGAATCTTCCCAGTTTGCCGCTCTACCGGACGCACGACCACCGAACCCAGGGGGACGACGAATGAGCGCCGTCAAGACCTTGCAGCAGCTGTCCGCCTACGAGCCCCAGCACGACGGCCCGAGACCGCTGGAGACGACCGGACCGCCCGCATCGGACACTCGACCGGACCCACCCGGCGACCAGCCCTTCACGCTCCGGCAGGTACGCGCCGTGCTCAACCTGATCCTCGAGGTCCGCACCGGGCACCGCCCGGCCGGCAGACTCCGCGCGCTGGTCACCCCGGGGCTGTACCGGATGCTGGGCGAGCAGCCCCAGGACGCCACCCCGCGCTACACCTTGAAGACCGTGCACGGTTGCCGCGTGGCACCCGACGCCGTCGAAGCCTCAGGCACCGCGCACAGCCAGGGACGCGCCTACGCCGTCGTCGCCCGCTTCGAGCGGGCCACCCACGGCTGGCGGTGCACCTTCTTCGAACTCATCCGCCCCGACGGCACCCGGTCCGACACCGCACGACCTCGCTCCCGATGAGGTCGGAGTTCCCCAGACCGGCTCTGCGCTCCGGCCGGTCACCGTGGCCACCGCCGCAAGACGATGGCCACGGACTACCAGGAACCCGCGAACGGGACTCGGTGTCGCCTTTCAGCGGCCTTTTCCGGTGGCCTTGTTTACTGGCCCTTCTTGGACTTCTTGACCGCCTTGTCCTGGGCACGAGCGGCGGCGCGCCGCTCACGACGGGTGCTGCCCGCGGCGTCGCCGGCCTTGGCCGCACCGCCCGCTGAGGCGGTGCGGCGGGACTGGACGCCACCCTGCTCGGCGGGACCGGAGTAGGTGAGCCCGCTCGGCGCTTCACCGGAAAGACCCTTGCCGCGCAACGCCGCAGGCACCGGCTCCGGGGCCGGCTCGGGCGGCGGGCCGGTCGGCACCGGCTGCTGCGGCGGCGCCGGCATGGCATGCCGGCCGGCCGCGAGCACCGCGGCGGCCGGGTCCTGCACCGGTTGCGGCTCGGCCTGCACGGGCTGCTCGAACTGCGCGTGGAAGAGCAGCGCGACCGCCTCTTCCCGGAGCGACTCGAGCATCGCGTTGAACATGTCGAAGCCCTCACGCTGATATTCGATCAGCGGGTCGCGCTGCGCCATCGCCCGCAGGCCGATGCCCTCCTTGAGATAGTCCATCTCGTAGAGGTGTTCACGCCACTTCCGGTCGAGCACATAGAGCAGCACCTGCCGCTCGACCTGGCGCATCGCCTCCTCGCCGCCGACCGCCTCGACGTCGGCCTCGCGCCGCTCGTAGGCGTCGTGCGCGTCGTTGAGCAGGGTCTCGGTCAGGAACTCGGGACTGAGGTCCTCCTCTTCCTCGACCAGCGAGTCCCAGGTCACCGAGACCGGGTAGAGCTGCTTCAACGCGATCCACAGCTTTTCGTGGTCCCAATCCTCGGCGTACCCGTCGGCGGTCGCGCCCTGCGCGTAGGCGGTGACGACGTCGACGAGCATGTTCGCCATCTGCTCGCGCAGGTCCTCGCCTTCGAGCACGCGGCGGCGCTCGGCGTAGATCACCTTGCGCTGCTCGTTCATGACCTCGTCGTACTTGAGGACGTTCTTGCGCTGCTCCATGTTCTGCTGCTCGACCTGCGTCTGCGCGCTCTTGATCGCCCGCGAGACCATC
>DASSAD010000233.1:0-8699 GCA_035685725.1 Amycolatopsis sp. | reverse complement strand
GGCGACCGCGGATCGCGTGCGTGCGTTCGGCATCAACCCGGAGCTGGTGCCCAAGGGCGAGCAGTCCAGCGAGGGCCTGCTGGCCGAGTTCCCGCCGTACGACGACGTGCTCGACCCGGTCAACCGGGTGCTGCTGCCGCGTGCCGACATCGCCACGGAGACGCTGTCGGCCGGGCTGGTGGACCGCGGCTGGGAGGTCGACGACGTGACGGCGTACCGGACCGTCCGCGCCGCCCCGCCGCCCGCCGAGACCCGCGAGATGATCAAGACCGGTGGTTTCGACGCCGTGTGCTTCACCTCGTCCTCGACCGTGCGGAACCTGGTCGGCATCGCGGGCAAGCCGCACACCCGGACACTGGTCGCCTGCATCGGCCCGAAGACCGCGGAGACGGCCGTCGAGTTCGGCCTGCGCGTGGACGTGCAGCCGGAGAAGGCGGACATCCCGAACCTGGTCGACGCGCTGGCGGCGCACGCGGCCAAGCTCCGCGCGGAGGGCGCCCTGCCGCCGCCGCGGAAGGCCAAGCGGACCCGTCGGTCCTGACCTTCCCGCTGTTCGCTTTTCCTGCCCCCTTGCCGGCTCCGCCGGCGAGGGGGCTTTTCCGCGAGTGTGGCGGGCGCCGCAGTGGGGGAGCGGGAGTAACCTCGCACAGGTGTTTCCCGAGCATCGTCCCCGCCGCCTCCGCACGACGGCCGCGCTGCGGCGTCTGGTGAGTGAAACCACGCTGAGGCCGCGACAGCTGATCCTGCCCATGTTCGTCGCGGAAGGCGCCGACGCGCCGCGGCCGATCGCGAGCATGCCCGGCGTGGTCCAGCACACGCGCGATACCTTGCGCAAGGCCGCCGTGGACGCCGTCCGCGCGGGCGTCGGCGGTCTGATGATCTTCGGCGTTCCCCGTGAGCGGGACGCCACCGGCTCCGGAGCCATCGACGAGAACGGCATTCTCAATGTCGCTCTGCGCGATCTCAGGGCCGAACTGGGCGACGAGACCGTGCTGATGGCAGACACCTGTCTCGACGAGTTCACCGATCACGGCCACTGCGGGGTGCTCGACGCTTCCGGCGCGGTGGACAACGACGCGACGCTCGAGGTGTACGCCGAAATGGCGGTCGCCCAGGCCGAAGCGGGCGCACACATGCTCGGGCCGAGCGGCATGATGGACGGTCAGGTCGGCGTGATCCGGCGCGCCTTGGACGAGTCCGGGCACGCGCAGACCGGGATCCTCGCCTATTCGGCCAAATACGCCAGCGCCTTCTTCGGCCCCTTCCGGGAGGCGGTGGACTCGCAGCTCAAGGGTGACCGCAAGACTTACCAGCAGGATCCGGGCAACGCCCGCGAGGCGCTGCGGGAAATCGAACTCGACGTCGCCGAGGGCGCGGACGCGATCATGATCAAGCCTGCTCTGTCCTATTTGGACATACTGCGTGCGGCGGCCGAGGTGTCCCCGGTTCCCGTTGCGGCGTACAACATCTCCGGGGAGTACGCGATGGTCGAGGCGGCCGCGGCCAACGGCTGGCTGGACCGCGAGCGCACGATTCTGGAGGTGCTCACCTCGATCCGCCGCGCGGGCGCGGACATGATCCTGACCTACTGGGCGACCGAAGCGGCGGCCTGGCTGGATTAGCCGCGGAACGGGGCGAATCTCCTCGTGCGCTGTTCAGCGGCCGGCGCGGGTTGCCCTCCGCCACCCCCGCCGGCCGCTCGGCGCAGTACAGTCAGCACTGTGACCGCATCAGACGAATCGGACGACGAGCGTCGTGGCCGGGGACTTCCCGCCGCGCCGCGCCTTCCGGACGAGACGGGAACGCCGGCCCGGCCGCCGAAACCGGTGCAGGTCTCGTTCTGGTTGTGGGTGGTTTCCGGGGTCGTGTTCATCGCCGGCTACCTGGTGCTCTTCCTGGCGCGCAACGAGATCATCTCCCGGCTGGTCGCGGCCAACACGAACAAGGCGGTGACCGCGGACCAGATCTCGCGGGGCATGACCATGGTCCTCGCCGTGCTGCTGATCGGCGCGATCTCCTTCGCCGCGTTCTACGTCCTGTTCGCCTACAAGGCCCGCCAGGGCACCAGATCCGCGCGGACGGTGCTCACCGTGCTGGTGGCGATCACCCTGGTGTTCCAGCTGGTGTTCCAGTTCTTCACGGTGATCACGCTGGTCGCGACGCTGATCGCGCTGGTCGCGCTGGTGCTGATGTACCTGCCCACGGTCACGGACTTCTTCCCGAAGGTCCCGCGGCTGGGCGACAACCGGCGGGGCGGAACGATCGGTCCCTTCGTGTGAGCCAAACCCGGTATTCGGAGCGGGGCGCGAGCTGGACGGTACTGCTGTACGGACCGGTTTTCGCGGTGCTCGGTGCCCTCGCCGAGCAGCTCACCGGCGGCGGCGTGCACGTCATCGGCTGGGTGCTGGCCGGTCTCGGGCTCGCCGCGATCACCGCGCCCTGGGTGCAGGCCCGACGGCGTTTCCTGTCCGTCCGGGTCACCTCCTCCGCGCTGTGGCAGGGCCGGGAAGAACTCGCGATCGACAGGATCGCGGAGGTGAGCGACGTCGGCGCGCCCGCGGGTGCCCGGGTTCTCGGCGGTGGCTGGAGCACACCCGCGAAGTTCGACGAACTGCCGATCCGCCTCGACGACGGGACGGTGGTGCTCGCCTGGGCGAAGGACGGCGCAGCCTTGCGCGACGCGATCCGGACTGTGAAAGGCTGGCCGGTGTGAACGATCAGGCCGGACAACGGCGGACCGAGCCCGAGAAGCTGCACCGGCCGTGGCGTTCGCTGGTCGCGGCCATCGAAGTGGTGGTGGCCGGACTCGCCGTGTGGGCGGCGTTCCCGGTCTGGCAGCACGGCGTGAGAACCCTCACGCAGGTGCTCTCCGACGGCACGGTGCTGGTCTCCACCCGGTACGTCGGCAGTTGGATGGCCGGTGCCATCGGCCTGGCCATGGTCGCCGCGATCCTGCTGGTCGACGTCGTCCGTGAGCTGGTGCTCGCCGGCCGTGTCCGGACATCGCGCCACCGCGGCCGGCGGTCGGGCACCAAGGGCGGCACCAAGGGCGGCACCAAGGGCGGCGCTGACGGCGGTACCGAGGGCAGCATCGAGGGCTCCCTGGCCGACCTCAACGGGAGCTGACGTCCCCTTCTGCGAGACTGGCAGTCGTGACGCACGGAGTCGATCAGTCCAGGGCATGGTTCGAACGGGCGGCGGCCGCAACTCCCGGTGGGGTGAACTCACCGGTGCGCGCCTTCAACTCGGTCGGCGGCACCCCGCGGTTCATGGTCCGCGGCGAGGGACCCTACCTGTGGGACGCGGACGGGAACACCTACGTCGATCTGGTGTCCTCCTGGGGGCCGATGATCCTCGGGCACGCGCACCCCGAGGTGGTCGCGGCGGCGCGGGCGGCGGCGAGTTCCGGCCTGTCCTTCGGCACGCCGACCACCGGTGAGGTCGAACTGGCCGAGGAGATCATCTCCCGGGTCGAGCCGGTGCAGCGGGTCCGGCTGGTCAACTCCGGCACCGAGGCCACGATGAGCGCGGTCCGGCTCGCCCGCGGGTTCACCGGCCGCAGCAAGATCATCAAGTTCGCGGGGTGTTATCACGGTCACGTCGACGCGCTGCTCGCGCAGGCGGGTTCCGGCGTCGCGACCCTCGGCCTGCCCACCTCACCGGGTGTCACCGGCGCGCAGGCCGCGGACACGATCGTGTTGCCCTACAACGATCTTGACGCCGTGCGGAAGACCTTCGCCGAGCATCCGGACACGGTGGCCGCGGTCATCACCGAGGCCGCGGCCGGGAACATGGGCGCGGTCGCGCCGGTCGACGACTTCAACGCCGCCCTGCGCGCCCTCGCCCATGAGCACGGCGCACTGTTGATCATGGATGAGGTGATGACCGGGTTCCGGGTCTCGCGGGCCGGCTGGTTCGGGCTGGAAGCGGTTCCCGGCGACCTCTACACCTTCGGCAAGGTGATGTCCGGTGGGCTGCCGGCGGCGGCCTTCGGTGGCCGCGCCGACGTCATGGCGCGGCTGGCGCCGACCGGCCCGGTGTACCAGGCCGGGACGCTGTCCGGGAACCCCGTCGCGGTCGCGGCCGGGCTGGCGACGCTGCGCGCGGCCGATGACAGCGTGTATCGCGCGCTCGACGCCCATTCCCAGCGTCTCGGGGCGCTGTTCACCGATGCGCTGACCACGGCTGGTGTCACTCATCACATCGCCTACGCCGGAAACCTGCTGAGTGTGTTCTTCAGCGAGGAGCCGGTGCGCAACTACCACGACGCGACGAATACCGAGACATGGCGCTTTCCCGCGTTCTTCCACGCCTTGCTCGATCGTGGCGTGTACGGGCCGCCGAGCCCGTACGAGGCGTGGTTCGTCAACGCCGCGATGGACGACGCCGCCTTCGAAATCATCGAAGCCGCGTTGCCCGCCGCGGCGGCCGCGGCAGCGGAGGCCGTCAAGTGACCACGATCGTCCATGTGTTGCGGCACGGAGAGGTGCACAACCCCGACGGGATCCTGTACGGGCGGCTGTCCGGGTTCGGGCTGTCGGAGCGCGGGAAGCGACAGGCACTGGTCGTGGCCGAAGCGCTTTCCGGGCATGACATCGCCCACGTGGTCGCTTCGCCGCTGCAGCGCGCGCAGGAGACCTCCTCGCCGATCGCCGCCGCGCACCGGCTCGACGTCCACACCGATGACCGGCTCATCGAGGCGGACAACGTTTTCGAGGGCCTGCGGGTCTCGGTCGGCGACGGGGCGTTGCGGCGTCCCCAGCACTGGCCGCATCTGCGCAACCCGTTCCTGCCCTCGTGGGGCGAGCCGTACGTGGAGATCGCGCGCCGCATGCTCGGCGCGGTGTACCGGGCACGGGCGGCGGCGGAGGGACGCGAGGCGCTGTGCGTGTCCCACCAGTTGCCGATCTGGACCCTGCGGCGGTTCCTGGAGGCCCGGCCGCTGTGGCACGACCCCCGCAACCGGCAGTGTTCGCTGGCCTCCTTGACCAGCCTGGTCTTCAACGACGAAAAGCTGGTCGACATCGTCTACTCCGAGCCGGCCGGCGCCACCGACCCGAAGGTGACCGGCGCATGAAAAAGCTTGTGGCGATACTGGCCGCGGCGCTCGCGCTCGCGGGATGCTCGACCGGCAAGGACGCGGTTTCGCAGAACACCACCTTCCAGTTCGTCGCGCCCGGCGGCCAGACCGACATCTACTACGACGGCAACCGGCAGCCCATCCCCAACCTGACCGGCGACGACCTGATGAACCCCGGCAAGCAGATCTCGGTGGCCGCGTACAAGGGCAAGGTCGTCGTGCTCAACATCTGGGGTCAGTGGTGCGCGCCCTGCCGGACCGAGGCGCCCGAACTGGAGAAGCTGTACCAGCAGGAGCAGTCCGCCGGCGTCGAGGTGCTCGGCTACGACGTGCGCGACGACGACCGCTCGGCCGCTCAGGACTTCGTCCGCAGCCGCGGCCTCACCTACCCGTCGATCTACGATCCGCCGGTGCGGGGGTTGCTCGCACTGCACGGATACCCCATCAGTACAGTTCCCTCCACGATCGTGATCGACAAGCAGCAACGGGTCGCCGCGATCTATCTGAGGTCCATTCTGGCTTCCGATGTGCTGCCGCTGGTTCAGCGGCTGGCCAAGGAGTAAGGCGAAGAATGGGGCAAGGTAGCGGGAACCACCCTCCGGATGCCCCGGCGACCTCACATGAAGTTCACTGCTTACTCTCAGCAGGGTGAACTCCGTAACTGAGCTGGCGACCTCCGGGCCGCTGTTGCTCGCGGCTGGAGTCGCCCTGCTGGCGGGCGCTGTTTCGTTCGCCTCACCGTGCGTGGTTCCGCTCGTTCCTGGTTACCTCGCGTACCTGGCGGCACTGGTCGGGGCCGACGCGCCCGCGGTCAGCGCCGACGAGGATCGCAAGAAGGGCCGGTTCGCGGTGGTCGGTGCCGCCGCGTTGTTCGTGCTCGGCTTCACAGTGGTGTTCGTCGCCGGGCTCGGCAGCCTGGTCTGGCTCGCCGACGCGGTCCTCGGCAACGAGGACCTGTTGCAGCGCATCGGCGGTGTGGTCACCATTGCCATGGGCCTGGTGTTCCTCGGCCTGATTCCCTGGCTGCAGCGGGACATCCGGGCACACCGGGTGCCGCGGGCCGGGCTGTTCGGCGCGCCGCTGCTGGGCGCGGTGTTCGGGCTCGGCTGGACGCCGTGCATCGGCCCGACGCTGTCCGGCGTGCTCGCGCTCGCGACGGCGACCGGAACCGCGGGCGCTCGCGGCTTCCTGCTGGTTCTCGTCTACTGCCTCGGCCTCGGGGTGCCGTTCGTGCTCATCGCGTTCGGCGCCCGCTGGGCCGTACGGGCCACCGACTGGCTGCGCCGCAACGGGCGGCGCGTGCAACTGTTCGGTGGGGGCCTGCTCATCGTGGTCGGCGTGCTGCTGGTGACCGGCCTGTGGGCCGACTTGGTCAGCTGGCTGCGCGACGCCCTGGTTACGGACACGGTGCTACCCCTATGACTGCTACCGAGACGACCACCGCCCCACCGCCGAAGTACCGCGATTCGCGGCTTCGGCGTGTTCTCGCCTTCGCGCGAAACACCTGGCGCGGTCTGACCTCGATGCGTACGGCGCTGATCCTGTTGTTCCTGCTCGCGCTCGCCGCGATGCCGGGAACGCTGCTGCCGCAACGCCCGCTCAACCCGCCCAAGACCGACCAGTACATCGCCAGCCACGGCTGGTGGGGCACGCTGCTGGACCGGCTCCAGTTCTTCAACGTCTACTCCAGCGTCTGGTTCTCGGCGATCTACCTGTTGCTGATGGTGTCGCTGGTCGGCTGCCTGTTGCCGCGGACCCTGGAGTACTACCGCTCGATGCGCGCCAAGCCGGTGCTCACCCCGCGCCGGTTGTCCCGGATGCCGCACTTCGAGCAGGCCCGCCTCGACCGGAGTTCCGACGAGGTCTTCGCGGCGGCCCGTGCACGGCTCAAGTACTGGCGCACCGTCGAGCGCGACGAGGAGGACGGCACCCGCTCCATCAGCGCCGAGCGTGGTTACCTGCGGGAGACGGGCAACCTGCTGTTCCACTTCTCCTTGCTGGGCCTGATCGTCTTCTTCGCGCTGGGGAAGTTGTACAGCTATGAGGGCCAGGTCATCGTGCAAGCCGACGGGTCGGAGTTCTGCAACTCCGGCATCCTCAACTACGACTCGTTCACACCCGGGCTACGGGTCGACGGCACGGACCTCGATCCGTTCTGCATCAAGGTCAACGACATGTACGCCGAGTACACCGCGGCCAACGAGCCGATCGCGTACCGGTCGCACATCCAGTACCAGTCCGGTGCGGACCTGCAGAACAACGTCTGGCAGCCGTACCTGCTCGAGGTCAACTCGCCGCTGCGCACCGCGGGCGACCGGGTCTACCTCCTCGGCTACGGGTACTCGCCGACGTTCACGGTGACCTGGCCGAACGGCCAGAAGCGCTCGCAGACCATCCAGTGGGCGACCACGGACACCACCACCGAACTGGGCGAGGGCGCCACCAAGTTCGACCCGCCGGGGATCACCGACCCGATGGTGCGGCGTACGAAGGAACTCGCGGTCACCGGACTGCTCGCGCCCACACCGCAGGTGCAGAACGGCATCCTCACCTCGATCGCGCCGGAGCTCAATCACCCGATGGTCGCGGTCGACGTGATGCAGGGCGACCTCGGTCTCGACTCGGGCCAGACCCAGTCGATCTTCTCGATCGACCAGACCATGGTGGACGACGGCCGGCTCAAGCGGGTCGCGCGGGAGAACCTCGCGGAGGGCCAGTCGATCACGCTCGCGGACGGCACGAAGATCAGTTTCGACGGCGTCCAGAAGTGGGTCTCCCTGCAGGTCTCGCATGACCCGACGCAGGTTTACGTGCTCGTCTGCGCGATCAGCATGCTGGTCGGACTCGGCGCGTCGCTGCTGATCAAGCGGCGTCGCGTGTGGATTCGGGTTACCCCTGCGGATGGGGGCGGAGACGGTACGGTGTTGCAGGTGGGCGGCTTGGCCCGGACCGATCAGGCGGGCTACGGCGAGGAATTCAATCGAATAGCGAACGAGCTCATCTCGGGCGAGAAGAGGAAGAAGTAGGCATGCTGGTGAACGAGACGTTGTCCCAGTACAGCGACTGGTCGTACACCTCGGCGACGGCGATCTACGTACTGGCGCTGGTGTTCTTCCTGATCGAGCAGGCCTTCGGCGCCAAGGGCCGGATAGCCGCGGAGCGGACCCGGGAACGCGCCCGGGAACTGGTCGGCGCCGGCGGTCCACCGGTGAGCGAGTCCGAGAGCGGCACCTCGTCCACGACCACCTCGACCGCTTCCGTGCCCGCGCGCGGCCGCTACGAGCGCATCGGGCGCATGGGCGTCGCGCTGATGGTCCTCGGCGCGCTGCTGCACTTCTCCGCGCTGACCCTGCGCGGGCTGGCGACGCATCGCCTCCCCTGGGGCAACATGTACGAATACATCATGGCGGTGACCTTCATCGCCGTGGTGGCCTGGCTGGTCGTGGTCAAGAAGTTCCCGGTGCGCCACCTGTCCGGCTTCATGCTGCTGCCGGTCGTGATCCTGATGTTCATCGGCGGCACCCTGCTCTACACGGTCGCCGCCCCGGTGCAGCCGGCGCTGCAGTCCTACTGGCTCGCGATCCACGTGACGGCCGCGATCATCGCTTCCGGCATCTTC
>DASSAD010000232.1:0-8029 GCA_035685725.1 Amycolatopsis sp. | reverse complement strand
GATGGCGCGAAGCTCGCCATCTCCCTCGTCGTGAACTACGAGGAGGGTTCCGAGCGGTCGTTCGCCGCGGGTGATCCGGACCAGGAACCGTTGACCGAGTGGGGTTCCTACCCGCTGCCGCCCGACATCCGCAACCTCGCCATGGAATCGATGTTCGAGTACGGCTCGCGGGTCGGCGTCTGGCGCATCCTGGACGTGCTGGAGCGGCACAAGGTCCCGTCGACGTTCTACGCCTGCGCCGTCGCCTTCGAGCGCACCCCCGAGGTGGCCAAGGCCGCCGTCGCGGCCGGGCACGAGATCTGCAGCCACGGCTACCGGTGGGAGGAGGTGTTCCGGCTGTCCGAAGAGGAGGAGCGGGAACACATCCGCCTCGCCATCGAGTCACTGGAGAAGACCACCGGAGCGCGCCCGCGCGGGTGGTACTGCCGGTACGGACCCAGTGAACGGACCCGCCGGCTGGTGGTGGAGGAAGGCGGCTTCCTCTACGACTCCGACGCCTACAACGACGACGTGCCCTACTTCGTCGAGGTTTCGGGCAAGCGTCATCTCGTGGTGCCCTACACCGCCGACGTCAACGATTTCCGGTTCTGGCAGGCGAACGGACCCAGCACGCAGGGACAGTTCCTCGAATACCTCAAGGACAGCTTCGACGTCCTCTACGCCGAGTCCGAGCGGCATCCGAAAATGATGTCGGTCGGGCTGCACTGCCGCATGATCGGCAAACCGGGCCGGATCGCTTCGCTGGACAAGTTCATCGCCTACGCCAAGGGTTTCCCGGGCGTGTGGTTCGCGACCCGGTCGGAGATCGCGCGGTGGTGGCTGGACAACCACCCGGAACCGGCGGCCACGGATGCCTGATCCCGCGAGCTACGCAGCACCGTCTACAGTGGAATATTGTGTCGCCGAGTCCACCGAGGACGTCACGACGGTCAGCCTGGCCGAGCTTCCCCGCACCGACCTGGGTGCCGGCAGCTGGGCCACCACCGTGCTCTCCGGCACGACCGCCGGGACCAAGGCGACCTGCCTGGGCTACGCACGGTTCGCGCCCGGCGCGGTCAGCGCCGCGCTTTCGCATGCCACCGAGGAACTGATGTTCGTCGTCGCCGGCACCGGCGAGCTGCGGACCGACACCGCCGCGATCCCGTTCGCCCCGGGGCACGCGCTGCGTATCCCGGCCACCACCTGGCACTGGATCGCCAACACCGGAACGGAAGACGTCGTGTCGGTGTTTTCCTTCCCCGGTGCGGAACTTCCGCCCACGCAACGGCGTGAGGCCCTATGACGGGCGAAGCCGCGGCGGAAGCCGGGTACGACGATGTGGCGGTGGGCCCGCGGGTCCGGCAGCTGCGCACCCGTCGCGGGCTCTCGCTGCGTGCTCTGGCCGCGACGCTCGGCATCAGCCCGAGCGCGCTGTCCCAGATCGAAACCGGGCGCACCCGCCCCTCCATCAAGCGGGTGCACCAGATCGCGACCGTGCTGGAAATCCCGCTCAGCACACTGTTCGCGCCCCAGACCGACCTGTCCCCGCGAGAAAGGACGGCACCCGGAGAAAATCCGACCACCACGGTCGGCTACGACGCGTCCATCTGCGTCCAGCGCGCCGCCGAAACGCCGAGTATCGGTCTGGACAACGGGATCCGCTGGGAGCGGATCAGCCCGCGTGAGGCCGGCGGCCTCGCCTTCCTCCACCTGGTCTTCGAACCGGGCGCCGGATACTCGGAATACCTCCAGCACAACGGGCGGGAGATCGTCTACCTGCTCGAAGGCGCGCTGACCTTCCACATCGGATTCGCCACGCACGAGATCAACGCCGGTGACTCGTTCATGTTCCCCTCGACCACCCCGCACAAGGTCGTGAACCCGAACGCGGACACCGCACGCGCCTGCTGGCTCGTCCTTTCCTGATCTTTCCCCCGGCTTTTCGTGGTCGACGGCGACTGCACTCCCCCCGTTCCGCCGATTCCACCCCGCAGGAGTCCCCATGCCATCCGCGGCCAGTTCGCGCCTGCTCAACGACGACCTCGCCCCCAGCGCCACCCGGACCTGGGGCGCCTACAGCATCACCTCCGTCTGGTTCGGAGTGGTGCACAACATCGGTAACTACACCCTCGCCGCCGGCATGCTGCTGGTCGGCCTGCCCGCCTGGCAGGTCGTGATCGGGCTGTTCCTCGGCTTCGTGTTCAGCTACTTCGGCTCGCAGCTCATCGGCCGGGCCGGCCAGCGCTACGGCGTGCCCTACCCGGTCATCGCCCGCGCCAGCTTCGGTGTGTTCGGCGCGAACCTGCCCGCGCTGGTTCGCGCGATCGTGGCCATCGCCTGGTACGGCATCCAGACCTATCTGGCCTCCCGCGCGGTGATCGTGCTGGCGCTCGTGCTGTTCCCCGGCCTGCACGGCCTGGAGGCACACGGTTTCCTCGGCCTGTCCCTGCTCGGCTGGATAGCCTTCCTCGCGTTGTGGGGCGCGCAACTGTTCGTCGTGACGCACGGCATGGAGACCATCCGCAAGTTCCAGAACTACGCCGGCGCGATCATCTCGCTGGTCATGCTGGTGCTCGCGGTGATGATCACCGTGCAGGCCGGCGGGCACATCGACTGGAACTACGGCGCCACCCCGATGTCGGCGGGCGCGCGAATCAACGGCATCCTCACCGTCGGCTGCCTGATGTTCATCCCGTTCGTGACGCTGCTGCTCAACCTGTGTGACTTCAGCCGGTTCTCCCCCGACCGGACCTCGGTGACCAAGGGCAACTTCTGGGGCCTTCCGGTCAACGGCCTGGCCTTCACGCTGCTGGTGGTGATCGCGACGGTGGGCGGCCACACGGTGTACGGCAAGGCTTTCACCGATCCCACCGACCTGCTCGCCGCCGGCGGCAACCCGATCCTGATCGCGGTCGGCGCGGTGATGTTCATCTTCGCGACGATGGGCGTCAACATCATCGCCAACGTCATCTCACCGGCCTACGATCTGGCCAACGTCTTCCCCCGCCTGATCACCTTCAAGCGCGGCGCGATGATCACCTCGTGGCTCGCGCTGCTGGTGATGCCCTGGAAGCTCTACGCCTCGACGGTCACCATCCAGTACTTCCTCGGTTCGCTGGGGGCCGTGCTCGGTCCACTGTTCGGGATCATGATGGTCGACTACTACTGGCTGCGCCGCCAGAAACTCGCGCTGTCGGCCCTCTACAGCGAAGATCCTCAGGGACCCTACTTCTATCGCCGGGGCGTCAACCCGAAGGCGGTCATCGCCTTCATCCCCGCGTCGGTGGTGTCGATCCTGCTGGCCCTGCTGCCCCAGCTGCACGGGGTCAGCGCCTACGGCTGGTTCCTCGGCACCGGGGTGGCCGCGCTCATCTACCGTGGCTTGCATTCGCGAGCCCAGCTGGCCACGATGAGCGACGTGCCCGAGTCGGCCACCGAGCCGGCACTGGCGGCGAGCTGAGGTGACCACAGTGGACAGTTCGATCAGCGATGAACTTGCCACGGCCTGGATCGCCAAAGCACAGCCGCTGGTCGACCCGCTGCTGCCCGGACAGCCACCGGTCACCGTCCACGCGCGCGGCGTGCCCGATCCGGCGAATGCCCCGTACGGCGCGTTCATGATGGGGTGGCCGGAGCCGGCGGGCAGCGGTTTCGTGCTGGGGCATCTGGTGGACTGCGAGTTCTTCCTGGCCCTGTTGCGCCGCTGCTACGCCGACGTCCTGGCCGCCCGGCCCGGACTGGGCCTGGCACTGGACGATCGCAGCCGGCTCGAAGTCGCGCTGACCAACGACGTGCTGCAGGTGCGGGCACCCGGACCGCCCGAGCCGTACAGCATGATCCGCCATCACGCGCTGATGCTGTTCGCCGCGACGGACTGGCTCGCCGAGCCGGCCCGCTCCCGCTGGTTCGAAATCTACGAAGCCGTCGCGGCGGGGCTGACCGCGGACGGAGCGAAACCGCCGTCACCGGCCGAGATCGCCGACACCGAAGCCGCGGCGTTCGCGGATTTCATTGCGCTCGCGCCGGAATCCGTCGACCCGGAGGGCGCACGGCGGCTGCTGGCCGGACCCCGGCTCGACGCCGTCCTGCGGTACCAGACCCTGGCGGCGGCCGCCATCGGCGTGCTGGCCCGCGAATGCGGAAACCGCTCGGGGACGGACCGCGAGGAATGGTTCCGCGACCAGCTCGCGACCGGCTACCGGGATCCCGACTACCTGCTCGAGGACTGGGAGAGGCTGCTGTGACCGCGTTCGACCTGACCATCCACAACGCCCGTACGTCCACATCGGACACCGACCTGGTCGACATCGGTGTCCGCGACGGAGTGATCACCGCGATCACTGCCCCCGGCGAGCTCACCGCTGCCACGCGGACCCTCGACGCCGAGGGCGCGTGGGTGATTCCCGGCGCCATCGACACGCACACCCACATCGGCCAGCTGGCACCGGAGTACACACACCTACCTGGACTGTCCGAAGCGGACAACTATGCGTACGAGACCAGAGCCGCGATCGCCGGCGGGTGCACCACCGCGCTCAACTACGCCCCGTTCGGGCAGGGTTCGGTCGTCGCCGCGTTCGAGGCCGGGAAGGCCGCGGCGACCGCACAGTCGCGGATGAACATCCTGTTCCACGGCTACATCATGAACGACAAGCAGCTCGAAGAGCTGCCGGAAAGCGTGGCGGCCGGGCTACGCACGTTCAAGATGTTCATGCCCTACCGAGGCAAGGAGGCCTGCGCGCTCGGCGGCATCGGCAGCCTCGACCATGCCCAGTTGCGGCTGGCCTTCCGCGCCATCGCCGCGCACGGCTGCCAGGCGCTCGTGCACGCCGAGGACGGCGATATCGTCGACTACTGCATGCGGGAACAGGCAGCGACCGGCATGCCGGACCTGGCCTCCTACGAGCAGGGCAGGCCCGCCGAAGCCGAAGGGGACGCCACCTGGACGGCCTTGTATCTGGCCGAACTCGCCGACTGTCCGGTGTCGATCGTGCACGTCTCGAGTCCGGAAGGGATCCGCGCGCGGCGGGCTTCGGGCTACCGCGGGGCTTCGCTGGAATCGTGCCCGCACTACCTGATGCTGTCCACCGCCTCGCCGATCGGTGCGGCCGGCAAGGTCGCTCCCCCGCTGCGGCCGCCGGAGCTGGCCTCGGCGGTCACCGACGCGGTCCTGGCCGGTGACATCGACTTCTTCGGCTCGGACCACAACGTGTGGCCCGCCCAGGCCAAACCGAACCTCCTCGACGGCAGGGCCGGGCTGCCCGGCATCGGCCTGCTGCTGCCGCTGGTGCTCACCCACCTGGTGTTCGAACGGGGCCTGAGCATGGCCCGCGCCGTCGAGCTGACCTCGACCAACGCGGCCCGCAAGTTCGGCCTCAGTGGCAAGGGCAGGGTCGCGGTGGGCGCCGACGCCGACCTCGTCGTGCTGGAAACCGGTGAAAAGACCGTGCACGCCGGCGAACTCCACTCCGCCGTCGACTACTCGCCGTACGAGGGAATGACGGTGCGCGCCTGGCCACGGGCCACCGTGTGCGGCGGGCGCCTGGTCTACGCCGACGGCGACTTCACCGACGACGACTTCCGCGGCAGAATTCTCAACACCCCCGATCTCCGCTGAGAAAAACCGATCACAACGAAAGGAATCGTCGGTGACGAGCAATGTGAGCAGACGCGGCTTCCTCGGTGCGGCGGGGGCACTCGGCCTGGCCGGGGTCACCGGCACCGGCACCGCTTCGGCCGCACCCGCCAAGGGAACCGGAGGTTTCACCCTGCTGGAAGCGACCATCGCCGACATCGGCCAGGCCTACCGGAGCGGGCGGCTGACCTGCCGCGCGCTCGTACAATCCTATTTGGACCGTATCGCGGCGTATGACAAGCAGGGCCCCGCGGTCAACGCGATTTTGTATCTGAACCCGCGCGCCCTGGAGACCGCGGACGAACTGGACCGGCAGCGCGAAGCCGGCCCGACCGGGCCGCTGCACGGCATCCCGATCATCCTCAAGGACAACTACGACACGGCCGACATGCCCACCACGGGCGGCTCGGCGGCACTGGCCGGTGCACAGCCGTCGAAGGACGCGACGGTCGTGGCACGCATCCGCGCCGCCGGAGCGCTGATCCTGGGCAAGGCCAACCTGCAGGAGCTCGCGCTCGGCGGAGTCACCGTGAGCTCGCTCGGCGGGCAGACCCGCAACCCCTACGATCTCACCCGGACCCCCGGCGGCTCCTCGGGCGGGACGGCTGTCTCGCTGGCATGCAACTTCACCACGATCGGCGTGGGCAGCGACACGGTCAACTCGCTGCGCTCGCCCGCCTCGGCATGCTCCGTTGTCGGTTTCCGGCCCACCTCGGGCCTGGTCAGCCGGGCCGGCGTGATCCCGGTGTCGTTCACCCAGGACGCCGTGGGACCGATGGCCCGCACCGTCACCGACGCCGCGCACCTGCTCGACGTGATGGCCGGCTACGACCCCGCCGACCCGGTCACCGCCTACGGCGTCACCCGCCGGCCGAGGACCTACACCGAGACCCTGGACACCAAGGCGATCCGCGGCATGCGGATCGGCGTGCTCGACACCCTGTTCGGCACCGGCCCCGACTCGGCTCCGGTCAACGCGGTAATGGACGACGCGATCCGGCAACTGCAACGACTCGGCGCGGTGATCGTGCACCTTTCGGACCCCGCGCTGGACACCACGACGCTGAGCAACACCCTGGACGTGCAAATCTATGAATACACGTCCTCTTTGGACGGTTACCTGACCTCACCCGACGTCCACGCCCCGGTACACTCGCTGACCGAACTCATCGCCACCGGCAAGTACGACCCGTCGCTGGCCAGTTTCCTCGCCTCGGCCGCGCAACACCCGGACGGCCTCAGCGAAACCGCTTACAAGGACCGCCGGATCGGCATCCAAGCGCTCGGGCAACGGGTGCTGGATATGATGGCCCGCAACGAGGTCGACGTGCTTGCCTACCCGCACCAGCAGATCCTGCCCGTGCCCATCGGACAGACCAACCAGGCCCTGCGCAACGGCATCCTCGCCGCCCTGTCCTCCTGCCCGGCCATCACCGTCCCGGCCGGCTTCACCCCCGCCACCCCCACCGCGCCACAAGGTGTGCCGGTCGGCATCGAATTCCTGGGCCGGCCGTGGGCGGAACCGACACTGATCGGCGTCGCCTACGGCTTCGAGCAGGCCACCCACGCCCGCACCGTCCCCGACTCGGTCCCGGCGCTGGGGTAGGGCTCGGGTCGAACCCGGGGTGCGACGTCTCGACGCTGGGCGCTGGGCTGGTCGCTCGGCGCCCAGTAGGCTCAGTGCTGGGGCAGGTTCGGCGGCCTGAGGCCACAGGTCGCCGAGCCCCCGGCCCAAAACCGGTCGGCGTCGGACCTGCGGCGTCGAACGAACCTGCGGCGCAGGACCGGCACAGCTCCGGCACGGGCCATGGCCGGCATCACGACAAGCCTCCGCCCATCGCAGATCTCGAGTCAGCCCGATCCCCAGCCACAGCCGCGCCCCAAACCTGAACCGTCACGGGTAGGGACCGGCGGTAATGGTCAGAGCCCCGCACCACAACCGGCGCTGCAGCGTGACTCGATGCGTGGCGTGATCTGGATGCGATGCGCGCGGTGGGCATGGGGAGCGGGTTGCGGCCCGAGCCGAATCATTCCCGGAGACCGTCGCGGTGGAGTGACCGGCTGATGGTTGAGGGCGGCGCGCCTCGACCTTGCTGGCTATATCCCAAGCGGCGGCCGGAATCAAGGCAGCCCCCCGACCGCCGAACTCAGCGAGTGATCACGGCGGCAGGACCGATCAGGACACGCACGCTCACCAAGGGTCGAAGAACCGTCGCCGCCCGCCTCGTTCCGAGCACAGCTCCCTGGAGTTCCGCATAAAGCGGCACCGCACGTGTCGACAAGCTGGGCGTGCCCACACATCATCGTCCTCACACCGGCGAACCGGCGAACCGGCGAACCGGCGAACCGGCGAACCGGCGAACCGGCGAACCGGCGAACCGGCGAACCGGCGAACCGGCGAACCGGCGAACCGGC
>DASSAD010000231.1:0-3688 GCA_035685725.1 Amycolatopsis sp. | reverse complement strand
CTACGAGATGGGCTCGGACCAGGTCGAGGCGATCAACGCGGTCTCGGGCGAGCGGTGCAACCCGCACCCGCACAACTTCTCCGACCGCATCATCCGGCCCGGTGACCAGGCGTTCTTCGACATCATCCAGTCCTACAACGGTTACCGGACCTGCTACTACCGCACCTTCAGCGTGGGGAGCGCGACTGCCTCCCAGCGCGACGCCTACACCAAGGCGCGGGAGTGGATGGACGCCGCGATCGCGACCGTCGGCCCGGGTGTCGGCACCGACACGGTGGCCCGCGTCTGGCCCGCCGCGACCGAGTTCGGCTTCGCCAACGAGATGGCCGCCTTCGGTCTCCAGTTCGGCCACGGACTGGGCCTCGGCCTGCACGAGCGGCCGATCATCAGCCGGCTCAACAGCCTGGACAACCCGGTGGAGATCCAGCCGGGCATGGTGTTCGCGCTCGAGACCTACTGCCCGGCCTCGGACGGCTTCTCCGCGGCCCGGATCGAAGAAGAGGTCGTGATCACCGAGCAGGGCGCGCACGTGATCACCAAGTTCCCCGCCCAGGACCTCTTCATCGCCAACGAGTACTGACCAGGAAGCCACGAATGAAAGCGATGAACCCATGACGGCGACGATTGACCCCGCCTCGATCGTGAAGGACGTTCCGGTCGAGCTGTTCATCGGCGGCACCTGGCGGCCGTCGTCCGACGGTGCCCGCATCACCGTGAACGACCCGGCCACCGGCTCAGTGCTGGCTTCGGTGGCCAGCGGCTCCGTCGAGGACGGGCTGGCCGCGGTGGACGCGGCGCACGCCGCGGCTTCCGGCTGGGAGAAGACCGCTCCCCGCAAGCGTGCGGAGATCCTGCGCCGCGCGTTCGACCTGATGACCGAGCAGGCCGAGCGGCTGGCGGCGCTGATCGTGCTGGAGAACGGCAAGACCCTGGCCGACGCGCGGGGCGAGGTCGCCTACGCGGCCGAGTTCTTCCGTTGGTACTCCGAGGAAGCGGTGCGCGCGCTCGGCAGCGTGCAGACGGCGCCGTCAGGCACCAACCGGATCCTGGTCGTGCGCCAGCCGATCGGGATCTCGGTGCTGGTCACGCCGTGGAACTTCCCCGCGGCGATGGCAACCCGCAAGATCGGCCCGGCACTCGCGGCGGGCTGCACCGTGGTGCTCAAGCCGGCCAGCGAAACCCCGCTGACCGCGCTGGCGATCGCGGAGATCCTCACCGAGGCGGGCGTGCCCGCCGGTGTGGTCAACGTGCTGCCCTCGTCCCGCTCCGGCGCGGTAGTGCAGGCGATGCTGGACGACCCGCGGGTGCGCAAGGTTTCCTTCACCGGATCCACCGAGGTGGGGCGGCGGCTGCTGGCCGCGGCCGCCGGCACCGTGGTCAGCTCGTCGATGGAACTGGGCGGCAATGCGCCGTTCCTGGTCTTCGCCGACGCGGACCTCGACGCCGCGGTGGACATCGCGATGGTGGCCAAGATGCGCAACGGCGGTGAGGCCTGCACCGCCGCCAACCGCTTCTACGTGGAGCGGCCGGTCGCGGCCGAGTTCACCCGCCGCCTCGCGGAAAAGATGGCGGCACTGCGGATGGGCCACGGCCTCGACGAAGAGGTCCGGCTCGGTCCGCTGGTGAACGCGGAGTCGCGGGACAAGGTCGCGTCGCTGGTCGAGCAGAGCGTGGCGCTGGGTGCCTCGATCGCGACCGGTGGGCAGGCCGCGGACGGGCCCGGGTACTTCTACCCGCCCACCGTGCTGGCGGACGTGCCCGCCGGCGCGCCGGTGCTGCGGGAGGAGATCTTCGGCCCGGTCGCGCCCGTGGTCAGCTTCGACACCGAGGCGGAGGCGATCGAACTGGCCAACGGCTCGGAGTACGGGCTGGTGTCCTACGTCTGCACCGGTGACCTGGCCAAGGGCCTGCGGGTGTCGGAGGCCATGGACTCGGGCATGGTCGGGCTCAACCGTGGGGTCGTGTCCGACCCGGCGGCGCCCTTCGGCGGCACCAAGCAGAGCGGCATCGGCCGCGAGGGCGGTCACGAGGGAATGCTCGAGTTCACCGAGTCCAAGTACATCGCCGTCGACTGGTGATGCCCACCCTTCCGGCTCACCCCTGAACCGGACTCGCCGCGGTCGAGCAGCCGGCCGCCGCGGCGAGGCCGATCCACCCGAACCGGCGCCCGGCCCTCGGTCCGGTGCCGGTTCGGTGTGGCGGTCGTGACCACGCCCACGGCCGCCGCACTCGCGCCGCCCACGCGTCTCTTCCGGTGCTTCCGGACGAGGTGTGGGCGGCGCTGTCGCTCGCCTCAGTCAAGGAGAATTCGAACAGAGGGACTGGCAGAACCGATCGGTGACCGGCCAACGACGGCACCGGACGGCAAAGACGCCGAAGTGATCGGAGACCCACAAGTGACAACCAAAACTCTCATCCGTGGTGGGATCGTGTTCAGCGTCGATCCCGAAATCGGGGACCTGCCACGGGGTGACGTCCTCATCGACGGCGACAAGATCGCGGCGGTCGGGGTGGACCTCCCCGTCGGAGACGCGCGGGTCGTGGACGCCACCAACAGAATCGTGATGCCCGGTCTCATCGACACGCACCGGCATCTTTGGCAGGCCGCGCTGCGGCAGATCGCGGCCGACTGGACCCTGGGCCAGTACATCGACCACATGCTGCTCGATCTCGGCACCCGGTTCACGCCCGAAGACGTCTACGTCGCCGATCTGCTCGGCGCGATCGAGGCGCTGGACTCCGGGATCACGACGATCATGGACTGGTCGCACATCATGCGCAGCCCCGACCACGCCGACGAGGCGGTGCGGGGCCTGCGGGAGTCCGGGATCCGGGCGGTGTTCGGGTACGGCAACCCGCTGCCGCCGCCGGCCGAGTGGTACACCTCGGACGTGCAGCGGGTCGCGAGCCGCCACTTTTCCTCGCGGAACGACCTGCTCACCTTCGCGATAGCGAGCAACGGCCCCGAATTCGGCCCGTTCGAGGACACCGTCACCGATCTGAAGCTCGCCCGGGAACTGGGTGTGCGCACCTCGATGCACGTCGGTGTCGGGCTGCTGGGGGAAAAACGCGCGGTCACCGAGCTCGACCGGCAGGGCCTGCTGGGCCCCGACCTGATCTACATCCACGCCAACACCTGCACCGACGACGAGTACCGGCGGATCGCCGACTCGGGCGGCCACGTGTCGATCTCGCCGCGGATCGAGATGCAGATGGGGCACGGTTATCCGGCCACCGGCCGGCTGTGCGCCGCGGGCATTCAGCCCAGCCTCAGCATCGACATCGTGTCCGGAGTGGGCGGCAGCCTGTTCGCGGAGATGCGCGGGACGCTGGAGGCGGAGCGCGGCTGGCAGAACCACCGGGCGCTCTCGGAGGGCCGATCGCTGTCCGAGCTGTCGATCACCGCCCGGGACGTCGTGCGGATGGCGACCATCGAAGGTGCGCGCACGCTCGGCCTGGCGGACAAGGTCGGCTCGCTCACCCCTGGCAAGCAGGCCGACATCATCCTCCTCGACATCGATCTTCCGAACGTTTCGCTGGTCAACAACCTTCCCGCCGTGGTGACACTGGCGGACAACCAAAACGTCGATACCGTCTACGTCGCCGGGGCCCCCGTCAAGGCCGCGGGCCGGATCCTCAGCCACGACATGCGCCGCGTGCGGCGGCTCGCCGTGGAGTCCAGGGACCG
>DASSAD010000230.1:0-23864 GCA_035685725.1 Amycolatopsis sp. | reverse complement strand
CCACTGGTCCAGCACGGCCCTGACCTTCGGGTCGGTCCAGGACGTCTTACCGTGCAACAGGTCCAGGTGGAACTGATAGCCGTTGGAGCGCAGATTCAGGTAGTCGAAGGTGTTGAGCAGCGTCCAGCCGTCACCCTGCGCAATACCGTGCGCGAACGCGCTCAACCCGTCCCGCTGCATCTTCGCGGCGAGTGTGACGAGTTCGTCGAAGGTCGCCGGGGGCTGATATCCGTGCTGGGCGAAAAGGCTCTTCCGGAAGAACACGGCGGTCGGATAGTTGTAGATCGGCACGAAATAGGGCTTGCCGTCTTCACCGAGGCACAGGTCACGCGTCGCCGGACTGAAATTGCCCTGGATGGCGGGCCAGATCTGATCGATCGGGTGCAGCAGATTCTTCTTCGCGAAGGCCTGCATTCGGTAGCCGGCGTACCAGGTGAACACATCATCCGGCGTGCCCTGCAGATAGCTGTTGATCGTCTTCTGGAACGTGTTGTTGTCGACGATATTGGTCTTGACCTGGCCGGCGCCCGTTTTGGTGAAGGCGTCGATCAGCGCCTGGTAGGCCGCCTTGGGCGTCGCCTCCGAGCCGCTCGAACCGAACGTGATCGCACCGGAGCCACCACCGGCGCCGTTCGGCGGACCTCCGCAGGCCGCCAGCAACGGGCCCGCGGCGAGTACTCCGGCCGCGCCGAGCACGCCTTTGAGGATGGTGCGCCGGTCGGCCGCGAAAGTACCGACTCGCCATGGCCGGGGAGAACGCTTCGAGAGATGAGGCATCATTGACTCCTCTTGATTACGGGCGGGACCGGTGTTACAGGGTGTGGGGTGCGATGAAACGTTGGATGGCGACCGCGGCGGCACCCCGCGCCCAGTCGTCGAAGGAAAGCGGACGCACGATCAGATCGCATTCCCCGGCCGCACCGAAGGCCTGCTCGACGAAGATGGTCCGGATCTGCTCCTCGAAGAGGTCATAAGCGGCCAGTCCTTCCCCCGAGATCACGATGCGCTCCGGACCGACCAGATTCGCCACCGCGGCCAGCGCCGTTCCGATGGCATGCCCGGCCACCGCGAACACCTGCCGCACGCCTGGGAAATCGTTCCGCGCGAGTTCGATGGCCGTGTCCAGATCGGTGACCTCGCGCCCGGTGACCGCGCCGACCTGGGCGAGAATCGCGGAATTACTGGCGATCGCCTCGACACAGCCCCGATTCCCGCAGTGGCACAGCGGGCCGGACCTGTCCACCACCAGATGTCCGATCTCACCGGCGACCCCGCGTGCCCCGGTGACGACCTTGCCGTTGACGAACAGGGCGCACCCGATCCCGGTGCCGACGGTGACCACCGCGAAGGATTCGGCACCGACACCGGAGCCGAACCATTGCTCGGCCACCGTCAGCGCACGGACATCGTTGTCCAGGTGCACGGGTAGGTCGGTAGCGCTGGAAACCTGGCTGACGAAGGGAACCTGCCGCCAGCCCAGGAACGGCGCATAGCGCACTATGCCGCTCTCGGGATCGACGTCTCCACCGACCGAGACGCCGAGTCCGGCGAAACTGCGCCGGTACGCCGCCGACTCCGCCAGCAAATCGCCGACCATGCCGACGAGGTCCGCGAGCACGTCGCCGACCTCGTGGGAGACCAACGGCCGATGGCGCACGGCGCGCACGGTTGCTTCGAGGTCGGTCACCACCCCGATGAGCTCGTCCGCGGTCACCTTGACCCCGGCGAAGAAACAACGCTCGGCCCGCACCCGCACCGGGGTCACCGGCCGCCCGACGCGGCGCGAGCCGCTGTCGTCCGCGACCTCTTCGGTCAGGTACCCCGCGTCCGCGAGTGGACGGATCGCCCTGGTCACCGCCGCCGGCGAAAGCCCCGTCCGGTCAGCCACATCGGTGCGCGAGAGTGGTCCATCGGTGAGCACGGTGGTGAAGACCAACGAGCCGGTGGCCCCACCTGCCGGCAGTCCGCGATGACCTTGGCGACGCATTCGGCCAGGCTAGACGGAGTTATTTTCCGTCGTCAAGTAATAAAAATCCATGCAGGTCAACAAGGTTGGGGTCGATTTCGATGGTCTCGACGACCGGCAGGCGACGCGCCGGCGGACCAGTTCCCGCCCCGTCCCGGCTGGCTCAGGGCTTGCCGGCTCGGGCCGCCGCTCGGCGGGCACGGTGGTTCGCGACATTGACACGATTGCCGCACAGGCCTGGCATGCAGTAGCGGCGCCGTCCGGGGCGGGTGGTGTCGATGAAGGCGCCACAACAGGCCGGGGCTCCGCACTGTCGGAACCGTTGCTCTCCGAGCGCGTGGACCACGCCGAGGACGCCGACGCCGCAAATGACAGCAAGAGCGTCGGTGATGGTGGCGCTGGGTCGCAGAGCGATCGCCCAGTGGATGCGCGTCCGGGCGACGGGTTCGGCGGGCTCGGCGAGCAAGGTGACTCCGGCGACGGAAGCGGTGAGCGCGCTCGCGCCGGCGACGAGACGGTCCCGCTCGGGATGATCGATCAGGTCGCGCACGACGACGCGCAGGGCGTGGACGTCATCGAGGTCCGTCGGTCGAGCTCGGGTCGCGAGCCCGGCCAGGGTGTCCCCGGTGACGCGCCGGTCGCCGAGCGCGTGGGCGGCGGGACTGGGGTGCTCGTTGACGAAGCCGGTCAAGGCGGCAAGGTCAGGCAGGTGCTCGTCGCCCCGCCAGACCTCCGCGGTCGTGTTCACCAGCTCCGTCGCGACCCCGGCCGCCCAGACGTAATCGTCAAGAACTACTTGCATGCCTTACGGCCCCTGACGTAGCTTCTTGGCTGAGAGATTAAGCGAGACTTTACCTCTTACCTGGGGTTGTGGAACCCGTCAGCGTCGCGCTCGCCCCTCCGGTCCGTTGACGAGGAGAACTGTTGCCATGCCGGTGCCTGCGGTCGAGCCGTCGCGCTCGACGTCCTGGGCACCCTCGTGGACGAGGCCGAGGGGCTTCGTGCAGGCATCCGCGCCATCGCCCGGTCCGCCGACGAGACCGGGCTCGACGCCCTCGCCCACCAGCCGGCCACCGCTTGACCATTCCACACGTCCTGACCCTCGATGAAGGAGCATCCGACCCGATGTTGATCGCGTTCAATTTCACCCGCATCGCGGTGATCGTGCGGCGATGGTTCGAGATCGGCCCCAACGCCGTCATGGAGCACGGGGCGCGCGTCGAACTACGCCTGCTCACCCCGCAACCCCACCGAGGAAGCGAATCCGCCGCGCAGAAGACCGTCATCGACGAGGCCTTCTGGCGCGCTGACCTGTTCAACCGTCTCGACCGCCCCGCGGACTCGTTTTCCGCCGCCCACTACCACCCCCGCTTCGACGGCATCGAACCCGGCGACCGCGTCTGGTCGACCGACCTCACCGCCGACCCCTGGACCTGGCTGGCCCACGAGCTCCACGCCATCGAGGACCGCCTCCGCGAGGCGGGCCTCGACGCCGGGCTCGTCGCGGACGACGCCGAGGACATCCGCGCGTTCGTCCCCCAGATCGTGACCACGGCCCGGCAGTTCAGTCCCGAGATACCCAGCACCCGTGACGAAGACTTCCACCTGACCCGCGACGCCGCCGAACGAGTTCGCCGCATGCTCGACCACATCCCCGACCCCGCCATGATCGACCACGACTACCTCAAGCCCTGGATCGAACAGTCCTGACGAGGCCGAGCGCGGACAGCGATGCCCGCCATTCGAACGGCATCGCCGTCCCCGCGGTGGGCGTACGCGGGGACGGAACGATCGGCCAGCGAGCAGACGTCGGACATCTCGGACGTCCGTGCAGCCCTTACGCGTCGGGAACTTTTCCTCTCGGGGTCACCAGCAGCTCGCGGCCCCGTTCGGGCGTGAGGACAGCGGCCAGGACCGGGTCGGCGAGCAGCGCGATCGGGGCGATGTGGTCGGCGGTGCGGGGCCGCCAGTGCGGCATCGCGTCTCGGATCGCCGCCCACAACGCGTCGCTGTCGTCCGCGTGCGTGGCCCGGGCGCGGCGGATCGGCTCGTCGAACTCCGGATTGCCGTAGGCGAAACCCTGCCCGGCCACGGAGAACCGGGGTTCGTGCTCGGCGATCATGTCCATGATCTCCGGTCGCTCGCCGATCATCGCGGCCTTGAGCACGGAGTGGCGGTAGGACGTGGCATTGCGAGCGTGCTCGTCGAACAGGTACGGCACGAACTCCTCGGTGAACAGCGGGTTCGTGAGGAAACCGTCGCGCAGGAACGACGGGTGCAGCAACCGACTCAGCAGCTGCGCCGCCTCGTACTGACGCCCCAGGAGCAACAGGATCTGGGCGCGAAGCACGGTGGCCCGCACCCGCCCGAAATCCTCGGCCCGCCCCAGCACCTCGGCGGCGCCGTCGACGTCGCCGGCGAGCACGTCGAGCCGTGCCTGCTCGACCTGGGCATCCCAGGAGTCCCGAGTTTCGCCCTCGGGCTGACGCATCCGGTGGAACTCGGCGTAGAGCTGCTCCATCAGCTCGATGAAGGAGGCGAACCGAACCGGCGGCTCCGCACGCCATGAGAACAGGCTGTACGCGGCCCACTCGCCGGCCTCGTCGACGTCGCCCGGGTCGAGGAAAAGGATGCCGGCGTCGGCATCCAAGGAAAGCAGCAAGCCGCGGGTGAAACGGTTGCCGTTGCCCGGATCGGGATTGTCATCCGGACTCAGGTCCTCCCAGTTCTCCCAGTGCGGCTCGTGGTCACGCAGCCAGCCGAGGTTGGACGTGTCGCGCATCCGGAACACGAAGCAGCCGGCGTTGCGCCAGCCGTTCGTGCTCAGCAGGAACTCCCGGTACGACGGGGGTAGGCGCATGCCCAGCCGTGCCTCGGCCGCGGCAACCTCGTCTTCGGTCGCCGGCGCGAAGCCGAGCCAGCACTGCGTGAGTACCGCGGAATCGAGGTCACCCGGTTCGGCCGAGCTGATCCACTCCTCGCTCCAGCGAGTCAGCCATGGTTTCCAGTCCATGCGGTCACGATGCCGCAAGGGTCTGACAAAACCGCGGAGCGAAGGTCGCGGCCGCACACACGCCATTACGGGTGCGCAGCCTGCTGTGATCGCTCCCGAGTCGGTCATCCGCCATGCTTATCGGGGTTTTTCGGCTACTCCGCACCACGCGAAGGGCTGCGCGCTCTTCTCGGTGTTCGTCATGGGCCCGCCGTCCCAGCGCCACTCCCCCAGGTGCACGAGTCCGGGCTCGAGCAACGACCAGTCGCCGAAAAACGGCAGAATCTCGTCGCGGGAACGCAGCCATCCGGGATTCGACGTCGAGCGGTAAGCGCCGACGAACCGCTCCACCATGTCGGCTGCCTCAGGCGGAGCGTCGTCGCAGGCAATGTGCGAGATCGCTAGCCAACTGCCGGGGGCCAACTTTCCGCGGTAGCGGTCGACCACCTTGAACGGATCGTCCTGCGGACCGAAGAAATGCAGCACCGCGACGAGCAGCAGGCACACCGGCTGATCGAGGTCGATCACCCGGGCGATCTCGCGATCGCCCAGCACGTGCCGCGATTCCCGCAGGTCGCGCTGGACCACGCCGGCCCAGTCGGTCGCGTCGTCCTGTTCCAGCGTGATCCGGGCATGCGCGGCGGCGACCTCTTCGTAATCCACGTACACCGCGGATGCCTTCTCCCCCTCGGGGAGCGCGTCCCGGATCACGGTATGCGCATTGCCCACCGACGGTACGCCGGAGCCAAGGTCGATGACCTGGCGGATTCCGGCGCCGGCAGCGGCGCGGACCACCCGGTTCATCCACGCCCGGTTGGCTCGCGCCAGTGGCTTGATCAGGGGGAACGTCGCCTCCGCCTGCTTGCCGAACTCCCGGTCGACGGCATAGTTGTGGGTACCGCCCAGATACCAGTCGTAGATACGCGCGGCGTGCGGCTTGTCGAGGTCCGCGCCTGTCGGCGCCGACGGTGCCGCGTCTTCGCTCGACGTCATAACCAGTTGTCTACCACGGCTCTTCCGGTCGGCCGGTGATGGTGTGTTGCATCGCGGCGAACCGGGCGCGATCGCGTTCGTCGGCGGCGGCCACTTCGGCGGGAGTGAGCACGATCGCATCGGAACCGGGAAAGAAGACCGACACGTGGTCGTCGGACATCCAGCGCACGACGTACGGTGGCGCGCCTTCGGCCGATCGCACTTCCATGATCCGACCGCGTTGCTCGGGCCGACCGGTGCTGCGGCTCTTGATCACGATCCAGTCGCCGGGGTGGGCACGCATCGTTGGTCCTCCCGGTATGCCGCTCGACGAGCGGACACCAGTTGCGCGATCACCAGGTCCGTTCTCGGCTTCTCTCGTGATCGGCTTGTTCCTTCAGGTGACATTACGAAACCGCCCGGATCGGCGATCAGAGTCCTACGTCACCGCGGGAAAGGGCATTCGCCCGGGTTCTGGGGGGCGCTTTTCCCCTACGAACGCTACGAGCCCGTGGTGAGGGTGAAGTAGGCCTCTTCCTCCTGCGCGAAATGGAGGGTGAGGACGGCATCGAGGCCGTAGAGGGTGGCGCGAAGGTCGTCGAGCTGGTCGGGCTCGATTCCCGGTTCGGCGAGGTGGCGCCCCAAACGCCGGATCAGCCGTTCGATTTCGGTGTGGCCGCGGCTCATCGTCACGGTGGTCTCCGGTCCGCCGAGCGCCTCGGTCAGTGCCGGATACAGCTGGGTCTCCTCGGCCATCTCGTGTGGCAGCAGCCGTTCGACGAGCAATCGGTACGCACGCCGGGCAGCCTCCTCCCCGTCCGGGGTGACACCATCGGCAAGGGCGTCAGCAGCCTGACGCACCGCGGCACGCGCGGGAAGCAACTGCTCGTGCTCATGCGCGAAGCGGCGCAGCAACTCTTCCGGTGGCCTCCGGCTCCGCCGCAGCGGCCCGCGCAGAGACCGCAGGGCATTGGCTATGACCGCGACGTCAATGGCTTCCTGAACCAGGGCACCCGCCACCGGAACCAGCCATCCGGTGGCCGCGGCGGCCATCGCCAGCAACGAAAGCAGGGTCCCGATACCCGCGCTTTCCAGGGCGAGCACACGCGAGCGGCGGGCGATGTCCACCGCATCGGCGAGCCGGTCGATACGGTCGTCGACGATGACCGCGTCCGCGGCCTGGACCGCCGCGGTCGAGCCGCGTGAGCCCAGGGCTATCCCGACATCGGCGGCCGCGAGCGCCGGAGCGTCGTTGACGCCGTCTCCGACCATCACGGTCACGCCGTCCCCATGGCCGGCGCGCACGCGTTCGATCTTGTCGCTGGGACTCGCTTCGGCGCACACCTCGTCCAGCCCGAGCAGGCCGGCGATTTCGGCCGCGTTGACCACGCGATCTCCGGTGAGCAGCAGGATGTGCCGGAGCCCGGCCGCCCGCAGCCGCCGGATCGTGCGGGGCGCGTCCGGCCGGAGCCGGTCTCGCACCAACAACGCCGCCGTGGGCGTCCCATCGGTCTGCACCCAGATCACCGTGGCCAGGTCCAACCGGCCACGGCGCGCGGCACCCCGCGCCCAGTCCGGCAGTGCGACACCCGGGCCGAGCCGCCCGACCAGCACCGTCCGGCCGTCGATCCGGCCGCGCGCGCCGCGGCCCGGCTCCTCGCTCACGGTGACCGCGGGTGCCGGATCGATGCCGGCACGCCGGGCGGCCCGCATCACCGCGCCCGCCAGCACATGCGGCGAGTACCGCTCGACCCCCGCCGCATCGGCGAGCACCCGCTCGGCGCCGACCCCCGGTGCGCACACGATGTCGGTCACCTCCGGCCGTCCCGCGGTCACCGTCCCGGTCTTGTCCATCGCCAGAATCCCCGCCCGCCCCAGCAGTTCCAGCGCCGCACCGCCCTTCACGACCACACCGGCCCGGGACATCCGCGACATGCCCCCGGTCACGGCGACCGGCACGGCCAGCAGCAACGGACACGGCGTGGCGGTGACCAGCACGGCCACCGCCCGCTCCGGAACACCGGTGGCCAACCAGGCCGCGGCCGCGACCAGCAGCGCCACGGGCAGGAACCAGACGGCGATCCGATCCGCCAGCCGCGCGACCGGGGCACTGTCCGCGGCCGCCTGCCGGGCCAGCCGGATCACCCCGGCATAGGTGCTGGCCTCCGCGGTCGCCGACGCCCGCAGCTCGACCGTCGCGCCCGCATTGACCACGCCACTGCGTACCGAGTCCCCGGCCGGGCGCTCGACCGGCGCCGCTTCCCCGGTCAGCGCTGATTCGTCGAACAGCCCGCCGCCGGTCAGGACACCATCGACCGGAACCACCTCACCCGGCAACACGACCAGGAGGTCCGCTCTGCGGACTCGCGCGATCGGCACCACCTCGATCCGATCGCCATGCCGGACGTGGGCCTGACTAGGTGCGCGGGCGAGCAGCTCCGACAGATCACGCCCGGCGCGGCGCCTCGCGGCCGATTCCAGGAGCCGGCCGGTGGCCACCATCACCGCGATGATCGCGCCCGCCAGGTACTCGCCGACGGCGATCGTGCTGCCCAGGGCAAGCACCGCGAGCAGGTCCGCGCCCCACCGCCCCGCCCGCAGGTCCGCCACGACCCACACCACGGTGGGCACCAGTGCCATGGCCGCCGCGGCCGCCCACAGGACGTCCGCGACCACCGGGCCGGACAACCACCAGGTCAGTCCACCCGCCGCGAGCAGTACCGCCACCCCGACCAGGAGCAGCGCCTCACCCGATACCCGCCGCACGAGCCACGCCCCCGGGCGGCGAGCGACGCGCCGCGGCGCCTTCGTGTGCGTGTCAGGGACGCCGCGCCTCATCGCCTTTCCGCTCACTCATCAGCCGAAGCGGGCTTTCCGCGAATACCGGATGACGAGTGAGCGTCGGTCCGCTTCGCCGTCGCCGGTCCTGCCGCGGGTGTCTCGTGGTGACGCCGTTCTTGGGCGAGTAGGTAACTTCTGATCGCACGTTCCGCGAGCTGTTCCACGCTGTGCGAGCTGCCCCAGGATCGAACGCTCTCGCGCGCGTCACGTTCTGCCCTCGCCTTCTCGGCATCACTCATTTCTGCGTTCATTGCGGTCTCCCTCCACTGACGACGACCGGACGGCCATGGTTCAGCGTTGTCCGGCGCTTCGTGCGTAGCACCGGGCACGTATCACCCCGGGCACGCCTTCGGCGAGCACCGTCGCGACCTGACGGTCGCGCTCGCTGTCGAACCTGTCGAGGATGGTGACTTCGCCGTCGCGAACGTCCACGGTCCACCGGTCCGGACCGCCGAAGGAGCCCAGCCGCTGTAGCACGTCGGCCACCACGCGCTCGTCCGAGCGAGCGAGCACGCGCACGAAATCGCGGCGGGTCACGATTCCGGCGAGCCTGCGCCGATCGAGCACCGGGATACTGCGCAGGCGTTCGTCCACCATGATCCTGGCCAGTTGGGCGGCGTCCATTTCCACATCGACCGACCGCACCGGGGACGTCATCACCTCCGCGACCGTGCGCCCCACCCGTTTCGGTTCGCGCGGGAAGCGGTCGGCGACGAAATCGGCCTCGCTGACGATGCCGACGAGGTTCTCGTCGTCGTCCACCACCGGCAGTGACGTGAATCCGCGCGTGGTAAGGATTCCTTCGGCCGTCGTGACCGGAATCCGGGGAGTCACGGTGACCACCGGCGTGGTCATGAGGTCGCGGGCCCTCATCGCGTTCTCCTTCCCGCCGCCAGAATCTGCTCGAGGAGGACACGGCGTTCGGCGGCGGCGATGACCGAACGGGCCGCGCCGACGGCGTCCGGGTTGACCGAGATCGAGGTGATGCCCATGCGCACCAGGTGCTCGGCGAACTCGGGCCGGTTGGACGGCGCCTGGCCGCACAGCGACGACGTGATCCCCAGCTCGCGTGCCCTGGACACGATGGTGCCGATCGCATCGAGCACCGCCGCGTCGGCCTCGTCGAACAGCTCCGCGCACTCGGTGGAGTCACGGTCCACGCCCAGCATCAGCTGGGTCAGGTCGTTGCTGCCGATGGACACCCCGTCGATGCCCATTGCCACGTACTCGGGCAGCCGGTACATCACCGACGGCACCTCGGCCATGACCCACCGGTGCATCCCGTGCTGCCGTCCCAGCGGGCTGGAGTCGACCAGGCGCAGGCACTCCGCCAACTCCCAGCGGGTGCGCACGAACGGGATCATCAGGTGCAGGTTCGGTGTCTGCTGCCGCACCCGCGCCAGCGCCTCGAGTTCGAGCGCGAACAGGTCGGGTTGCCGGACGTAGCGGTAGCAACCACGGTAGCCGATCATCGGGTTGTGCTCGTCCGGTTCGTACTCGGCGCCACCGGCCAGGCCGCGGAACTCGTTGCTGCGCAGATCCGTGGTCCGGTACACGACCGGTCGTGGCGCGAACGGTTCGGTGATCTTCAAGAGATACTCCGACATCCGGTCCACGAACCGGCGCTGCTCACCGTGCGCGAGCAGATCCCGTGGGTGACGACCGCCCAGCGCCTCGGTGAGCATGAACTCCGCGCGCACCAGCCCGACCCCGTCGACCGGCAGGGCGGCGGTCTGCTCGGCCTGTTCGGGCATCGCGAGGTTCACGTACAACCGGGTCGCGATGATTTCGGTGGCGGCCCGCTCGGGCACGGCGACCGGCTCGGTCCGCACCGGAGCCTTCACCGCGCCGAGCCTGACCTCGCCGACAGCACCGTCCACAGTGACCACTTGGCCGTCGCGGAGCACGCTTGTCGCGTTCTCGGTGCCCACCACGCCCGGCACACCGAGCTCGCGCGCCACGATCGCGGCGTGACAGGTCATACCGCCACCGTCGGTCACCAGCGCGGCGGCTCGCCGGATGGCGGGCACCCAGTCCGGATTGGTCATCGGCGCGACCAGGATCTCGCCCTCGCGCAGTCGCGTTCGCTGTTCCGGTGTCGTGAGCACCCGAACCGCGCCGCTAGCCTGTCCAGGTGACGCGGCGAGTCCGCGAACCAGCACTTCACTGTCCGAAGTGGACTGCGGGGGTAGCGTGGTGATCGGGCGGGTCTGCACCAGGAAGATCTCGCCGGCCGGGTCGATCGCCCACTCGATGTCCTGCGGGCATCCGTAATGTTCTTCGACACTGACGGCCAGCCGGGCCAGCCGGCTCACCGTGGTCGGCTCGAGCACCCGGTGCCGCGCCGTGTCGGCGGGCAAGTCCACGCGCACGTCGCCGTCGTCCCCGCGAACGATCTTGTGCTTCTTGTCGCCGATGCGGACGTCGTCCAGCCGCAGGTCTTTCTTGCCGACCACATAGGAATCCGGCTCCACCGCGCCGCTCACCAGCGGCTCGCCCTGCCCGAACACCGCCTCCAGGACCAGGTGCTCCCGGTCACCGCCGCGGGGGTCGGCGGTGAAGATCACGCCGGCCCGCTCCGCCGCCACCATCTGTTGCACCACGACGGCGATCGCGGGCTCGCCGGTGAAGCCGCGCTCGGCACGATAGGCGACGACACGCGGTGAGAATGCCGAGGCCCAGCAGTCGACCAAGCGGTCAAGCACGGCGCTCTCGCCCTGAGTGTTCGTGAAACTGGCGTTCATACCGGCGAAAGACGAGCCCGTGCCGTCCTCCCCCGTCGCCGACGATCGCACGGCAACGCGCACGTCGACCCCCAACCGGGCATAGGCCGCGATCACTCCGGCACGTACCTCGGGAGAAGGCTTGGTGCCGCGCACCACTTCCTGCATGCGCCGGCAGTTTTCCGCCAGCGAATCGGCGTCCACGGCCGAAAGAGCCTCGGCGTGCAGGCGGGCCAGTTCCGCCCGAACGCCGCTGAACTCCATGCTGGTCCAATATCCTTCGCGAAGCACGACGAACCCCGCCGGGACCGGAAACCCGGCGGCCATCAGCTCACCCAGGTTCGCCCCCTTGCCACCCGCCGAGACCGCATCCACCGCACGGATCTCCGACAAGTCCTTGACGGCGGTCATCGCGCACCTCCTGGGACAAGAACGCGTTCGGCGAGCGCACCCGAATTCCGCCCCCAGTCTTCGGTGACCCGGATGGCCGATCGAGAGGCTGAAGTCACGTTCCCCCAAGGCCAATTGCTCTGATCACCTGTCACACCGCACCGGAGGCCTTCTCCCGGCTCGGCTTCGTGGCCGGCGCGGGAACGGGTCGGTGGGTGTCCGCGGTCCCACGCGGAGGCACGTCCGGCACGACGCAGGAGCGGAAGGTCCCTCGGATCGGTGCCCTCCTGCCCTGCTCAGCCGGCCGCCCCGACCGCCAGGTTGTGGGATGGGACAAGAGTGGAAGGCGATTGCCATGGACCGTGGTCTCCCTGACGACTACACCGTTCGTGCCGCACTGGCGTTGGCGGTGCGTGCGCCGTCGGTCCACAACTCTCAGCCGTGGCGCTGGCGGGTGGGCGACCGAACGCTGCACCTGTACGCAGACCGCGAGCGGCAGTTGTCCGAAACCGACCCGGACGGCCGTGACCTACTGCTCAGCTGTGGCGCCGCGCTGCACCACCTCCGTGCCGGCTTCGCCGCACTCGGCTGGCACGCCGAGGTGCATCGACTGCCCAATCCGGACGATCCGGACCATCTGGCCGCGATCGAACCACACCGGCACGACCCCACCCAGGCCGAGATCTCCCTCGCCGCGGCGATCCCCCGCCGCCGCACGGACCGGCGACGGCACAGCTCGTGGACAGTACCCAGCGGATACCTCGACGAAATGGTGATGCTGGCCGCCGACGAAGGCAGTGTGTTACGCACCGCCGACGGCGCGGCCCGCGATCACCTGGCGCGCGCGATCTTCGAAGCCGCACAGGCACACTCGGCCGACCCCGCCTACCGGACGGAGCTCGCCGCCTGGAGCGGACGCTACGAGTCCTACGACGGTGTGCCCGCGGCGAACGCACCGGCCGTGGACGAGACCCCGGGCGCGTTGCCCGGGAGGGCGTTCTCCGAACCGCACCTCGCCCAACCCTCAGGAGCATCGGGCGAAGACGACAAAACCGTGCTCGCCGTGATCTCCACTGCCTCTGACGACCCGATGTCCCGGCTGCGCGCCGGAGAGGCGACCAGTGCGGTCCTGCTCACCGCCACCTCGGTCGGACTGGCCGGTTGCCCGCTGACCGAACCGCTCGAGGTCGCCGGCACCCGAAAAATCGTCCGGACACAGGTCACCGGGGACAGGTTCCCGCAGATGGTGCTCCGCCTCGGCTGGGCCCCGGTCAATGCGGATCCGCTACCCGCCACACCGCGCCGCCCCCTCGACGAGGTCGTGCGTCACCTGACCGACCCGGAAAACACGCGGTGAACCGCGGCTCGGACAAGGGGAGAACGTCGCTGCCGGGCGATGCCAGGCACACGCACGATGGAGGTCATGCGGAACCCGAGTGAGATTGCACGGAGTTGCCGACCCCTCGACGGCGGCGACCGTGGCGACCGCTCACGATCCGGGCGGCGGCTCGGCGGCGGGCAGCACCACCTGGCACGCGAGGCCGCCGGCGGGCAGCGCCTCGGCGGTGATCACACCGCCGTGGCTGTGCACCACCGACCGCACGATGGCCAGGCCGAGACCGACGCCGTGTCCGGCATCGATCCGCTCGTGCAGGCGACGGAACGGTTCGAACAGCGCGGGCACGGTCTCGGCCGGGATCACCGGCCCGCTGTTGCTGACCGTCAGGCGGACTCCGGAGCCGTCCCGCCCGGTGGCCACCGAGATCCACCCGCCCGGCATGTTGTGCCGGGTCGCGTTGTCCACGAGGTTGGCCACCATCCGTTCCAGCAATACCCGGTCCCCGTGGATCTCCGCCGGTTCGAACCGGGCGCGCAGGTCGATACCGGCCGCCCGCACCGCGTTCGCGGCCGCGTCCAGCGCATCCTCCGCCGCGGTGGCCAGATCGACGAGCTCACCGCTGCTCGGCCCCTGGTCGCTGCGCGCCAGGGTGAGCAGCGCGTCGATCATCGCTTCGGCGCCGGCGACCGCGTGACGCACCTCTGCCGCCATCGCCTCGTATTGCGCCGGCGTCCGGTTCGGCTTGGCCAGCGTGACCTCCACCGCGGTGCGCATGATGGTCAACGGCGTGCGCAGTTCGTGCGAGGCGTTCGCCACGAACCGGCGCTGGCTGTCGAAGGCGGCGTTCAACCGGTCGAGCATTCCGTCGAAGGTGTCGGCGAGTTCCTTGAGTTCGTCCGCCGGCCCGTGCAGCGCCAGCCGCTCCGACAGGTTCCGCTCGGAGGCGCGGCGGGCCGCCTCGGTCACCGCGCGCAGCGGCCGCAGCACCCGGCCGGAGAGCAGCCAGCCCAGCGCCGCGGCGGCCGCGGTCAGCCCGACCAGACTGGTCAGCGCGGAGAACAACAATCCGTTCAGCGTCTGGTCGCGTTGTTGAGCGGTGGCGGACTGCTCGCCGGCAGCGAAGGCTTCCTTGCACTGGCGCACGTGCACGGGGTCGGTGGCCTGCAGGCAGACCTGGTCGAGCTTCGCCGTGCGGTTGGCGTCCATAGTGGACGTCGGAGCCGCGGCGGGCAGGTTGTGGTCCACCAGCGCATAGGTGATCGCGATCAGCGCGCCACCGGTGACCACGAACAGCCCGGCGCAGGCGAGCGCGATCCGCATGCGCACCGATTTCGCTCGCCGCGGGAGTTTCACGGCAGCCGGTATCCGCTGCCGACCACGGTCTCGATCAGCGGCGGCTCGCCCAGTTTGCGACGCAGCCGCCCGAGGGTGACCAGGACGGTGTTGGTGAACGGATCGGCGTGCTCGTCCCACACCTTTTCCAGCAACCGTTCGGCGCTGACCACCGCACCATCCGCGTCCAGCAGTTCCTCGAGCACGCCGAGTTCCTTGCGGGTCAACGAAATCGGCCGGCCGGCCCGGCTCGCCCGGCGCCGCGCCCGGTCGAACACCAGATCGTGCCGGGCCACCACGGGCGGCAGCGACGGCGCACGCCGGCCGAGCGACCGCAGCCGGGCGACGAGTTCGGCGAACGCGAACGGCTTGGGCAGGTAGTCGTCGGCGCCGAGGTTCAGCCCGTCGACCCGGTCCGCCACGGCCGCCGCCGCGGTGAGCATCAGAATCCGGGTCCGGGCCGGGCCGGCGGCCAGCCTCGCGCAGACCGCGTCGCCGTGCACCCGGGGCAGGTCACGGTCCAGCACCACCACGTCGTATTCGGTGATCAGCGCCTTTTCCAGTGCGGTCGCCCCGTCATAGGCGACATCCACGGCCATGCCGGCGTCCCGCAGACCGTCCGCGATCCGGTCTGCCAGCACCTCATTGTCCTCGATCACCAGGACCCGCATGGGCTTCATCGTGCCCTGCCGCGGCTGACATGGACATAACAAACCGCGGTCGCCCCGTCACCAGCCGAATGGCACGACCAGCTACGACGTGCGCCGCGCGGACAGCGCCCGCCCCGCTCCTGTTCGACCGGTGTTATCCCCCGGCGCGTAGCTGTGTCCGTGACCACCGGCGCGGGCCGGTGGCGAGGAGGTGGATTCCGATGAGGTACCGCGCGCGTGCCGGCCTGCTGACTTCTGTCGCGTCCGTGGCGGCACTGGCGCTGGCCGGCTGTGACACCGGGCCGAGCGCCCAGGTGCCCAGTCTGTCCGGCAGCGGCCAGGCTGGGCCATCGAGCGCCGATTCCGGCACCCGGCCCCAACCCGATGCGCTGCATGCGGCCGCGCAATGCATCCGCGACCACGGCGTACCCGCCTACCAGGACCCGGTCGTCGCCCCCGACGGCGACGTGTTCACCGACCAGCGGTCCCTGCAGGACTACGCGAAGGGCGACCCCACCGCGCTGGACCGGTTGCTGACCGACTGCCGGGCGCAGCTCAGCCAGGCCGACTTCAACCCGTCCAGCGAACCGCAGGCGACCCCGGCACTGGTCCAGGCCGGTGTCCGCGCCGCGCAGTGCATGCGCGCCCACGGCCTGCCCGACTACCGTGACCCGACACCGGGCACCGAGTTCGTGCCCGGACACGGCTTCAACCTCAGCGCCGACGAGTTGCCGCCCGGCGGCAAGTCCAGCGGCGTCATGGAGCAGGCCACGCAGGCCTGTCGTGACCTGCTCGACCAGGAGATCGCCGCGTCCCAGCTGACCAACCTCGCTCATGGCTGACCGGGGCGGGAAGCGCGGCCGGCGAACCGGCACGGTGGTGATCGTCGTCGGGGTGGCGGTCGTGGCCGCGGGTGGCGTGGTGGTGCTCGACCGGGCCCATGAGGCGGGCGGGCAGGTGACCGCGTCGAGCGTGCCGACCGGCACCGTCCAGGTGATACGCACCGATCTGGCGACCACGACCCAGGTGGACGGCACGCTCGGCTATGCCGGCACGTACGTGGTGGTCAACCAGGACGACGGCACCTACACCGCGCTGCCCGCGACGGGCCAGGTCATCCTGCGCGGGCAGACCAGCTACGAGATCGACGGCCGCGCGGTGATCACCTTCTACGGCACCCGGCCGGCCTGGCGGGAGCTGCGCCTCGGTGTACCCGACGGCGAGGATGTCCGCCAGCTCAAGGAAAATCTCGTCGCGCTCGGCTTCGCGCACGCCGGCCTGCCGATCACCCCGCACTTCGACGCGGCGACCGATGCGGCGGTGCGCCGGTGGCAGGCCGGCCTCGGCCGGCCTGCCACCGGCGTGGTCGGGCTCGGCGACGTCGTCTATCTGCCAGGACCGCTGCGCGTCACCGCGGTGCAGGCCGATGCGGGCACCCTGGCGCGGGCCGGCAGCACTCTGCTGCAGGGCACCAGCACCGACCGGGTGGTGAACCTGTCGCTGCCGGTCGCCCAGCAACACCTGATCAAGGTCGGCGACGCGGTGACCGTGACCTTGCCGGACGGCCGCACCACCACCGCCGGCAGTGTGGTCGCGGTCTCCTCGGTCGCGTCGGCCGCCTCGAACGAATCGGGCTCGGGGCACCCCGCCGGCACCGCGTCCGGCGGAACCACCGAACCGCTGTTCGTCACCGCCACGGTGCGGTTGTCCGATCCGGCCGTCGCCGGCAACGTGGACCAGGCACCGGTCACCGTGAACGTGACCACCGAGTCCGTGCAAGGGGTACTCGCGGTCCCGGTCAACGCGCTGGAGGCGCTCGCTGAAGGCGGTTACGCGGTCGAAGTCGTCGAACACGGCACGCGGCGCCTCACCGCGGTGCGGACCGGCCTGTTCGCCAACTCCCTGGTGGAGGTGTCCGGGCCCGGTGTCGCCGCCGGGACCACCGTGGAGGTGCCGTCGTCATGATCGGGCACGGGACATCGCCGGTGCTGGACCTGTCCGAGGTCGGCAAGGACTATCCCGGCCGGCCACCGGTCCGCGCGCTGCATGGTGTGGACCTGCGTATCGCACCCGGCGAGCGGGTCGCGATCCTCGGGCCGTCCGGCTCCGGCAAGAGCACGCTGCTGCATGTCATGGGCACACTGGACCGGCCGACCACCGGCACCGTCCGGGTCGCCGGTCACGATGTCGCCACCCTCGACGACCGTGCGCTGTCCTGGCTGCGGGCACGGGAGATCGGCTTCGTCTTCCAGCAGTTCTTTCTGCTCGAACACGCTTCGGCCGTGGCCAACGTCGCGCAGGGACTGCTGTACCGGGGGGTACGAGCGGAGCGTCGGCGTGCGGTGGCCGCCGAGGCGCTGCGCCGGGTCGGCCTCGAACACCGCGCGCACCACCGGCCGGGGCGACTGTCCGGCGGGGAGCGGCAGCGGGTGGCCATCGCCAGGGCGATCGTCGGCCGGCCCGCCGTGGTGCTCGCCGACGAACCCACCGGAAACCTCGACACCGCGACCGGCGCGGCCGTGCTCGGCCTGCTCGCGGACCTCAACGCGGACGGCACCACGGTGGTCGTGATCACCCACGATCCACGGGTGGCCGCCGCGATGCACCGCCGGATCGAGATCCGCGACGGCCTGGTCGTCGCCGACACGAAAGGCTCAGCATGAACCCCACGGAGGCGGCCGCGCACCGGCCGCGGCTGAGCGCGGGCGACCTGGTGCGGGTCGGCGGTTCCGGGCTGCGCGCCCGGCGCCTGCGAGCCGGTCTCTCGGTGCTCGGCATCGGGATCGGGATCGCCGCGATCGTCGGCGTACTCGGCGTTTCCGCCTCTTCCCAGGCCGATCTGCTCAGCCGGCTCGGCCGGCTCGGGAACCTGCTGACCGTGTCCGCCGGCCAGTCCTTCGCCGGCGACACGACCCCGCTGCCCACCACCGCGCCGGGCATGATCGCGCGCATCCCGCCGGTGCAGCGGGTCGCCGCGATCGGTGTGGTGCCGGACGCGACGGTCCGCCGCACCGACCTCATCCCGGCCACCGACTCGGGCGGAATCACCGTGGCCGCCGCCGACCCGGCGCTTCCGGCCACGCTGGACGCCGGCCTGAGCAGCGGCGGCTTTCTCAACGCGGCCACGGAACGTTACCCGGCGGTGGTGCTCGGTTTCGACGCCGCGCGGTTCCTCGGCATCGACCATGCCGGCCCGGACGCCCGGGTATACCTGGCCGGGCACTACTTCACGGTCGTCGGAATCCTCCGGCCGGTCGACATCGCGCCGGAAATCGACGAAACCGCGCTGATCGGGTTCCCGATCGCCGGTTCGCTGCTGGGCTATCCCGGATTTCCCTCGCAGATCTACCTGCGGTCGGACCCGGACCGGGTGCTCGACGTGCAGCGGGTGCTGGCGGTGACCGCCGATCCGGCCGAACCGGAGGCGGTGCGGGTCAACCGGCCGTCGGATGCGCTGGCCGCGCGGGCGGCGACACAGGGCGCGTTCACCGGCCTGCTGTTCGGCCTCGGCGCGGTGGCCCTGCTGGTCGGGGCCGTCGGTATCGGCAACGTCATGGTGATCTCGGTGTTGGAAAGGCGATCGGAGATCGGATTGCGCCGGGCGCTCGGCGCCAGCCGGGGGCAGGTGGGCATGCAGTTCCTCATGGAGTCGCTGCTGCTGTCCGCGCTGGGCGGCCTGGCCGGGGTGGCGCTCGGGGCCGGGGTCACCGGAGGCTTCGCGCTGGTCAGGAATCTGCCGCTGACGCTGCCGCCGGTCGCGGTGGCGGTGGGCCTGGGCTCGGCGGTGGTGATCGGCCTGGCCGCCGGGCTCTACCCCGCCCTGCGCGCCGCGCGGCTGGCGCCCACGGAAGCGCTGCGGGGTGGATGACCGGTCCGATTCGCTCTCTCATACTGCTCGACCAACTCGACCTCGCTGGGGTCGAAGGCGACGGATTTGCTCTCAGTGGTGCCGTTGGGGTGCATACAACGCGACAGATGTGTCGCAGAGGTGGGGCCCACCTGGATGCGTACCGGGGATAACGATTACTGCGCCGATCCGGGGTTTTTGCGCTGGTTGGCATTGAAGCGCGCTTTCTTCTGACGATTCCCGCACGTGTTCATGTCACACCATCTGCGGGTCCGACTTTGGCTGGTGTCGAAGAAGGCTGCTTGGCAGGTTGGCGATGCACACAAGGCCAGTTTTCCGTCTCGTTCGCCCGCGATGATGCTGATCGCGTCAGCGGCGATCACGCCAAGGGCATCTTCTACGCGGGACGCCGAGCTGAGTCGCCATCGCCGATTGCTCTCGGGCGTCAGGATAGCCGAGGCCCGACCCTGAGTGCTGCGCTCATTGATGACGTGGACAGCAGACGCCGGGAGAGCGTCTTGGATCGCGGCCGCTGTCGCGGCGGCGTGAATCGATTCCCTCAGCTCCCGCGCGAGTTCGAGCTGGGCGGTGGTGCAGGACTCCACGGCGAGGCCGTTCACTGCCAGCCACTCGACGAGTCGGTGCGGCGTGGGAATGCGCTCCACAGCGTTGCCACGCCGCTCCGTCAGAGTCCCCGTGAAGCTGGTCGCCAGCACGTTACCCAGACGGAAGTCAGGGAACGGAGCGCGCATGGAACCACCTTAGCAGGTTGCACGCTGACATCGAGACATGCTAGAACCGTCTTAGCCGGTTCACGAGAGGTCCAAGCCGGTTCACGATGACCAGGAGGTCTCATGCCCACACATTGGTTCGTCACCGACGCTGCGCCGGTCATTGATCGTGGCGTTGTCACCACGGCAGCTCACTTCGGCGAGAACATCTCATGAACCGTCCGACCAGCGACGTGCAGGCATTTGAAGCCCACGCAACTGACGCCGACCTCGACGATCTGCGCGCGCGATTGGCCGCGGCGCGGCTACCGGAAGCCGAGACGGTCCATCGCACCGCGCCCGACCCTCGCCGATGGGAACAGGGCGTTCCGCTCGCCGACCTCGTCGATGTCGTGAACTACTGGCGCACCGGGCACGACTGGCGGTCGTTCGAAGCGCGCCTCAACCGGATCGGCCAGTTCCGCACGACCATTGATGATCTGGGAATCCACTTCCTACACCGCCGATCCACGCGCGCGGAGGCCACTCCGCTGATCCTGACGCACGGCTGGCCAGGCAGCATTGCCGAGTTCATCGATGTAATAGACGAGCTGGCAGATCCGAAAGATGCGGAAGCGCCGGCGTTCCACGTCGTGGTCCCGTCGCTACCAGGCTTTGGTTACAGCGACAAGCCGGCCACCACCGGGTGGGGAACCGAAAAGATCGCGGCCGCCTGGGTGGAACTGATGGGAAGGCTCGGCTACCACAAGTTCGCAGCCCACGGCGGCGACTGGGGAGGTGTGATCACCACCGTCCTCGGCGGCAGGTTCCCGGCGCATGTTCTCGGCATCCACACGACGCTCGCGCAGGCACCACCCGGGTTGACAACGGACGGGCTGACGGCGACCGAGCGCAAATGGACCGAGGAAACCCGCGATTTCTGGCGCCACCACGCGGCGTACGCGAAGCAGCAGGCGACCCGGCCGCAGACCATCGGCTACTCGCTCGTCGACTCCCCGGTCGGGCTGCTCGCCTGGATCCTTGACAAGTTCGCCGAGTGGACAGACACCGAAGACAGCCCGTTCGAGACGATTTCCAAAAACCGAATTCTTGACGACGTCACCCTGTATTGGCTTACGCGAACCGGCGCGTCCTCAGCCCGCATTTACTACGAAAGCCACAACTCGCTCGACCCCGAACTTCGGGTCGACGTCCCGTCGGCAATCACCATGTATCCCCGCGACATCGAGAAGTGTCCGCACGCCTGGGCACAGGAGCGATACCGACAGATCGTCCGATGGAGATCACCCGAGACCGGCGGACATTTTCCGTCACTGGAGGTTCCCGAGTATTTCGTCAAGGACCTGCAAGAAGGCCTCGCGGCAGTACTGGCCGCCAATCGGTGAACCCCGCCGCCCGGAATCGTCCCCGGATCAGGACGATACCACCGAGAACGCCCAAGGCGACACCGAACACTTCAGTTGCCGGCCAGGGTGCGGGGCAACTTCGAAGTCAAGATTCCGCATCTGCTCGTCGAAACACATGAAGCGCTCCAGATGCTGATCAATCATGTCGGCTTCCAGCCCGATGTGACACCGATCCGGTTGTTCACCAAGGCGACCGACCCGTTCTTGCCCGGGGTAAAGCCGCACCTGTTCGAGTTTCTGCAAGCCTTGGACAAGCGTGGGCCCTGTCGGCCGTGGAACCCACCCCGTGGTGATAGCGGTCCCTGGAACCGGCGAGTGGCCCCTCATATGCCTCCGCGTTATGGCACCGAAGTGGACTAGTGATGTCACTCCGTAGTGTGTCGCGCACGAAGGGTCATGTTCGCGATCCTTGTCGTGCCATGTAGCGGGGCGGGCACCAGGCTCGTCGCCGCTGACAGAAAGGGAGATCTCCATGCGTGCAGCAACCAGCAGAACCGGGTCCAGATCCAGACGGTTGATCGCCGTCGTCGGAGCTGCTGTCGGCAGTATCCTGTTGACGGCCCTCGTTGCCGCACCGGCCTACGCCGACGCAACGCCGGATGTCTCCGGCAAATCCGGCGCATCCACGGCTGCCGTGGCCCCCCGGTCGGGAGGCTCGGAATGGGTCCAGACCGACCCGATCGACTTCTATCACAACTTCGCCGGGGCTGACCGCGCCTACGAGCAGGTTTCCGAACTCCCGGCACTCACGATCCCCAACCCAGGCGTGTGGGAGATTTCCTATTCCGCCCGCACCAACATCGGTAATCCCGCGAGCGCCTCAGCGCTGTATGTCCACACAGCAGTATTCAACAACGGCGCGCTCCTCCCGGGCAGTGAGGCACTGACCGGCAAGACCTACGACCCGGGCGAGTCCAGCCAGGACACCATCGGGCAGACGGTCCAGTACACCTTCAAGGCCGGGGACGTCGTGCAGCTCTACGGGTACCGCATCGGGCAGCAGGGCAGCGCCGGCATCCTCAGCAACGGCGACGGGCGAACCGGAATCACGGCGCACTGGGTGAGTTTCTGAAGGACTGTGCAGCCACTGACCCTTCGACCCGTGCCTCTGCGGCGTAGCTCCGTCGTGTTCCCGGCATGACAAAAGCCCCCCTCACCGCTCGACCTCGAAGGAGGAAGAGGGAGCGGGGAGGGGACGGGGCCGGGCGAGAGGAACAAGAAGGCCTCGCGGCAGTGCTGGCCGCCGATCGGTGCACCCCGCCGCCCAGAATCGTCCCCGGATCAGGGCGGTACCACCAAGAACGCCCAAGGCGACACCGAACACTTCAGTTGTCGGCCAGGGTTCGGTCAAGAAGGGGGAGCAGGCGGTCCCAGTGGCGCTGCAGTGCGGAGGGGTTGAAGGCGTCGGTGTCGGACATGGTGTAGCCGTGGATGGTGCCCGCGTAGATCTCGGTGGTGTAGCTGACACCTGCGGCATCCAGGGCCTGGTTGAGCTCGTTGACGGCTTCGGGCCTCATGTCGTTTTCGGCGAGACCGAGGTGGACCTGGGCGGTGAGCTCGCGGACCAGACGGTGTGGACTGTCGGGCGCGTCGGTGACCAGGAAGCCGGGGTGGAAGCCGGCGACGGCTGCCACCTTGTCGGGATAGGCCGCCGCGGTGCGCATCGCCAACGCGGCGCCTATGCAGTAGCCGAGCACGGCCACCGGTCCGGCGCCTACCTCGGGCCGGGTGGTGAGGAACCCGAGGTAGGCGTCGGCGTCCCGCAGGACACGTTCGGTGGTGTGTGCCTCGATCAAGGGGATCAGTTGGGCGATGACCGCGGGCCGGATCTCTTCTCCGATGTGCTCGGGTAATTCGGTCACCGGCGCCGGGCCGTGTCGGTAGTAGAGGTTGGGGACGAGCACGTAGTAGCCGTGCTCGGCCAACTCACGGGCCCTCTCCTCCAGTTCGGGCCGCACGCCGAAGGCGTCCGTGTAGAGCAGCACCCCCGGGTACCGCTCGCGACGGTCGGGGAAGGCTGCGAACGCGTCGGCCTGGCCGTCCGTGGTGGGAATTCGCAGGGTCTTGGTGGGCATGAATTCTCCTGTCGTGGTTGATGTGTCGAGCCTGTGATCAACACGACGGAGGCGGGGCCCGCGCGGCAGCGCAAGATCCTCGATCGAACAGCGGGCCCGCACCGGCCCGCACGGCGCTCAGGAGAGCACCGGGTCACCAATCCGTGTGTGGCGCAATGCCGTCCCGGTAGCCATCGCCGGGCAGCATAGCCCACCGGACAACGCCGAAACCAGCACGCCGGTCGCATCGTGCTGGTCGTCGCCGAGCAGGAACGTGAACCGGTTCGGGTTTTGGTGCGACGCTGCGACGTCGTGGCCAGTGGTGCCGACAACCTGTCGCAGCGGGGCGTCGAGACGTTCGCGGTTGGCGGCGAGCCGGTCGCCCAGCCGGTTCTCCAGTCGAAAGTAGTGTGCGAAACGCTGTTGAGTGATGGTCGGGACGCGGTCCAACCGTGCGATGGTCTCGGCGAGCGGCAGGAGGTCTCGGTCGTGCCACCGGGTGATCCAGCGTTGGTGGAACGGGACGGTGAGCTGGCGTCGCTCGTGGAGGCGCTCGCGTTTCCACCCGCCGTCGCCGTGGTGGAGGGTGAACCTGGCATCGGAAAGACGTTTCTGGTGCGC
>DASSAD010000229.1:0-11190 GCA_035685725.1 Amycolatopsis sp. | reverse complement strand
GTAGCCCGCGCGACCACCGAGGCCGATGTCCTCGGCCATGGTGATCTGCACGTGGTCGACGTAGTTGGCGTTCCAGATCGGCTCGAACAGCTGGTTCGCGAAGCGCAGCGCCAGGATGTTCTGCACCGTCTCCTTGCCGAGGTAGTGGTCGATGCGGAACACCGACTCCTCGGGGAAGACGTCGTTGACGATCGCGTTGAGCTCCTTGGCGCTGGCCAGGTCGTGCCCGAACGGCTTCTCGATGACGACCCGGCGCCAGCTGTGCTCGTCGGCCTGGGCCAGCCCGGAGCGGGCCAGCTGCTTGATCACCACCGGGAACGCGCCCGGCGGGATCGACAGGTAGAACCCCGTGTTGCCGCCGGTGCCGCGCTCGATGTTGAGCTGCCGCACCGTGTCGGCGAGCCGGTCGAACCCTTCGTCGTCGTCGAAGCTTCCCTGCACGAAGCGGATTCCCTCGGCCAGCCGATTCCACACCGACTCCCGGAACGGGGTTCGCGCGTGCTCGGCGACCGAATCGTGCACCAGCTGCCCGAAGTCCTCGTGCTCCCAGTCCCGCCGGGCGAACCCGACCAGCGAGAATCCCGCCGGCAGCAGGCCGCGGTTGGCCAGGTCGTAGATCGCGGGCATGAGCTTCTTGCGGGCCAGGTCACCGGTCACCCCGAAGATCACCAGGCTGGACGGCCCGGCGATCCGCGGCAGCCGCTTGTCGCGGGGGTCCCGCAGCGGGTTCGTCCACCGCTCGGTCACTCGCCGACCTCCTGTACAGCGCGGATGAGGTGGGCCAGCCCCGCGGCCCGGTCGGTCAGGTGCAGGCGCAGCACCGGCCGCCCGTGCTGGGCGAGGACCTGGCCGTCGCCCAGTGCCTGCGCGTGCTGGAGCTTGCCCAGCGGGTAGGGCCGGCCGGGGACCTCCAGCTCCGTTTCGCAATCCCCGGTCAGCTGCAGGAAGATCCCGTTCTGGTGGCCGCCCTTGTGGTACTGCCCGGTCGAGTGCAGGAACCGCGGGCCCCAGCCGAAGGTGGTCTGCAGTCCGCTCCGGCGGGCCAGCTCCGGGCGCAGCAGCTCCGCCGAGGCGTCGTCGAGCCGGTCCAGGTAGGCCTGGACGGCGAGGTAGCCGCCGTCCGGAGCGAGGGCGAGGAACGCGCGCAGCACATCGGTCAGCGACCCGTGCGCGGGCACCTCCCCCGCGGCGAAGACCTGCACCGGTCCGTCCACAGTGGACGGGGTTTCGCCGCCGGCCAGCCTGGCCGGGTCGCCGAGCAGGTCCCGGGTGGCCTGCTTGGCGGCCTCCACGTCGGGCTGGTCGAACGGGTTGATCTCCAGCAGCCGTCCGGCGATCGCGGTGGCGAACTCCCACAGCAGGAACTGCGCGCCCAGCGGGCCCGCGGTGGCGATCTTCGCCGCGCCCGTGGCCGGGCCGATCGCGACCGGGGTGGCGTCCGGGCCGGCGCCGGCGAAGCCGGGCGCGTCCGGCCCCTCCACCGCGACCGGCAGCAGGCCGGTGCCCTTCTTGCCGGTGGACTCGGCGATCAGCTGCTCGGCCCAGTCGGGGAACCCGGTCAGCGAGCCGGGGCTGCCGGCGTCGGTGGTGGCCAGCACCACCTTCTCGGCGCCGTCGGCGTGGGCCGCGCCCCAGGCGGCCCCGAGCCGCAGGGCCGGATTGTCCGCGTCGTCGCCCGCCAGCGCCGGTGCGATGGCGGCGGCCTGGTCGAGCAGGCGGGCCACGTCGGCACCCGCCAGCCCGGCCGGGACGAGCCCGAACGCGGTGAGCGCCGAGTAGCGGCCACCGACGTGCGGGTCGGCCAGGAACACCTTGCGGTAGCCCTCGCTCGCGGCGAGTCCGGCCAGCGGCGAGCCCGGGTCGGTGACCACGACGATGCGGGCCGCGGCGTCGATCCCGGCCTCGGCGAAGGCCTTCGTGAAGATCCGCCGGTGGCTGTCGGTCTCCACCGTGCCGCCGGACTTCGACGACACGACGAGGACGGTGCGCCGCAGATCACCGGCGAGCGCGTCGGCGACCTGGGCCGGGTCGGTGGTGTCCAGCACGGTCAGCGGGATGCCCGCGGTGCGGGTGATCACCTCGGGCGCGAGTGAGGACCCGCCCATCCCGGCGAGCACCACCCGGTCGACCCCCTCGCCGTGCAGTTCCTCGCGCAGCGTCTCGATCTCGCCGATCAGCGGGCGCGAGGTCTTGTGCAGCGTGGTCCACGACAGGCGGATCGAGGCCTCCGGCTCGGCGTCCGCACCCCACAGGGCGGGGTCCTGCGCGGCGAGCTTCGAGGCCACCTGGTCGGCGACGAGCTTGTCCACCAGCGGCGCGGCCTTCGCCGCGAGCTCGCCGTCGGTGATGGTGACGGTCGTTTCTTCCCCCGGCATCTGCTCAGCTCCTCGCCTTGTCGAGCTGGCCGGAGACCGTGTCCAGCAGCTCCTGCCAGGACTTCTCGAACTTCTCGACGCCCTCCTCCTCCAGGACGCGGAAGACGTCGGGCACGTCGATCCCGGCCGCGGAGAGCTGGTCGAACACCGCCTGCGACCGGTCGCCCTGGCCCGTGACGGTGTCACCGGAAAGCCGAGCGTGGTCGGCCACGGCGAGCAAGGTCTTCTCCGGCATGGTGTTCACCACGTTGGCGACCACCAGTTCGTCGACATAGCGGGTGTCCGAATAGGACGGATCCTTCACGCCGGTCGAAGCCCACAGCGGGCGCTGCGGCTGGGCGCCGGCCGCCACCAGCGCCTGCCAGCGCTCGCCGGCGAACAGTTCCTCGTAGGCGGCGTAGGCCAGCCGCGCGTTGGCGATGGCGGCCTTGCCGCGCAGCGCTTTCGCCTCGTCCGTACCGATCTTGTCGAGGCGCTTGTCCACCTCGGTGTCCACCCGCGACACGAAGAACGAGGCCACCGACTGGATCGAGGCGAGATCGTGCCCGTTCGCCTTGGCCTGCTCCAGCCCGGCGAAGAAGGCGTCGATCACCTTGCGGTAGCGCTCGACCGAGAAGATCAGCGTCACGTTGACGCTGATGCCTTCGGCCAGGGTCCGGGTGATGGCCGGCAGGCCCTCCTCGGTGGCCGGGATCTTGATGAAGATGTTCGGCCGGTCCACCGTCTTCCACAGGTCCTGCGCCTGCGCCACCGTCTTCTCGGTGTCCTTGGCCAGGCGCGGGTCGACCTCGATGGAGACCCGGCCGTCCACGCCGCCGGTCGCCTGGTAGACCTCGCGGAACCGGTCGGCGGCGTTGCGCACGTCCGTCGTGGTCAGCTCGCGGACGGTGCCGTCCAGGTCCGCCCCCCGTGCGGCGAGCTCGCGGACCTGCTCGTCGTAGGCCTCGCCCTGGGACAGGGCGTTGGCGAAGATGGTCGGGTTGGTGGTCACTCCGACCACGTGCCGGTCGCGGATCAGGCCGGTCAGGTTGCCGTTGGTGAGCCGTTCGCGGGAGAGGTCGTCGAGCCAGATCGACACACCGGCCCGCGACAGAGCTGCCAACAGATCCTTGTCACTCATGACGGTCATCCCCTTTCAAGAATTCTTGGTCTTGGCGAGCGAGCGACGCGCCGCGTCGCGGACGGCGTCGGCGGTGAACCCGAACTCGCGGAACAGGGTCTGGTAGTCGGCCGAGGCACCGAAGTGCTCGATCGACACGATTTCTCCGGCGTCGCCGACGAAGCGGTACCAAGGCTGCGCGATTCCGGCCTCGACGGCGACCCTGGCCTTCACCCCGGACGGCAGCACGGATTCACGGTAGTCCGCGTCCTGAGCGTCGAACCATTCCACGCACGGCATCGAGACGACGCGGGTGCGCACTCCCTCGGCCTCCAGGGTCTCGCGGGCTTCGACCGCGAGCGAAACCTCGGAACCGGTCGCGATCAGGACGAGGTCGGGCGCGCCCGTGCCGGACGCGTCGGCGAGCACGTACCCGCCCTTGGCCACGCCCTCGGTGGAGGTGCCTTCGAGGACCGGCAGGTTCTGGCGGGTCAGCGCCAGGCCCGCCGGGTGGTGCGGGTCCTCCAGGATCGCCTTCCACGCGGCGGCGGTCTCGTTGGCGTCGGCCGGGCGGACCATGCTCAGGCCCGGGATGGCGCGCAGCGACGCGAGCTGTTCGATCGGCTGGTGCGTCGGGCCGTCCTCGCCCAGACCGATCGAGTCGTGCGTCCACACGTAGATGACCGGCGCCTTCATCAGCGCGGCGAGCCGCACCGGCGGGCGCATGTAGTCACTGAAGATCAGGAAGGTCGCACCGTAGGGCCGGGTGCCGCCGTGCAGCGCGATTCCGTTGAGGATCGAGCCCATCGCGTGCTCGCGGACGCCGAAGTGCAGCGTTCGGCCGTAGGGGTGCGCGTTCCACATGGCCGTGGTGGCCTTCTCCGGGCCGAACGAGTCGGCGCCCTTCATCGTGGTGTTGTTGCTCTCCGCCAGGTCGGCCGACCCGCCCCACAGCTCGGGCAGCACGTCCGCGACGGCCGAGAGCACCTCGCCGGAGGCCTTGCGGGTGGCCAGACCCTTGGCGTCGGGCTCCCAGCTGGGCAGCTTCTCCGCCCAGCCTTCCGGGAGGCTGCGGGTCGCCAGGCGGTCGGCCAGTTCCTTGCGCTCCGGGTTGGCCGCGGCCCACTCCTGATAGCGCTCCTGCCAGGCGGCGTGCCACCGCTTGCCCCGCTCGGCGGCCTTGCGGGTGCCGGCCAGTACCTCGTCGGAGACCTCGAAGTTCTGCTCGGGGTCGAAACCGAGGATCCGCTTGACCGCGGCGACCTCCTCGGCGCCGAGCGCGGCGCCGTGGGCCTTGCCGGTGTTCATCTTCTTCGGCGCGGGATAGCCGATGATGGTGCGCAGCAGGATGAACGAGGGACGCGGGTCGGCCTTGGCCGCCGCGATGGCCTCCTCGATCGCCACCACGTCCTCGCCGCCCTCGACGACCTGGACGTGCCAGCCGTAGGCCTCGTAGCGCTTCGCCGTGTCCTCGGACAGCGCGATCGTGGTGTCGTCCTCGATGGAGATCTTGTTGTCGTCGTAGAAGACGATCAGGTTGCCCAGCTCCTGCCGGCCGGCGAGGGAGGAGGCCTCGGAGGTGACGCCCTCCTCGATGTCACCGTCGGAGGCGATCACGAAGATGTGATGGTCGAAGATGCTCTCCCCGGCCGCGGGCTCGGGGTCGAGCAGGCCGCGCTCGCGCCGGGCGGCCATGGCCATCCCGACCGCGTTGGCCAGTCCCTGGCCCAGCGGGCCGGTGGTGGTCTCCACGCCGGCCGTGTGCCCGTACTCCGGGTGTCCCGGGGTCTTGGAGTTCCACTTGCGCAGCTGCTTCAGATCCGCCAGCTCCAGGCCGTAGCCGGCGAGGAACAGCTGGATGTAGAGGGTCACGCTGCTGTGCCCGGCGGACAGGACGAACCGGTCACGGGCCGGCCAGGCCGGATCGGCAGGGTCGTGGCGCATGGTGCGCTGGAACAGCGTGTAGGCCAGCGGCGCGAGGCTCATCGCGGTACCCGGGTGACCGTTGCCCGCTTCCTCGACGGCGTCCGCGGCGAGCACCCGGACGGTGTCCACCGCGCGGGTGTCGAGGTCGGTCCAGTCCGCGGGGACGTTCCGCCGGAGCAGAGGATTGTTCTCGCTGATAGAGGCGATTTCGGACACTGAACTCGGACTCCCGTGCGGTCGTAGTGACGGTTGACGTGGTGCGCAGGTTCCTACTCTTCTCAATCGATCCGGAAGAGCCGCTATTCCTGCCAGGGGCCGTTGTCGCCACCACATCCCGGCGCCCCGGCGGCCAGCCTAGTAGGTCGGCTACCCGGCGGTGGCAACCCCGACACTCCCCGGTGTTCCACATCTCGCCCGGCCGGACTCCGGGCGAGAGCAAAGGATGCGGAAACAGCGTCCAAAGCGCGCGACCGGCACCGGTCCGGGGGCGGGCTCGTGGTGTGCAGGCGCGGGAAAAGAACAGGGAAAGGCCACCGACACCCGAGGCGGGCCAGCGCGAGGCGCCGACACCCCAGCACCGTCGCCGGAATCGGGCGTGATTACGATCGATGGCGGCGACCGGCTCGGTGCCGGTGCCCGCAAGAACTTGACCCAGGGAGCGAAATGTCGTTGGTGAACGCTGCGCGCCGACGCAGTGACGGCACCAGCGCGGTGCGGCCCAGCGGGCCCCAGCGGGTCCGCCAGCTCGTCGGCGCCTACGTCGGGCTGACCAAACCGCAGGTCATCGAGCTGCTGCTGGTCACCACCATCCCGGCGATGTTCCTGGCGGGGCGCACCATCCCGTCGCCGTGGCTGATGCTGGCCACGCTGGTCGGCGGCACGATGGCGGCGGGCAGCGCGAACGCGCTGAACTGCGTGATCGACGCCGACATCGACAAGGTGATGAACCGCACCAAGCGGCGGCCGCTGGTCCGCGACTCCGTTCCGCCGCGCAACGCGCTGGTCTTCGGTGTCGCCCTGGGTGCCGCGTCCTTCGTGGTGTTGTACTTCGCGGTCAACCTGCTCGCCGCGATCCTGGCGGTCGCGACGATCCTGTTCTACATCTTCGTCTACACCCTGGTCCTCAAGCGGCGCACGGCACAGAACGTGGTGTGGGGCGGCGCGGCCGGCTGCATGCCGGTGGTGATCGGCTGGGCGGCGGTCACCGGCACCGTGCAGTGGCCGGCTTTCGTGATGTTCGGCGTCATCTTCTTCTGGACGCCACCGCACACCTGGGCGCTGGCCATGAAGTACCGGGACGACTACGAGCGCGCCGGCGTGCCGATGCTGCCGGTGGTCGCCACGGCCCAGCACGTCGCCCGCCAGATCGTGGTCTACTCGTGGGTCATGGTCGGCTGGACGCTCCTGCTGGTACCCGCGGCGAGCTGGCTCTACGCCGCCTTCGCGGTCGGTGCGGGCGCCTGGTTCCTCTTCTACGCGCATCGCCTCCAGGCCGAGGTCGGCCGTGGTGTGCCGACCAAGCCGATGGCGCTGTTCTACCGCTCGAACACTTACCTGATGGTGGTGTTCGTCGCGCTGGCCGTGGATTCGGCCATCGGGTTGCCGAAGATCGGTCTTCCCTTCTAGTACCGGGGCGGCGTCGCACCTGTGCCGGTGCGGTCCGGGGAATCCCGCGCCCGGTAGATTCGTTGGTTTACGGGCAAATCGATCCAGGAGCGAAAGTGGGTTGCTCTTGTCCTTCTCGCCGCAACGGGAACCAGCGCCGACGACCGATCTCGCCGCGGAGCAGGACTACGTGTCGATGCTCTACCGCAAACTCGACACCGAACGGGAGACCGCGCAGCGGCGGCTGACCAGCGCACTCGGCCAGACGGGCCGCACACCGCAGGAGCGGACCGAGCGCGACGTCGCGACCACGACCTATTCCGAGCGTCTCGCCCAGCTCACCCTCGTGGAACAGGGGCTGTGCTTCGGCAGGCTCGACTTCCACGACGGGGAAACCGCCTACGTCGGCAGGCTGGGGCTGTTCGACGAAGAAGGGGACTACGAGCCGCTGCTCCTGGACTGGCGTGCCCCGGTCGCCCGGCCGTTCTATCTGGCCACCGCCGCGTCGCCGGAGGGTGTGCGGCGGCGACGGCACATCCGCACGCTGAGCCGGAAGGTCGTCGCGCTCGACGACGAGATCCTCGATCTGCGCGAGGCCGACCAGGGGCAGGATCTCGGGCTGGCCGGCGAGGCCGCGCTGCTGGCCGCGCTGGAGCGGCGCCGCACCGGGGAGATGAGCGACATCGTCGCCACCATCCAGGCCGAGCAGGACCGGATCATCCGCGACGAGCTGAGCGGGGTGCTCGTCGTGCAGGGTGGCCCGGGCACCGGCAAGACGGCGGTGGCGCTGCACCGCGCCGCCTACCTGCTCTACACCTACCGGGAACAGCTGGCCCGGCGCGGCGTCCTGGTGATCGGTCCCAACAGCACGTTCCTGCGTTATATCGGCCAGGTGCTGCCGTCGCTGGGGGAGACCGGCGTCCTGCTGTCCACGGTGGAACGCCTGTTCCCCGGTGTGCGCGTACGCGGGCAGGACTCGCGCGAGGTGGCCGAAATCAAGGGCCGCGCCGTGCTGGCCGACGTGCTGGCCGAGGCGGTGCGGGACCGGCAGCAGGTGCCCGAGGACGTCCACGAGGTCGATTTCGACGGCGCCGTGCTCACCCTTGACCGGGCGACCTGCGAACGCGCCCGCGCCAAGGCCCGCGCCACGCTGCGCCCGCACAACGCGGCCCGTCGAGTGTTCGTCGAGGAGATGTTCGAGGCGCTGGCCGACCAGGCCACCGGGCGGTTCGAGGTCGACCTCTTCGTGGACGTGCCCGACATCCCGCTGGCGGAGGGCGAAACGGCGGGCGCGACCGTGCTCGACGCGCGGGACCGGGCGGAGATCCGGGCCGAGCTGGCCGCCGCCGAGACCGTGCTGACCGCGCTGGATTCGTTGTGGCCCAAGCTGACCCCGCAACGGTTGCTGCGCGAACTGCTCGCGTCGCCGGAGCGGCTGGCCGGCGCCGCGGGTTCGCTGCTGGCGCTGCGGGACCGGTCAGCGCTGGTGCGGCCGGAGTCCGCGCCGTGGACCCCGGCCGACGTGCCGTTGCTCGACGAGTTGGCCGAACTGCTCGGCGAGGACGAGACGGAACGGCGGGCCGAGCGTGAGCGGCGGGAGCGCGAGGAACGCGCCTACGCCGAAGGCGTGCTGCACATCCTCGAACAGGACGAGGAAATCTTCGACGAAGAGATGCTGCGGGTCGCCGACATCCTGGACGCCGAGCTGTTCGCCGAGCGCCAGGAGCGGCGCAGTCAGCTCACCGCGGCCGAGCGGGCGGCCCGGGACCGCCGCTGGACGTTCGGGCACGTCATCGTCGACGAGGCGCAGGAGCTGTCCCCGATGGACTGGCGGCTGGTGATGCGCCGGTGCCCGAGCCGGTCGATGACCCTGGTCGGCGACATCGCGCAGACCGGCGCGCCCGCGGGCGCCTCGTCCTGGTCGGAGGTGCTCGGGCCGCATGTCGCCGACCGCTGGCGGCTGCGCGAGCTGACCGTCAACTACCGCACCCCGGCCGAGATCATGCGGGTGGCCGCGGACGCGCTGGCCCGGGTCGATCCGGCGTTGCGGGTGCCGCGCTCGGTCCGCGAGACCGGGGTGCGCCCGTTCTCGCGCGTACTGTCCGACACCGACGTGGTGTCCATTGTGGACGAAGAGTTGGCGGCGGCGGACGGTGGCACCGTGGCCGTGCTCTGCCCCGACCGGCGGTGGGCGGGGCTGCGGGAGAACCTGCCCGACGACGAGCGGGTGTCGTTGCTCACCATCGCCGAGGCGAAGGGGCTGGAATTCGACGGCGTGCTCGTGGTGGCCCCGGAAGAGATCGTCGCCGAGTCGCCCCGCGGGTGGAACGATCTGTACGTGGCGCTCACAAGGGCGACGCGGCGGCTCGGGATCGTCTACACCGGAGCGGAGTCGGCCCCACTCGTGGGTGCCGGATAAAGACTGGTCAGCGCCCAGTTAAGGTGAGCGCCATGCGTAATGCTGGCAAGATCATGGTCGTGGTGGCCGCCGCGCTGAGCCTGGCGGCCTGCGCGAACAGCCAAGTGGCCTCGTCCTACCCCCCCGGCGGCGGGCCGACCTACCCGGCGCCGAACCCGGTCGGCGCTTCCTCGGCTGCGGCGCAGCCCAGCACCCCCTCGCACGTCTGCACGGCGGACGACGTCACGGTCACCGGCGCGTTCGGCAGCAAGCCGACGGTCACGATCCCGGACACCTGCGCGCCGCCGACGACCCTGCTCACCAAGGACCTCACGGCGGGTACCGGGACGGCCGCCCACAACGGCAGCACCGTAACGGTGAACTACGACCTCTATACCTGGTCGGACAAGAAGGAGCAGGACACTTCGTTCGGCTCCCAGCCCTACCCGGTCACCCTCGGGCAGGGCCAGACCATCCCCGGTTTCGAGCAGGGACTCGCCGGCATGAAGCAGGGCGGGCGCCGACTGCTCGTGATCCCGCCGGACCTGGGCTACGGCCCCTCCGGCAACGGTCCGGTCAAGCCGAACGAGACGCTGGTCTTCGTGGTCGACGCGGTGCAGGTCTCCGGCTGAGCCGTGGAACTGCGCGGGGCGGTCGCGGTGGTGACCGGCGCCTCTTCCGGCATCGGCGCCGCCACGGCGCTCAGGCTGCACGAGGCGGGCGCCCGGCTGGTGCTTCACGGCCGTGACACCGGGCGCCTCGCGGCGCTGGCCGAGCGCACCGGGGGGCAGGCGCTGGCGGCGGACTTCGCCGACGGCGCGGCGGTGCGGCACGCGGCGGAGGAGATCGTCCAGCGGTACGGCCAGGTCGATGTGCTCGTCAACAACGCGGGCGTCGGCTGGGCCGGGTCCTTCGACAGCATGACGGCGGAGGACGTGCGGCGGCTGATCGCGGTGAATCTCACCGCGCCGATCGAGCTGACCCGTCTGCTGTTGCCCGTGCTGCGTTCTCCCGGGCGCATCGTGTTCGTCACCTCGATCGCGGGCCGCACCGGTGTGGCGGGCGAATCGGTCTACGCCGCGGTCAAGGCGGGCCTCGACGCCTTCGCCGAGAGCCTGCGGTTCGAACTGGCCGGCACCGCGGTGAAGGTCGGTGTGGTGGTGCCCGGCGTGGTCGACACCGCGTTCTTCGCCCGTCGCGGCCGCCCCTACCAGCGCAGTTCACCGCGCCCGGTGCCCGCCGACCGGGTCGCCCTCGCCGTGCTGCGCGCGGTGCGCGACGGCCGCGCCGAACAGTACGTTCCGCGCTGGCTGCGACTTCCGGTGGCGGTGCGGGGTCTCGCGCCCGCCGTGTACCGCGGATTGGCGACGCGCTTCGGCGGCTCCGGCTGACCCGCTTTCTGCCATGATCGGAGGGTGGCCGAACAGCGAGCGGAGCGGGTACCCGCGTCGGATGCGTTCTTCCTGCACGTGGAGTCTTCGGCGGCGCCCCACCACGTGGGCGGGCTGATCATGCTGGACACCTCGCACGCCGCCGGGCCGCCCACCCGCGAGCAGGCGATCGCCGCGATCAAGGCGAAGCTGCCCGAGCTGCCCGGCTTCCGCAAGCGCCTGGCCACGCCGTCCCGGTGGCGCCGCCCCCGGTGGGTTCCGCACGCGGAGCTGGACTGGGACTGGCACGTCCCCGCCTTCGACCTGACCCGCCCCGACGGGCGGCCCGGCGGCATGCCCGCGCTGCACGCGCTGGTGGCGGAGCTGACCGGGCAGCAGCTGCCCCGGGACCGGCCG
>DASSAD010000228.1:0-3038 GCA_035685725.1 Amycolatopsis sp. | reverse complement strand
GCGCTGAACCTTCCACCCTCGAGCCGGATACCGGACCGGCTCGGTGGTGCGACCGCGGGGCCGGTCGGGGAAAGGACCACCCCGCCATGCAGATCGCCCCGGGCATCACAGACTCCCTGGACAACCAGCGGACCGTCGGCGTCAGCCCGCTGATCTCCCCCGCCCTGCTGCGGCAGGAACATCCCCTGGACACCGCCGTCGCCAAGACGGTCGCGCAGGGACGTGCCGACACCGTCGACATCCTCGACGGTCTCGACGACCGGTTGATCGTCGTCGTCGGACCGTGCTCGGTGCACGACCCCGAAGCCGCACTGGACTACGCGCACCGCCTCGCCGAGCGGGCCGAGGCGACCCGCGACCGCCTGCACGTGATCATGCGCGTGTACTTCGAAAAGCCGCGGACCACGCTGGGGTGGAAGGGTTTGATCAACGACCCGGGCCTGGACGGCAGCTACGCGGTCAACCAGGGCCTGCGCATGGCCCGCAAACTGCTGCTCGACATCTCCGCGCTCGGGCTGCCGGTGGGCTGCGAGTTCCTCGACCCGATCACGCCGCAGTTCATCGCGGACACGGTCAGCTGGGGTTCGATCGGCGCGCGCACCGCGGCCAGTCAGGTCCACCGGCAGCTGTGCAGCGCGCTGTCCATGCCCATCGGGATCAAGAACTCGACCGAGGGTGACGTGCAGGTGGCGGTGGACGCCACGCGCGCCGCGGCGGCGAGCCACGTGTTCGCCGGCATCAACGCCGACGGGCTCGCCGCGCTGATCACCACCGCCGGAAACCCGGATTGCCACGTCATTCTGCGCGGTGGCTCGGGCGGCCCGAACTACGACCCGGCCAGCGTGCGCGCCACGCTGGAGCGCCTCGAGTCGGCGAAGCTGCCCCAGCGGGTGATCATCGACGCCAGCCACGGGAACAGCGCGAAGGACCACGTCCGCCAGGCCGGGGTCGTCGGCGAGCTGGCCGAGCGCATCGGCGGCGGCGAGCGCGGTATCACCGGGGTGATGCTGGAAAGCTTCCTGACGGCGGGGCGGCAGGAACTCGTGCTGGGGCAGGCCGGGGAACTGACCTACGGCCAGAGCATCACCGACGCCTGCCTCGACTGGCCCACCACCGCCGACCTGCTCGACGACCTCGCCGCGGCCGTCGCGTCCCGCCGCTGACCCACCCGCACACCTACCCGTGTCCCCCGTCCGGTCACCGAACTCGCCGTTCCCGTCACCGAACTCGCCGTTCGCGTCGCCGAACTCGCCGTTCCGGTTGCCGAACTCGCGTTCCGGGTGTCAGTTCGTCCGTTCCCGTCGCCGAGTCGCGGCTCGGGTGCGCGAGTTCGCTGACTCACCAACCGCACGCGAGAACTCGGCAACGGCACGAGCGAGTTCGGCGACCGGACGGGAGAACTCAGGCGCCGGAAGAGGGGACACGCCCGCGGGACGGGGGGACACGCCGAATGTCGGCGGGTCCCCGCGGCGGGGCGGGGGTCAGGGGTGGGTGCGGCGAAGGCGGTGTGCCTCGATCACGCGCCACCGTTCCAGGTTGTGGCGGGCGTCGGCGAGGGCGTCGTGGGCGTCGGTGGGCGGGGACGGCAGCTTCGGCTTGCCGACGTCCTCCCACCGCTGGCGCAGGTCGCGGGTGAACCGGGGCAGCTGGCGCGGAAGCGCGGGCATCGCGCCCCACAGCTGCGCGAGCGCCACGTGGTCGTAGGCGGCGTACCAGGCCCACAGCTCGATCCCGCCCACCGGCTTGCCGAAGAACTCGAGCAGATCCGCTCGTATCCGCTCACGGCTGCGCCACGACCGGTCACCGGGCGAAGGCAGTTTCGGCAGCACATTCTCGCGAACCCACGGGCCCGCCTTGCCGGGGTCGAAATCGGTCGAAACCGCATAGAATTCGCGGCCCCGCTCGTCCACGACACCGATCGATACCAGATCGATCGTCACGCCGTCCTCGATGAACTCGGTGTCGTAGAAGAATCGCACCGGAGCACCTTAGGCCAGGCGGTCAGCTGACCTTCGCGTCCGGTACCCGGTCCGTCTCGACGGCCGAGGGCTGCGGCGGCACCGCGGCGCGCACGCCGGCGGATTCGGCGGCGAGCAGTTCCTTCGCGCGGGCCGCGTAGATGTCCACGTACTCCTGACCGGACAGTTCCATCAGGGCGTACATGATCTCGTCGGTGATGGAACGCTCGACGAACCGGTCGCCGGAAAGGCCCTCGTACCGGGAGAAGTCGAGCGGAGCCCCGAACCTGATCTCCAGGCGACGCGGCCGCCACATCTTTGAGCCGATCGGGTTAACCTTGTCGGTGCCGATCATCGCGACCGGGATCACCGGCACGCCAGCGTCCAGCGTGACGCGCGCGACACCGGTCTTGCCCTTGTACAGGCGGCCGTCCGGGGACCGGGTGCCCTCCGGGTAGATCCCGAGCAGGTGCCCTTCGCGCAGCAGCCGGATCGCGGTGTCCAGTGCGGCCTGGGCCGCCGAGCCGCCCGAGCGGTCGATCGGGATCTGCCCGATGCCGGTGAAGAACCATTTCTTCAGCAGGCCCTTGAAACCCTTTTCGGTGAAATACTCCTGTTTCGCCGTAAAAGTAACCCGGCGTTTCACCCGAATCGGCATGAAAAAGGAGTCCGCCACGGCAAGGTGATTGCTGGCGAGAATCGCGCCCCCGTGGGCGGGAATGTGCTCGGCGCCGGTGACCTTGGTGGGCCAGAGCAGTCTGAGCAGAGGTCCGACCACGATGTATTTCAGCAATCGATACAGCACCGCTTCACGGCCTCCTACCAGCCACAGTTGCCCGACAGCCTAAGGGTACGAACTGTGACGACGCCCGCACAACCGGCCCCGTGGCGTTGCGCGCGATCTCACATGCGCGCCAGGGATCCCATGACGGCGGCCGACGTGGGACGATGAAAGCCCGATCGACGAGGGAAGGACACCGCCATGCTCGTCGGCGCCGAACCGTTCTCCCACCTGGGGACGGGTGAGGTCGGCGTGCTGCTGTGCCATGGCTTCACCGGGACGCCGCAGAGCATGCGGCC
>DASSAD010000227.1:0-5823 GCA_035685725.1 Amycolatopsis sp. | reverse complement strand
CGTCAAGATGAACGTCGACACCGACACCCAGTACGCGTTCTCGCGCCCGATCGCGGACCACTTCTTCAAGAACTACGACGGCGTGCTCAAGATCGACGGCGAGGTCGGCAACAAGAAGACCTACGACCCGCGCAGCTACCTGAAGAAGGCCGAGGTGTCGATGGCGGCCCGGATCGTCGAGGCCGCTCAGGCTCTCAAGTCCGCCGGGACGAAGGTCGGCTGACGGCCTTCCCGGAAGGGAACCCGGTGGGAAAGCCGGTGGCGGCCAACGCTTTCCCATCGGGGGCTCACTCGGTTGAGTGAGGGAATTTGCGTGGCCCACGCGTTCCCGGCATCGTGTCCGCCCATGATGTCGAAACGCGTGGTCGCGGCGGTGCTGGTGGCCGCCCTCGTGCTGCTGGGCACCGGCGTCGTGACGAGCCTGCTGCTGTGACCGGCGGCGGGAAATCCGGCCGCGACACCCGTTTTCACTGAGGGGCTCACACAGGGGCTCGCACGGCGGCTCACACGGGGCCGAGGTGTGCCGGCCGCTCGCGGGATGGCTAGATTCAGGGCATGACCAACCTGCTCGAACCCGAGCCGACCCGGCTGCCCGAGCGCGTCGACGCCGAGGCGGCGCTGGACGCCGGCACCGACCCGACCGAGGTCGCCGCGGAGCATCCGGACTTCAGCGAAGCGTGGGCCGCGCTGGCGGAGAGTTCGCTGGACGCGGGTGAGATCGTCACCGCCTACGCCTATGCCCGCACCGGATACCACCGCGGTCTCGACCAGTTGCGCCGCGCCGGTTGGAAGGGCTTCGGCCCGGTTCCCTGGGATCACCGGCCGAACCAGGGCTTCCTGCGGGCGCTCGCCGCGCTGGGCAAGGCCGCGCAGCGGATCGGCGAAACCGACGAATACGAACGGTGCCGCACGTTCCTCCACGAAACGGATCCGGCCGCGAGCGAGGCGACCGGCCTGAGCTAGAGCCTTCCTCACCCCTCCAGTGTCTGGCAGTTCGTGGGCGCCTTCGCTCCGGCGAAGCGCCCTTCCAGCCAGGCGAAGGCATCCGGGTAGGAGTTGAGGGCTCCCCCGACGTGGGTGGGCACGGCCAGCGTGTCGAACTGGACGGTCGCACCGAGTTCGCACCACGAGCGCGCCATGGCGCGGCCTTGAGCGTAAGGCACGATGTCGTCGCCGGCGCTGTGCGTGACCAGGACGGGCACCCTGGGTTCACTCAGACCGATCCGCTGCTCGGCGATCACCGAGGCGAAGGGCTGCTGCGTGAGGTAGTCCGTGATCGGACGGCCGCTGAGCGTCAGGTCCCGGGTCTGGGTGAACGCGTGGGCGAGCAGGCCGTCCCCGGTGCACTCGGTTTCGACTTCCTCGGCCACCTGCCTGCCCTTCGCGTTGAGCAGGGCCGGAAGGTTCAGCTCCGGGTAGGCGTAGTTCATGCTCGCGACCGCGAAGAGCAGGAACGCGGCGGCATAGTGACCGTCCAGGTTCTCCGCCACGGCGGCCAGGTCGGCGGGCACCGCGCCCGCGTAGACGCCCTTGAGATCGAGTTCGGGCGCGTAGCCCGGCTGGAGTTCCGCTGCTGCCGCCGCGGCGCCACCGCCCTGCGAGTACCCGGCGATGGCCACCGGACCGGCGCTGGGGAGACCGGTCACCTCCAGCCGTTGCGCGGCGCGGATCGCGTCTAGCACCGCGTAGCCCTGTGCCTTGCGATTGGCGTAGGTGTGCAACCCGGGCGTGCCCAGGCCCTCGTAGTCGGTGACCACGACGCCGTAACCGCGAGCGAGCAGGCCGGCGATGAACGGGCCCTCGTACTCGTTCCCGTCGGCGAGCGCCTTCGAGGGCGCGCACTGGTCACCCATGCCCTGGGTGCCTGGCGCGTAGCCGACGATCGGTCGGGGGCCCGGCCCGCGCCAGGCGGCGGTCGGAGTGAGCACGGTGCCGGTGACGGCGACGGGAGCGCCGTGGGTGTCCGTGCTGCGGTACATGATCCGCTCCGCCTTCGCCGGCGCACGCAGCACCTTCGCCGGGTCGAGAAAGAACTCGGCGGGTTCGTGGCGGATCACGTCGCCCGCGCGCTCGCCGGCCAGTCCGGAGGGCGGGTCGTAGAAACCGGACGCCGCGGCCGGTACCGCGCCGGCGCCCAGCATGATCATGATCAGGACGAGGACGGCCACCGGGCGGTGCGCTCCGGGCATCGGCTCTCCCCAGCATCTCGACACCGTTGTCGCATCGAGGATCGAGCCTGGCACCCCGGCCGATCAAGGTCCGAAAGTATGATCCGCGCGGGGTCCACATGGCGAGACACCCGCCGCGGTGCGGTGGTCTGACCGTAACTTCGAACCATGGCGCCGGCTCAGCTCGTGATCATCGGAGCGGGCCCGCGTGGCGTCGGCGTCCTGGAACGCATCGCGGCGAACACGAATGCGGACACCGGCGAGCTCCTCGTGCACCTCGTCGATCCCTTCCCGTCCGGTGGCGGCCGGATCTGGCGGTACGACCAGTCGCCGCTGCTGCGGATGAACTCGATGGCCGAGGACGTCACGATGTTCACCGACGAAACCGTCCGCATCGAGGGCCCGATCAGGCCGGGACCGTCGCTGTCCGAATGGGCCGAGCAGGTGCGCGCCGGAGAGCTGCGCCCCGCGTTGTCCGAAACCCTGCGCCCGGAGCTGGACGGGCTGACGGGCCGTTCCTTTCCCACCCGCCGGCTGGCCAGTGCCTATCTGGACTGGGTGTACCGCAGGGTGCTCGGCGAACTGCCGCCGACCGTCCAGGTGATCGAACACCGCACGCGGGCGCTGCGGATCGACGGCGATCTCGTTGTGCTGGAAGGCGAGGACCCCCTTCGTGCGGACGCGGTGCTGCTGACCGTCGGGCACCTGGACGCCGAGCCCGACGACTCGGCGGCGGCGCTGGTGGAATTCGCCGCGCGGCACGGCCTGGCCTACTACCCCGCCGGCTACACCGCGGACGTGGACTACTCGTCGGTGCCACCCGGTGAACCCGTGCTCGTGCGGGGCTTCGGGCTCGCCTTCGTCGACCTGATGCTGCTGCTGACCGAGGGGCGCGGCGGCCGGTTCACCGAGCACCCCGGCGGTGGCCTGCGCTATCACCCCAGCGGCGCCGAACCGGTGCTGCACGTCGGTTCCCGGCGGGGCGTGCCGTACCACTCGAAGCCGGGCTATTCCCTCCAGGGAGCGCCGCTGGAGTTGCCCCGGTTCTTCGGCCCCGACACGATCGACGCGCTTTCGAAACACCGGGAGCCGCTGGACTTCTTCGCCGACGTTTGGCCCCACGTCGCCAAGGAACTCGGCTGGGGTTACTACAGCGAGCTGTTCACCGGACATCCCGACAAGGTGCGCACCGACTTCGCGGCCTTCGCCGCCGAGTTCGCCGATCTGCGCTGGGACAGCGAAGAAATGCATGCCCTGGTGGAGAGCACGGTGCCGGACCCGCGCGACCGACTCGACCTGCGCCGCCTGGACCGGCCACTGACCGGAGAACGGTTCGACACCGCCGAGGAATTCGGCAAGCACCTTCGCGCCTACATCGAGGCGGACCTGGCACGCCGGGCCGATCCGGCGTTCAGCGCCGACCTCGGGGCGTTCATGGCGATGCTTTCCGTGGTCGGGCAAGTGCCCGCGCTGGTCGCCACCGGCCGGCTCGACCCGGCCTCCCAACTGTCCGATGTAGACAGATGGTGGCACGGTTTCTTCAGTTACTTCGCCAGCGGGCCGCCGCCGGAACGGCTGGCGGAGCTGCTCGCGCTGCACCAGGCAGGCGTGGTTTCCCTCCTGGGCGCGGAAATGCGGGTCACCCCGGACGCCGAACGCGGGGTGTTCACCGGGAGCGGGGAGAGTTTTCCCGGCCACGTCGAGGCACGCACCCTGATCGAAGCCCGGCTCCCCGAGGCGGATGTGGCCAGGGCGTCGGACGATCTGCTCCGCTCGATGCGGGCCGACGGCACACTCGCCGAGGAACTCGTGCACGGCCTTCCCTCGGGTCGCATCGGCACTCGTGTCCGCGACGGCCGGCTGCTCGACGCACGGTGCCAGGCCCACCCGCGCCGGTTCTCGGTCGGGCCGCACACCAGCGGCCGGTCGGCGGCCGCCTTCACCAGGCCACGCACGAACGCCCGGCCGTTTCGCGAGAACGACGCGCTGGCACGGGAAATCCTCGCCGTGCTGTTCCCGTGAGGGCGCCGGGTGGCAGCCCTCACGGGGGAGGTGTCAGCAGTGGTCGAGCATCGTGGTCAGGGCGGACTTCTCGGCGCTGTTGACGGTCAGCGCCCACTGGTGCTTGACGGCGATCCACATTTCCGCGTAGGTGCACCAGTAACCGGTGAGCGGGGGCTTCCAGGTGTCGGGCGACTGGTCGCCCTTCGACTGGTTGACGTTGTCGGTCACGGCGATCAGCTGCGGGTCGGTGAGGTCGTTGGCGTAGGACTGGCGCTTGGCGGTCGTCCACGCGGACGCGCCGGTGCGCCAGGCGTCGGCCAGCGGCACCACGTGATCGATGTCCACATCGGACGGACTGGTCCAGGTGGCGCCGTCGTAGGGGCTGTACCAGCTGCCCGCGGTCGGATAGCAGTCCGAACCGGTCTGGACGTTCGTGCCGTCCCGCTTCAGCACGACCTCGCGCGTGTTGCAGCTGTTGCCCTGGTCGATCCAGTGCGGGAACTTGTCGCGGGAGTAGCCGGAAAGGGAACCGTCGGCCTGGACGGTCAGCGACGCGAGTTCGGAGCGGGCGGTGGACTCGGTGGGGATCCCGGGCGGCGTCGCGGCGGCCGTCGTGACCAGGGTCACGGAAGCGGTCGCGGCGACGGCCAGGACGGTCAGCGCGGAACGAACAGTGCGAAGCCTGTGCATTTTGCCGCCTTCGTAGGCTTGAAGGGTCTTTGCGACCTTCCTGCACAGAAGTGGCGGCAGCCAATACGATTGGGTGAGAAACCAACGACAGTCGGTTAACAGTAAGTGATCACCGCTGCTCAGCGGGTTCGGCGGATCAGCCGGAGATCCTCCGTGTGTCGGTACCAGGTCCAACGTTCGACCGCCCGCGGATGCGACACGCCGTCACAGGTCGGCCGGGTCGGCGCGCATCCGAGCTGGAACGCCCGCGCGGTGAGGGTTCGCGGCCGGGAGAACCGGCCGGACCGGATCCGCACCGCCAACCCGCTCACCTGATCCGGCCAGACCTCGACGGAACGGACCTTTCCCCGGAAAGCGACGGTGTCGTCACCGTAAGCGACACCATCGACGGCTTCGAGCCTGCCCATCCCCACCAGGACACCGCCCGAGTCGTCTCGGACCAACGGCACCGGCACCGCCGCCCCCTCGAACGCGACCGCCAGGGCACGGGCCGGATCCGTCGGCAGCCGCCACCGGCGTGCCACCGCCGAGCCCGGCCCCGCCGGCACGAAACCCACCGGCGTCTCGGCGAGTTTCCCCTTGCGCAGCAAGCGAAGGACGACCGCCGCGAGGTCGGCGTCGGTACCCACGACGATCACCGCCGCACCGGGGTTCGCGGACAGCAGCGGGTCGACCTCGTCCTTGCCGGGACGGGCCGGAACCCGCTCCACCGGTTCGGGCACTTCGGGCACCGCCGCGCCACAAGCCAGCACCAATCGCCGCGCCACATGGTCCTCCGTTACGCTCATGCATCGGCATTCATTGACTAATCGCCGAGTACCTGGAGTTTCACATGCCGGCCATCGTGCTCATCGGGGCCCAGTGGGGTGACGAAGGCAAGGGCAAGGCCACCGACCTGCTCGGCGACCGCGTCCAGTGGGTCGTCCGCTATCAGGGTGGCAACAACGCGGGTCACACCGTG
>DASSAD010000226.1:0-30245 GCA_035685725.1 Amycolatopsis sp. | reverse complement strand
GCGAGCTTCTCCAGGTTGGCCTTGTACCGTCGAGACCAGTTCGTGGGCTCTTCGGTGTGCGGAGCGCGCAGCACGTCGAAAACGCGGTTCAGACCATCCTGGCCGACGACATCCCGCACACCGACGATTTCGGCGTTGTCTGCGGGCACGCGTACCGTGAGATCCCCTTGCGCGACTTTGAGGACGAGGTACTGCTTCTCCTCGCCCTTGATCACACGGGTCTCGATGGCTTCGATGAGTGCGGCACCGTGGTGCGGGTAGACGACGGTCTCTCCGACCTTGAAAACCATGTGTCCTCTGCCCCTTTCGCTGGGTCCATATTAGCACGCCACGGCTGGGCCCACCTAGCGGGCTGAGATCGTCCTCGCAGGTCAGCGGGGTCTTGCGGGTCGGCCAGGGGTTGACAAACGTCTCAGCGGCGTGCTCATGCAGGTGGTCTGCCGGATGATCAAGAATCCACTGTGGACGGTTTCGCGGGTGCAGGCGGCACCGGGTTTCGGTGCCCCGGACGGGCCGAGCTAGTCTGCGCAGTGGTAACGCGGGTTCTAGGAGGGACTGAAGACCGTGAATCGTCGTGTGCTCGGCTCGGCCGTATTCGGCCTCGGGGCCGCTCTGATGCTCGCGGGCTGCGGTGCCGGGCAGATCACCCAGACCGACACCCAGCTGCCCGCCGTGGACGGAGCGCTCGGGCAGGCGGGACCGGTGTCGGTCCGCGATGCCGGCCTGGCCAACCGGAACACCTGCGAGCAGGCGTACACGGCCGGCTCCAACGCGCCGCTCGTGCTCACCATCGCCAACGCGGGCCAGCAGAACGATGACCTCGTCTCGGTCACCTCGCCGGACGCCGCCGGGGCGACGATCGACGGCCAGAAGACCATCGTGGCCGGCAGCACCCTCGTGGTCGGGGCTGGCCTGGAGGACAACAACACCGGCCCGACCTCCGGGATCGGCCAGGCGAACGTGACCCTCACCGGTCTGAAGTCGGTCGTGTGGCCCGGGCAGCTCACCCCGGTCACCTTCACCTTCCGCGCCGCCGGCCCGGTCACCATGCAGCTGCCGATCGCTTCGCCGACGAAAACGCTTTCCTGCGCTTCCCAGCCGGCGCCGTCGTCGCAGCCCGCGGCCGGAGCCTGAGCCTGAGCCCGGAACCGTCGGCCGGGCCCGCTAGCTTGCTCCCGTGGCCAAGAAGGGGATCAGCTATCGCTGCGGTGAGTGCGGGTACGAGCCGGCCAAGTGGGTCGGCCGCTGCCCGGAGTGTCAGGCCTGGGGAACCATCGAGGAGCGCGGCGACGCGCGCCCGTTGATCGCGCGGGTGGCCGCGGGCGCGCCCAGCGCTCCGGCCCGCCCGATCGCTCAGGTGGATCTGGAAACCGCCCGGGCCCGGCCGACCGGCGTGCCGGAGCTCGACCGGGTACTCGGCGGCGGGCTCGTGCCGGGCGCGGTGGTACTGCTGGCCGGTGAGCCCGGCGTGGGCAAGTCGACCCTGCTGTTGGAGGTCGCCCACCGCTGGGCGGCCGATGCGGGTCCCTCGTTGTACGTGACCGGCGAGGAGTCGGCCGGGCAGGTGCGGCTGCGCGCCGAGCGGACCGGCAACCTGCACGACCGGATGTACCTGGCCGCCGAAAGCGATCTGGCCGCGGTCGTCGGGCATGTCGACGCGGTCGGGCCCGGTGTGCTGATCGTCGACTCGGTCCAGACGATGGCCTCGCCGCAGGTCGAGGGCACACCCGGTGGCGTGACCCAGGTGCGCGCGGTCACCGCCGGCCTGGTCGCGCTGGCCAAGGAACGTGGGCTGCCCGTCGTGCTCGTCGGCCATGTCACCAAGGACGGCTCCGTGGCCGGGCCACGGGTTCTGGAGCACCTCGTGGACGTGGTGCTGCAGTTCGAGGGAGACCGGCATTCCACGCTGCGTCTGGTGCGCGGCGTCAAGAACCGGTTCGGGCCGGCGGACGAGATCGGCTGCTTCGAACTGCGCGACGACGGAATCGTCGGCGTGCCCGACCCGTCGGGGCTGTTCCTGAGCCGGCACGCCGAGGCGGTGCCCGGCACGGCGGTCACCGTGGCCGTGGAGGGCAAACGGCCGCTGCTGTGCGAGGTGCAGGCGCTGGTGTCGGAGACCAGCCTGCCGCAGCCCCGGCGTGCCGTGAGCGGGCTCGACTCGGCTCGGGTCGGCATGGTCCTGGCGGTGCTGGAGAAGCGCGCCAACGTCGCGTTCGCGAAGAAGGACGTGTACACCGCGACCGTCGGTGGGATGAAGGTGACCGAGCCGGCGATCGATCTCGCGGTGGTGCTGTCCGTCGTCTCCTCGGTGGCCGACCTCGCGCTTTCACCACGCCTGGTGGCGCTCGGGGAGGTCGGCCTGGCGGGCGAGATCCGTCGGGTCACCGGCGTCGGCCGCCGGCTCGCCGAGGCGGCGCGCCTGGGCTTCACGCATGCGATCGTGCCGCCGGATCCGGGCAAGCTGCCCGACGGCATCCGCGTCGTCGAGGCCGGCAACGTCGTCGAGGCCATCAACGCGGCCCACCGCGCCTGAGCGTCGGGTTCCGGAGAACCTGGGCGCCGCGAAAGAAAAGCGGCCGCCGGGTGGCGACCGCTTTCCCTTCGACAAACGTCCGGCGCCCCGGTGCGTCCGCTTCGGTGCGCTACTCGGCCAGCAGCTTGGCGCAGCGGATGAGGCCGAGGTGCGAGTAGGCCTGCGGGTGGTTGCCCAGGGAGCGCTCGGCGATCGGGTCGTACTGCTCGGGCAGCAGCCCGGTCGGGCCGGCGGCGTCGATCATCTGCTCGAACAGCTCCTCGGCCTCGGTCCGGCGGCCGCTCAGCAGGTAGGCCTCGATCAGCCACGCCGCACACAGGTGGAACCCGCCCTCGTTGCCCGGCAAGCCGTCGTCCCGCCGGTACCGGTACACCGTCGAGCCGCTGCGCAGCTCGGCCTCGATCGCGGTGACCGTGGACTGGAAGCGGTCGTCGGAGGGATCCAGCAACCCGGACAGGCCGACGAAGAGCGAGGCGGCGTCGAGGTCGGTGCCGTCGTAGGCGGTGGTGAACGCCTGGACCTCCTCGTTCCACCCGTTGGTCAGCACGTCGTCGGCGATCGTGCCGCGCAGGTCGTGCCAGGCGGCCGGGATCTCCCGCTCGTAGATCTCGCCCAGTTTGATCGCGCGGTCGACGGTCACCCAGCACATCACCCGCGAGTACACCCGGTGCCGCGGCACGTGCCGCTCCTCCCAGATGCCGTGATCGGGCTCGGACCACCGCCGGGTGACCGCTTCGGCCATCGCCTGCACGAGCTCCCACTCCCGGTCGCGCAGCTCGCCGCGCACCTTCGCCAGTGCGCACACCAGCTCGACGACCGGGCCGAACACGTCCAGCTGAACCTGGTGGTTGGCGAGGTTGCCGACCCGGACCGGGCGCGACCCCGCGTACCCGGGGAGGGTCTCGATGACGGCCTCGGCACCCAGCTGGGCGCCGGAAATCGTGTAGAGCGGGTGCAACCGCTCGGGGCCGGCGAGCGTGTCGAGCACCTCGTGCAGCCAGCCGAGGTACCCCTCGGCCTCGGCGACCGAGCCCAGGCCCACCAGCTCGCGCACGGTCATCGCGGCGTCGCGCACCCAGCAGTACCGGTAGTCCCAGTTCCGCACGCCGCCGATCTCCTCCGGCAGCGACGAGGTCGCCGCGGCGAGCACACCACCGGTCTCGCTGTTGCACAGGCCGCGCAGGGTCAGCGCCGACCGGGCGACGAGCTCGGTTTCCACATGCGGCAGCTTGAGTCCGGTGGCCCAGTCGCTCCAGTACGCGCCCGCCTTGGCGCGACGATCCACTTCGGATCGTTCGTGCGGGCCGAGTTCCGTGGTCCCGCACCGAAGTTCCAGCACGACCGGCAGGTCCTCGGTGGGCTGCACGAGCGCGGAGGCGGTGTCGTGCAGGCCGTCGGAGGTGATCTCCCAGGTGACCCCGGGGGCGCGCAGCACGATGGGCTCAGAGGTGCCCAGCACCCGCAGACCGTCCTCTTCGGCCATCAGCCGGACGGGGACGCCACCGAACTCCGGTCGCGGCGCGAACACCACGGACGCGGTCGCCGAGCCGGAGATCACCCGCACCAGGTCCGTGCGGTGCGCGTGCCCGCCTGGCTCCAGGTAGTCCGTGACGAGCAGCCGCGACCACCGGGTCTCCACGGTCATCGTGCTGGGCAGGTACCGCTGGCCCAGCGGCAGGCCGTTGCGGTAGGGCTTGATCGAGAAGTGCCCGGCGCCGCTGCCACCGAGCAGGTCGGCGAACACCGCGGGCGCGTCGGGACCGGGGTGGCACAGCCAGGTCAGCCGGGCATCCGGCGTGATCAGCGCGACCGACCGCTCATTGGCCAGCATGGACAGTCGCTCGATCGGGGGAGCTTGTTCGCCATAGAGCCAGTTCCGCCGCTCTTCAAGGACGAACGCGAGCACGGTCGCGACGTCCTCGGGACCGCGGATCCGGTACCCGGCAAGCGTTTCCCCGTCGCCGACCTTCACGCCGAGGTCCGGACCGGACAGTCGCGCGAACGCCTTCTCGTCGGTCACGTCGTCGCCGAGGAAGATCGCCGCCGTGGCGCCCACCTGGTGCCGCAACGTGTCCAGCGCCCGGCCCTTGTCGGTCTGGACCACCGAGAGCTCGACGACTTCCTTGCCGTCGGTGGTGGAAACGCCTTCCCAGGTGGCAGGTCCATTGTGGATCTCGGCGAGGATGCGCTTGGCCGCGTCCCGCTCCGCCCGCCGGACGTGCACGGCGATGCTGGCCGGCTTGACCTCCAACTGCACACCGGCCACGCCGTCGGCGAGCCGGTCCAGCTCGCGCTCCAGCCGCCGGTGCAGATCCCGGGCCTGGTCGTCGAGCGCGTGCACGAAGCCGATGTCGAACTCGGAACCGTGGCTGCCGACCAGATGTACCTCGCCCGGCAGCCGGGACAGGGTGGCCAGGTCCCGCAGGGCGCGCCCGGAGATCACCGCGGTGGTGGTCTCGTGCAACCCGGCCAGCGAACGCAGGGCGCCGACCGACTCGGGCAGCGGGCGCGCCTCGTCGGGGTTGCTCACGATCGGAGCCAGTGTCCCGTCGTAGTCGCACGCGACCAGTAGTCGCGGCGTGCGGGCGATCTGGACGATCGCGCGGCGCAGCTCGGCGGGCAGGGACTCGGCTGTCAACACTCCTCCTCAGGAGCTCAAAAGCATCATTGTTCAGTGTGACAGGTGGGCGATACTCACGAGACCGGCTCTGTCCCCAGTGCTTCCAGAAACGATCTCGCCCACCGATCCACATCATGGGTGAGGACCTGACGGCGCAACGCACGCATCCGACGTCTTCCCTCGGCTGGGTCGAGGGTAATAGCCGCCTCCAGAGCGTTCTTCACCCCGTCGAGGTCATGCGGGTTGACCAGGAAAGCGCTGGTCAGCTCGGCGGCAGCGCCGGCGAACTCGGAGAGCACGAGGGAGCCGCCGAGGTCGTGCCGGCACGCCACGTACTCCTTGCAGACCAGGTTCATCCCATCTCTGAGTGGAGTCACCACCATTACATCGGCCGCGGAGAAAAACGCCGCTAGCTCCGTACGGTTGACGGACTGGTGCAGATAGTGCACGACCGGGTGGCCCACCCGGGCGAACTCACCGTTGATCCGGCCGACCATCTGCTCGATCTCGCCACGCATGCGCTGGTAGTGCTCGACGCGTTCGCGGCTCGGTGTGGCGAGCTGGACGAACGTGACGTCCTCCGGACGAACCCGGCCCTCGTGGAGCAGTTCGTGCAGGGCCTGCAATCGGAGGTCGATGCCCTTGGTGTAGTCGAGGCGGTCGACGCCGAGCAGCATCGTCTTGGGGTTGCCAAGGTCGCGCCGGACCTGCGCGGCCCGTTCCACGACCTGATTGCTGCGGGCGAGGTTGTCCAGTCCCGCCGCGTCGATGGAGATCGGGAACGCGCCGACGCGCACCGTCCGGTTGCCGACCTGCATCATGCCAGGCCGTGATCGCACGCCGACGGCGCCACGGCTGGGTTCCAGGCCGACCAGGGTGCGGGCCAGCCACAGGAAGTTCTGCGCACCACCCGGCCGGTGGAAGCCGACCAGGTCGGCACCGATCAGCCCGCGCACGATCTCGGCGCGCCACGGCAGCTGCATGAACAGCTCGACCGGTGGGAACGGTATGTGCAGGAAGAAGCCGATCCGCAGGTCCGGGCGCAGCTCACGGAGCATGCTCGGAACGAGCTGCAACTGGTAGTCCTGCACCCAGACCGTCGCGCCCCCGGCGGCCACGTCCGCGCTCGCCTCGGCGAACCGGCGGTTGATCTTGACGTAGGACTCCCACCACTTCCGGTCGAACACGGGCGGCTGCACCACGTCGTGGTAGAGCGGCCACAATGTCGCGTTGGAGAAGCCTTCGTAGTAGTCACGGACGTCGTCGGCGGTCAGGGTGACCGGGTAGAGCACCATTCCCTCGTCCGAGAACGGGTCGACTTCCACACCGGGGACCCCGGGCCACCCGACCCAGGCGCCCTTGCGGGAGCGCAGGAACGGCTCCAGCGCCGAGACCAGCCCGCCGGGGCTCGCGGTCCAGCGCTGGGTGCCGTCGGACGAGCGGTCGAGGTCCACGGGAAGCCGGTTCGCGACCACGACGAAATCCGCCGAAGCCTGCCCGATTGCTGGTTCGCTCAACGTGACCCGCTTCCTGTGCGCCTTCGCCTCCAGACACTATCCCGTGCCCGAAACCTTGATCGACCGCGCGGTGGGCCAACGTCGCCTACTCTGTTCGCCTCAGGCGCACACACAAGGCGCAGCTTTTGTGGGAAGTGGCCTACTCGAGTCGTCGCTTCGTCGGTCGCAACGGACCGGCCATCCGGGGACCGGCCAGTCTACGCTCCAGTCTGCCCAATCCGGTACGGACCGGCTGGGCAAGGTACTCGCCGAGGACGACACCGGCCGCCAGCGCCAGCCCGATCGCGACGGCGCGCACCAGGGTCGAGATCCCGCTCGCCGTGGTGGCCAGCTGGGAGAGGCCGAGATAGGTGGAAAGCCCTGGCAACAGCGGCGTGATCCCCGACACGGCGACCACCAGCGGGGTGACCTTGAGCCGCCGCGCGAGCACACCGCCGCAGAATCCGACGAGGGTGGCGGCCACCGCCGAGGAACTGATCGAATCCAGGGACGCCAGCACGAGCCCGTTGTACACGCCGGCACCGATCGCGCCCGCCGCCGCCGCGACCAGCAGCGCGCGCATGGTCGAGTAGCTCGCCAGCGCGAAGCACGCGGCCGCGGCGGCGCCGGCGACGGTCACCACCGGCAGGCCCAGCGCCGTGTGCACCGGAAGTTCGGGCGCCACGGTGTGGAGGCCGAAGTGGGCGGCGAGATTCAGCGCGATCCCCACGCCCGTGATGAGCCCGGCACTCATCAGCGCGGTCTCCATGGTGCGCCCGGCCGCGGTCACGTTGTAACCGGTTATCGCGTCCTGCACGGCCGAAACGGTCGACAGACCGGACAACAGCACGGTGATCGCCGCCGCCGCGATGATCGTGGCGTACTTTTCCGGGAACAGCCCGGAGTTGACGCTCAGCGTCGCCAGCCCGGTGGCCACCAGCCCGCCGACCACCTGCTGGAAGAAGAAGGGGAGTGCGTACTTGTTGAGCTGCCGGCCGAGCCGGTCGATCAGCGCGGAGATCACGAAGGCACCGGCCGCCAGGTCCGCCCCGCCGCCGATGATCAGCGTGACGAAGAAGGCCATGCCGCCCCAGGCCAGCGTCGCCACCCAGCGCGGGTAGGGGTGCGGCGCGGTGGTGATCTTCCGCAGTTCGGCGTAGGCCTCTTCCGCGCTGACGTGGCCGCGGATGATCCGCTGGACCAGCATTTCCGTCGTGGACAGCCGGGTGTAGTCCAGGCCGCGCGAGCGCACCACCCGCAGTGCGCTGACCGGCGCGAGTTCCGTGCCGCGGTGGCAGGTCACCGTGATGGACGTGAAGATGACATCGATCTCGCAGTGCGGCAGGCCCAGCGCGGAGGTCAGCGCGAAGAGCGTGGCGGTCACGTCGGAGGCGCCGGCACCGCTGGCCATCTGCACTTCACCGATGCGGAGGACGAGGTCGAGAACGAAATTGACGGTCGCGTCGTCGGGCAGCGCCGGCCCGTGTTCGGCGCCGGTGTCCGGGGCGGGCAGCTCGCCGGTCGGGGCTTCCAGGATGTGCCATGCCCGGCGGCGGGGTTCGGTCGATCGCCGTCGCCGGTTGGCCCGGTCGACGGCGGGGTCTCGTGGCGCTTCCAACAACTGCCAGCCGCGCTTGCGGGTCGCCGGCCCGCGGGCGCGCTGGGTGTCCTTCATCTGGTCTCCCTCCCATTCCCACCGTGAGCATCGCCACGCACCCCTCCCTTGTAACCTGGCTTTAACAGTGGTTTGTGCCACTTCTCCGGTCGAACCGGGATCCCGGCACTTGCTACGATGACCGGCGACCGGCCGACTTAGCTCAGTTGGTAGAGCAGCTGTCTTGTAAACAGCAGGTCAGGGGTTCGAGTCCCCTAGTCGGCTCCGCTCCGACCAGGGAGTTTCCCGGAACGGGTCACTCCCTGGTCGTGATCAGTCTCATTTTCCGTCTCGGTCGGCCCCGTTTTCCTTGCGCCTCAACGGTCGGACGTCCTGGCTCGGCGTGCGGGGGTGAGCGTCGTGACACTGCCGCCACCGGATCCGGGAGCCGCGTCCCCCACGGATGTCCCCTTGTTCATCGGACAGCACGGTCAGCGTGCCGTATCCGCCCGGTTGTCCGGCTCGGCCGGACGCTCCGTCCCAGCCGTTCCCTTTGAACGTGTAGCCGCCTGAGCCGCCTCCGCCACCACCGCCCGCTCCCCACAGGTAGACGGTGAACGAGGTCACGCCGTCCGGGACGTACCATTCGCCGCTCTCGGTGAAGACCTGGTGCCCGTGGTCGACGTCGTCCCGGGGAACGGGAGCCCGCTCCGGAACCCCGTCGGCGGCCTTCACCCGAAGGTATTTCGGGTTGCCCGGCGGCTTGACGCGATCGTTCTGGAGCCATCCCGCGGGCCCGGATCACTTGGGGCGCAAGCAAAGTCGCGCCGGGAAGGTCTTCTTGGTGACCAAAGACCCCGAGGTCGGCGACCGTCGCCTCTGCCGCCCGGGTGGCCCGGCAGCGACGCTCGCCAGGGGAGGCTGGAGGAGGTGTCCATGCCGTTCACCGATCGCGGCGACGCGGGACGCCGGTTGGCCGAACGTTTGGCCGGGCTCCACGACGACAACGTCGTCGTTCTCGCGTTGCCCCGGGGTGGGGTCCCGGTGGCGTTCGAGGTCGCGCGGGTTCTCGGGGCGCCGCTCGACGTGATCATGGTGCGCAAACTGGGCGTGCCCTATCAGTCCGAGCTCGCGCTGGGCGCCATCGGGGAAGACGGGGTCCGCGTCCTCAACGACGAAACGATGCGGATGGCGCGCGTAACCGCCGAAGAACTCGCGGCCGTCGAACGAGCCGAGCGGGCGGAGTTGCGGCGCCGTGTCGAGAAGTTCCGGGCCGGGCGACCCCGGGTCCCGCTCACCGACCGGGTCGCGGTGATCGTCGACGACGGCGTGGCGACCGGCTCCACGGCGCGCGCGGCCTGCCAGGTCGCTCGGGCGGAGGGCGCGACGCGGGTGATCCTGGCGATCCCGGTGGGCGCGCCGGAGGCGATCATCTCGCTGCGCGAGGAGGCCGACGAGGTCGTCTGGCTGGAGGCACCGTCCTGGTTCTACGCCGTGGGCCAGTGGTATCGCGACTTCCGGCAGACCACCGACGACGAGGTCGCCGAACTGCTGCGCCGGGCGGCCGGCCCGGTCCGGGAAACGGCGTCCGCTTCCCACCCCGATGATCCGCTTCCGCGCGACGAAGAGGTCGAAGTGTTCGCCGGGGCGGTACCACTGGCCGGCCATCTCACCATTCCCGAAAACCCGGTCGGCATCGTCGTGTTCGCGCACGGCAGCGGCAGTAGCCGGCACAGCCCCCGCAACCGCCACGTCGCCACCGCACTCAACCAGGCGGGCCTGGGCACGCTGCTGTTCGACCTGCTCACCCAGCGGGAAGAGGTCGACCGGAGCGCCGTGTTCGACATCGAACTGCTCGCACACCGCCTGGCCGAGGTGACCCACTGGCTGCGGACCCAGCCGGACACCGCGCACCTGCGGGTCGGCTACTTCGGGGCGAGCACCGGAGCGGGCGCGGCGCTGTGGGCGGCCGCCGATCCGGAGGCCGAGGTCGCGGCCGTGGTGTCGCGCGGCGGCCGGCCCGATCTGGCCGAGAAGCGGCTCGGCTGGGTGGATACCCCCACGCTGCTGATCGTGGGCGGGCGCGACGAGATCGTGCTCGATCTCAACCAGCGGGCCAGGGCCGCCCTGCGGGGCGAAGCCGAACTCGCCGTCGTGCCGGGCGCCACCCATCTCTTCGAAGAACCAGGTGCCCTCGACCAGGTCGCCGCCCTCGCCCGGGACTGGTTCATCGAGCACCTGGCGGTCGCCGCGGCGGCGCGCTCCTGACCCCGGCTCCGGCGGCGGTTTGCGCGGATCGCGAGTTCGACGTTGACCAGGGCGGATGACCCGGCTGTACTATTCCTCCCAGCCTGTGCCGACGCCCCGGGGTGAAGGAGTTCGAGCTGGCCGGTTCCGTCGGCGATTCCGGTGGGCGCACGACTTCACTGAGGGGATTCCACATGACCTATCCACCCGCGCCGGGCCAGTACCCCGGTTCCGGCGGCTTCCCGCAGCAGCCCGGCCAGTACCCGGGGATGCCTCAGTACCCGGGCGGCGTCGATGCGATGGCAGTACAGAAGCCCAGTGGTGGCACCGCGATCGCCGCGGGTGTACTGGGCATTCTGGGCGCGCTGTTCGGCGTGCTCTTCGCGATTTTGAACTTCGCCACGACAAAGGTGCTCTCCGGCACGCGTTTCGAGTGGCTGGCCTGGATGCAGGGAATCGCCTACACGATCGAGGTGCTCACGCTCGGGCCCGGTTCGATCCTGCTGTTCGTGCGCAGGACCCCCGGACGGTGGCTGGTGCTCACCGGCAGCGTCGTGCAGATCGTGCAAGGGGTCGCGGCGTTGATCGCCCTGTTGTCGATGGGACTTCACGCCTCGGCGGACGTGACGGGTGCGGCGGCGGCCGGTGCCACCACGGGCGGGCTGCTGCTCATGCTCACCCCGGCGATCGCGACCGCCATCCTGACCCTGGTGCCGCTCACCGGGCGGTGGCTCGACTGGGGCAGGCACGAGTCCGCCCAGCCCTACGGCCAGCCGCCCGCCTACGGCGCGTCGTCCGTGCCGCCGGGCTTCGGTCAACCCCCGGGTTACGGTCAACCCCTGGGCGGTTACGGCGAGGCCCCGGGTTACGGCGAGGCCCCGGGTGGCGGGGCCCCGGGTTACGGCCAAGCCCCCGGTTACGGCCAGGCCCCGGGCTACGGCGAGACCCCCGGTTACGGGCAGCCGCCGCAGGGCTGATCGGCCCGAAGGCCGCTCCGTTTCCGCTCTCGGGAACTCGTCCGGTCGCCGACGGGAGATGTCAGCGACCAGACGGGAGAACTCGGGGACCGGAGGAGGGGACACGGCTGTGGGGCGGTGTCAGTGGCAGTCGAACAGGATGCCGGCCGAGGCCGCATCGGGGCCGATCTCGCCCGGCGGGACCGGCGCGCATGAGCGGGAGAACCAGCCGATCCGTGCCGAGATCTGGGCCGCGCTGCTCTGCGCGGTCGCCGCGGCGGCCTTCGACTGGTTGCGGCCCAGGCGCAGGTACACCTCCGGCAGCAGGACGAACCGGACCCGGCCGGCGCGCACCCAGCCGGTCAGCCGGGCCGCCGTCGGCGCCGGGTCCAGGCCGAGATAGCCGCCCAGCGCCACCACCCGGGCATCGGTGTCCAGCAGGTAGGCATCGGCGCCGTAGCTCCCGCCCTCCACGGCCAGTGTGATCGGCGCGGCCGGATCCTGTGCCGCCGCGTAGGCGAGCATCTCGCGTTGCCCGGCGGACTCCACCACCGAATCGTCCATGTACCGCACGTAGACACGCGCGGCGCTGCCGAGTGCTCCGGTGACTCCCGCCAGCGGGTCCGAAGTGGACGGTCCCGCGGCGGGGTCCGCGGCGGCCAGCACGTCGGGATGAGCGCCCGCGGCGTCCACGGCGAAGGCGGCCGGGCCGGCGATCATGGCGAGCACACCGGCGAGGGCGCCGATCACCGCCGCCCGACCGTGGGGCAAGACCAGCACCGAACCGCGTCGCAGGACCAGCACGAGCGCGCCGGTGATTCCGGCGAGCAGGATCGTGAACCGCAGCCAGGGCAACCAGTCCGAGGTGCGGCTCAGGAGCACGAACGCGAGGACCGCGGTCCCCGCGATCGCCGCCGGGAACAGCAGCCCTGCCCGGGTGCCCGCCCGGTACCACCGCCAGGAGCGCACCAGCCCCGCCGCGGCCGTCGCCGCGACCGCCGGCGCGAGGACGCAGGTGTAGTAGGCGTGGAAAATCCCGCCGGCGAAGGAAAACACCAGACCGTAGCTCACCAGCCAGCCACCCCACAGGAGCCAGCCCGCGCGCTCGGCCGGCGTTCCGCCACGCTTGCGCTCCCCTTTGCGACACCCCATAGCGGCGGCCACGAGCACCGACACCACTGCCACCGGCAGCAGCCAGGCGACCTGACCGCCGAGCTCCTCATCGAACAGCCGCAGCGGGCCCGGAACTCCACCGAAGTTCACGCCCGCCCCGGCCCCGTACACGCCGAGGGCACCCGTGTCGTTGCCCAGCACCCGGCCGAAGCCGTTGTAGCCGAAGATCAGTTCCCAGATCGAGTCGGTGACAGTGCTTCCCACATACGGCCGGTTCGTGGCGACCGTCACCAGTAGCGGCCATGACATCGACACCGCCAGCGTCACCACTCCCGTGAGCACCAGCTGCCACAGCTTCCGGCCCCGGCCGCCGGGCGCGGCGAGGTAGGCCAGCGCCAGCGCGGGCAGCGCGACCCACGCGGCGAGCATCTTCGCCAGGAAGGCGAGTCCGGTCAGCGCCCCCGCGCTGACCAGCCACCCGGTCCGGCCTCCGTCGACGGCGCGCGTCACGCAGTAGGCCGCGAGCAGCAGGAGCAGCACCAGCAGCCCGTCGGGCTGGATATCCCGGTCGATGACCGTGGTGACCGGCGACAACGCGAGCAGCGCCGCGGCGAGCAGCGCCGTGCGCTCTCCGGCCCAGCGCCGCACCGTCCGGTGCAGCACCAGCACCGCCGCGACTCCCTCGGCGGCCTGCACCAGCGCCACCAGCCAGAGGTGATAGCCGAAGACGGCCGCCACGATGGCCTGCACCCAGAACGCCATCGGCGGCTTGTCGATGCTGACCACGCCCACGGGGTCGTAGCCGGCGTAGAGGAAGGCCGTCAGGCTCCGCGACATCGAGTGCACGGCCGCCGCGTAGTACGGCTGCACGGTCCGGCCGCCGAGTCCCCAGCAGTACAACACCGCCGCGACCGCGAGTACCCCCGGCAGCCCGACCGTCTCCCAGCGCACGCGCCGTTTCCCGATCACCCCTGTCGTCATGGGACAACCACACCGCGTCGGGGGCGGCGAATCCTCAACCCAGGGGTTGAGCCCGGGTGGGCGCTACGGTTTGGTGATTCGTGCCAGCGCCCGGACCACCGCGGCGCACCGGTCCTCGACGTAGGCGAGCCCGCCCTCCCCGGCGATCCGGCGGGCCTGCGCGGACACGATTCCCTCCTGCAGCCACAGGGTTTTCGCGCCGATGGCCACGGCCTGCCGCGCTATCCCGGGTGCCTCGGCGGCGGGCCGGAACACCTCCACCAGATCAACCTGCTCCGGGATGTCGGCCAGCGTGGCGTAGACCCGCTCGCCGAGCAGCGTTCGGGCCGACGGGTTGACCGGGATGATCCGGAACCCGGCCGCCTGCAACTGCGCGGGCACGGCGTGCGCGGCCTTGGCCGGATCACGGCTGAGCCCCACGACGGCGATGGTGTCGGCCGCGGCGAGAACGCGTTCGGCGAGGTCATCCATACCGTGCGCAACGATGGCGGGCCGGAGCACATTCCCGTCGCGCGAGCGGCGCGGCCCGGACGAGCCTCAGCGGACGACGATCACGTGTTCGCCGCGGGGCACCAGTTCGCCGATCACCTCGGCGCCCGGGATCTCGCCGGCGAGCAGCAGTCCGCCGGAGGTCTGGGCGTCGGCCAGCAGCAGTGCCTCGTCCTCGCCGATCGCGGCGAGATCGGCGTGCGGGCGTACCCAGTCGAGGTTGCGCCGGGTGCCGCCGCTCACGTATCCGCCGGCGAGCGCCGCCCGCGCACCGTCCAGATAGGACACCTTGGCCGAGTCGACGATCGCGGTCACCCGGCTTGCACTGGCGAGCTTGGACAGGTGGCCGAGCAGGCCGAATCCGGTGACGTCGGTGGCGCAGGTGATTCCGGCCGCAAGTGCGGCCCGTGACGCTTCGTCGTTCAGTGTCGTCATCGTGTCGATGGCTTCCCCGAAGACCTCGCCCGTCGCCTTGTGTCGCGCGTTGAGCACGCCGGTGCCCAACGGCTTGGTCAGCGAAAGCGGCCATCCGGGACGGCCGGAATCGTTACGCAGCAAGTGTTCCGGATCCGCCAGGCCGGTGACCGCGAGGCCGTATTTGGGTTCCGGGTCGTCCACACTGTGCCCGCCCGCGAGGTGCGTGCCCGCCGTCACGCAGATGTCCAGACCACCCCGCAGGACCTCCTTGGCGAGTTCGAACGGCAGCATCCCGCGTGGCCAGCCGAGCAGATTGACCGCCAACACGGGCCGCCCACCCATCGCGTACACATCGGACAGTGCGTTCGCCGCCGCGATCCGGCCCCAATCATAGGGATCGTCGACCACGGGGGTGAAGAAGTCCGTGGTGGACACCAGCGCCAAGCCCGGCCGCACGCGCACGGCGGCGGCGTCGTCACCGCTGTCCAGCCCGACCAGCAACTCGCCGAGCGGGTCCAGGGGCCGCACGCCCGTCAGGCCGCGCACCACGTCCTCCAGCTCGCCCGGCGGGATCTTGCAGGCGCAGCCGCCGCCGTGCGCGTACTGGGTGAGCCGGTAGGCCATGGCTCCATGGTGGCTCCGCGCCGCTCCGGTCGCACTTCTCCCGCACAGTTGCGACGATGGATCGCATGGTCCAGGGAGGCGTACCCGGCCTGGTGACCGGCGCGGTCTTCAAAACCGTCGAGCGGTGGACACCGCCGCTGGCGGGTTCGATTCCCGTCCGCCTCCGCCGGGCCCGGCGAGCACCCCGGAGTTCGGCGGATGCCGGGCACGGGTGAGACCGGGACTGCCGTGCCGGGCGGGCGCGATGCCGGCCGGCGACGGCGGATTCCCCGGACCGACGCGATCCTCGCCCAGCCCCGGATCGCCGAAGCCGAACGCGTGCTCGGCCGGGCGCTGGTCAAAGCGGCGGTGCTGGCCGCACAGGAGCAGGCCCGCGCCGGGGAGATCGAGCCCGAGCAGGTCGCCGAGCAGGTGATCGCAGCCCTTCCGCCGACCGCGTCCGGCCTGCGGCGGGTGCTCAACGCGACCGGCGTGGTCGTGCACACCAACCTCGGCCGCGCTCCGCTGTCGGCGGCGGCACTCGACGCGGTGGCCGCCGCGGGCGGGAACACGGACGTCGAGTTCGACCTGGAAACCGGCCGACGCGCCCGCCGCGGCCGGAGCGCACTAACCGCGCTCGCGGAGGCGGTCCCCGCCGCCGAAGCGGTGCACCTGGTGAACAACAACGCCGCGGCGCTCCTGCTGACGGCCCTGACTTTGGCTCCAGGTAAGGAAATCGTGCTCAGCCGGGGTGAGCTGATCGAGATCGGCGACGGCTTCCGCATCCCCGAACTGCTCGCCTCGACCGGCGCCCGCCTGCGCGAGGTCGGCACGACGAACCGCACCAGCCTGCGGGACTACACGAGCGCGCTCGGACCGGAAACCGGGTTCGTGCTCAAGGTCCACCCGGCGAACTTCCGCATCACCGGCTTCGCCTCGGCGGTGGATGTGGCGGAACTGGCCGGGCTCGGCGTCCCGCTCGTCGTCGACATCGGCTCCGGCTTGCTGTCGGCGCATCCGCTGCTGCCCCGCGAACCCGACGCCACCAGCACGCTTCGCGCGGGAGCCGACCTGGTCACGGCCAGCGGAGACAAGCTGCTCGGGGGCCCGCAGGCCGGGCTCCTGCTCGGCGCGGCAGACCTGGTCGACCGGCTGCGCCGGCATCCCGCGGCCCGGGCACTGCGGGTGGACAAGCTGACCCTCGCCGCAGTGGAGGCCACCCTGCGCGGTCCGGAACCGCCGGTCACGCGAGCGCTCGCCGCCGAACCGGCGGAGCTTCGTGCCCGCGCCGGGAAACTGGCCGCGAACATTCCCCAGGCCCGCGCGGTCGACTGCGTCGCGGCCGTCGGCGGGGGCGGCGCGCCCGGCGTCGAACTGCCGAGCGCGGCCGTGAGCCTGCCCGAATCCTGGGCCCGCCCGCTGCGCACCGGGGATCCGGCGGTGGTCGGCCGGGTCGAGCGCGGCCGGTGCCTGCTCGACCTGCGTACCGTCGATCCCGCCGACGACGAGCGGCTCCTGGTGGCGATGCGGCGATGCTCGTCATAGCCACCGCGGGTCACGTCGATCATGGCAAGTCAACGCTGGTGCACCGGCTCACCGGCAGCCGGCCGGACCGGCTCGCGGAGGAACGGCGGCGCGGGCTGACGATCGAGCTCGGCTTCACCTGGACCGACCTGGACGGCCGCACGGTCGCGTTCGTCGACGTCCCCGGGCACGAGCGGTTCGTGGGCACCATGCTCGCCGGGGTCGGCCCGGTGCCCGCGGTGCTGTTCGTGGTCGCGGCCGACGAGGGGTGGATGCCGCAGTCGGCCGAACACCTGGCCGCGCTGGACGCGCTCGGTGTGCGCCACGGCCTCGTCATGATCACCAAGACGGATCTCGCCGCACCCGGTCCCGCGATCGGGCAGGTCCGGCGGGCGCTGGCGGGATCGTCGCTGAACTCCGCGCCGGTGGTGACGACCATGCCGGATCTGGTCGCGGGGCTGGTCGCGCTGGCCGATGACATGCCCGCCCCCGAGCTGTCCGCCGATGTGCGCTTGTGGGTGGATCGATCGTTCACGGTGCGGGGCGCCGGAACGGTGGTCACCGGCACGCTCCCCGCCGGTGTCGTCCGGGTCGGCGACGTCCTCGACCACGGCGGCGAACCGGTGACGGTTCGGGGGTTGCAGTCGCTCGGCGAGGAACGAACCGAAGTCCCGGCGGTCGCGCGGGTGGCGGTCAACCTGCGGGGGATCGACCGCCGGAGCATCTCGCGCGGGGACACCCTGCGCACGCCGGGCGCCTGGCTGACCAGCGCCGAAGTAGACGTCGGCGTGCGCTCGGCGGACCGGCTGCATCGCACCCTGGTGTTGCACATCGGCTCGGCGGCCGTCCCGGTCCGGGTGCGGGAACTCGGCACGCAAGCGGCACGGCTTCGGCTGGCCACCCCGCTGCCGCTGCGAGTCGGCGACATCGGGTTGCTGCGCGACCCGGGCGAGCATCGCGTCGCTGCCGGTGTGGAGGTGCTCGACGTGCGTCCGCCCGCACTGAACCGTCGCGGTGCCGCGCGGGACAGGGCCGCGGAACTGGCCTCCGGCCGGGTGCGGCCCCCGGCCTTCGCCAGGACCTCGGAGCTGCGGGCGATGGGGCTTTCGCCGGTGGGCAGGCAGGTCGGCGAATGGGTGGTGGACGACGGAACGTGGTCACGGAAGCGGCGGGACGCGCTCGCCCGGTTCGCGGAATGGTGCACGGAACATCCCGTGGCGGCGGGAATGCCGCTCGAAGCGCTGCGGCACGATCTCGGGCTGCCGTCCGCCGAACTCGTGCCGGTGCTGCTCGCGGGAACCGGTCTGGAGACCGCCGACGGTCTGGTGCGCCGGCCCGGGACGGCGTTGCCGACGGAGGTCGACCGGGCGGTACGGGCCGTGGCGGACTCGCTCGCACGGGCGCCGTTCCGGGCACCGGAGGCCGGTGAACTGGCGAACTGGCGGCTGGGTCCGCGCGAGCTGGCGGCCGCGGACCGGGCGGGCCGGCTGACCCGGCTGGCCGACGGGATCGTACTGGGTCCGGACGCCCTGGCCCGCGCGGTGGACATCCTGTCCACCCTGGTGCAGCCGTTCACGGTGAGTGAGGCCCGTCGCGCGCTCGGCACCACGCGCCGCGTCGCCGTCCCGCTCCTGGAACGACTGGATGCGCGGCGGATCACCGTCCGCCATCCCGACGGAACCCGCACCGTCGGGGGAGCCGGCCGGCCCGCTGCGGGAGAAGTTGACCGGGGTTAGCGTTGGCGGATGGGCGTATGGCGTCGGATCGAGGATCGGCTCGGTGCCTGGCCGGTCTACCGGCAGCTCACCGGCCCGGACCACAGCGGGCGCGCCGCCGCGGCCGAGTCGGCGGGCTCCCGCCGACTGCGGGCACGCACCGAAGACGCCGACAAGGTGGTCGCCTCGGTCTGCCCCTACTGCGCGGTGGGCTGCGGGCAGCGGGTCTACGTCAAGGACGGCCGGGTCACGCAGATCGAGGGCGACCCGGATTCGCCCATCTCCCGGGGCCGTCTCTGCCCGAAGGGCGCGGCCAGCAAACAGCTCGTGACCAGCCCGAGCCGGGTGACCGAGGTCCGCTATCGCCGCCCCTACGGGACGGACTGGGAGCGGCTTCCCCTCGACGACGCGATGGAGATGATCGCCGACCGGGTGCTCAGGACGCGCCGCGAAACCTGGCAGGACGTCGACGATCAGGGCCGCCGCCTCAACCGCACGCTCGGCTTCGCCAGCCTCGGCGGCGCGACGCTGGACAACGAAGAGAACTACCTGATGAAGAAGCTGTACACCGCGCTCGGCGCGATACAGATCGAGAACCAGGCCCGTATTTGACACTCCTCCACGGTTCCCGGTCTGGGAACCTCCTTCGGCCGTGGTGGCGCCACGACGTTCCAGCAGGATCTCGCCAATGCCGACTGCATTGTCATTCAGGGATCGAACATGGCCGAGTGCCATCCCGTCGGGTTTCAGTGGGTGATGGAGGCGAAGGCGCGTGGCGCGAAGATCATCCACATCGATCCGCGGTACACCCGGACCAGCGCGCTGGCCCACCGGCACGTGCCGGTACGGGCCGGCAGCGACATCGCCTTTCTCGGCGCGCTCATCAACTACGTCCTGGACAACGAAAAAGACTTCCGTGAATACGTCCTGGCCTACACCAACGCCGCCGCGATCCTGCGCGAGGATTTCCGTGATACCGAGGATCTGGACGGACTGTTCTCCGGTTTCGACCCGGAACGGCGTCACTACGAGACGGATAGCTGGGCCTACGAGGACGCCGGGGCGGGGATCAAGCCCAAGCTGGACGAGACGCTGACCCATCCCCGCTGCGTCTACCAGGTGGTGAAGCGGCATTTCGCCCGGTACACACCGGAATTGGTGCAGGACGTCTGCGGTGTCCCGCCCGCGTTGTTCCACGAGGTCGCCGAGTCGATCACGGCGAATTCCGGGCGGGAGCGGACGACCGCCTGGGTCTACTCGGTCGGCTGGACGCAGCACACGGTCGGCGTGCAGTACATCCGCACCGCGTCGATCCTGCAGGCCTTGCTGGGCAACATCGGTCGTCCCGGTGGCGGCATCCTGGCGCTGCGCGGACACGCCAGCATCCAGGGTTCCACCGACATCCCGACCCTGTTCAACCTGCTGCCCGGGTATCTGCCGATGCCCGCCGCGCACCGGCATCCGGACCTGGACAGCTTCGTCGCGGCGGCCGAGGGCCGCGCCGGTTTCTGGGGCAACACGCGCTCGTACGTGGTGAGTCTGCTCAAGGCGTACTGGGGCGCGCATGCCCAGGCGGGCAACGACTTCCGCTTCGATCACCTGCCGCGGGTGACCGGCGACCACGGCACCTACACCACGGTGATGAACCAGATTTCGGGCGAGTGCAAGGGATACTTCCTGGTCGGCGAGAATCCGGCGATCGGGTCGGCGAACGGGAAGCTGCAGCGGCTGGGGCTGGCGAACCTGGACTGGCTGGTGGTGCGCGACCTGCAGATGATCGAGAGCGCCACGTTCTGGCGGAACGGCCCCGAGATCGAAAGCGGCGAACTGCGGACCGAGGAGATCGGCACCGAGGTCTTCTTCCTGCCCGCGGCCGCGCACACCGAGAAGGACGGGTGTTTCACCAACACACAGCGGCTTCTGCAATGGCACCACAAGGCCGTCGAACCGCCGGGTGACGCGCGCAGTGACCTCTGGTTCTACTACCACCTCGGGCGCATCATCCGGGAAAAGCTCGCCGGCGGCCACGATCCGCGCGATCTCCCGATCAAGGAGCTGACCTGGAATTACCCGACCGAGGGCGCGATCGCCGAGCCCAGCGCGGAATCGGTGCTCGCCGAGATCAACGGGAGCGGGCCGGACGGGCCGCTGTCCGCGTACACCGAACTCGCCGACGACGGCTCGACGGCCTGCGGGTGCTGGATTTATTGCGGTGTCCACGCGGGTGGCCACAACCACGCGGCGAATCGGCGGCCGGGCTCGGCACAGAGCTGGGTCGCGCCGGGCTGGGCGTGGGCCTGGCCGGCCAACCGGCGCATCCTCTACAACCGTGCTTCGGCCGACCCGGACGGGAAGCCGTGGAGTGAGCGGAAACGCTGTGTCTGGTGGGACGCCGATCGTGGCGAGTGGACCGGTGAGGACGTGCCCGACTTCGAGCCGGGGAAACCGCCGGACTACCGGCCGCCCGAAGGAGCGCGGGCCCAGGAAGCGCTTTCCGGGATCGACCCGTTCATCATGCAGTCGGACGGGAAGGCCTGGCTGTTCGCGCCGGCCGGACTCGTCGACGGGCCGCTGCCCGCGCACTATGAACCGTTCGAATCACCGGTCGACAACCCGCTTTACCGCGCGCAGGTCAATCCGGCTCGGCAGACCTACGAACATCCGGCCAACCGCTACAACGACGAGCGGTATCCCTTCGTGTTCACCACCTACCGATTGACCGAGCATCACACCGCGGGCGGAATGAGCCGCACCCTGCCGGTGCTTTCGGAGTTGCAACCCGAGTTCTTCTGCGAGGTTTCGCCGGAACTGGCGGCCGAGCGTGGTCTGGAGCACGGCGGCTGGGCCACGATCGTCTCGGCGCGGGCCGCCATCGAGGCGAGGGTACTGGTCACGAGTCGGGTGAAACCGTTGCGGGTCAGGGGAAAGACCGTGCACCAGATCGGGATCCCCTACCACTGGGGCCGAAATGGACTGTCCACAGGAGACTCCGCGAACGATCTGCTCTCGGTGGTGCTCGACCCGAACGTGCACATCCAGGAGGCCAAGGCGGCGACCTGTGACATCCGCCCCGGCCGGCGGGTTCACGGCTGACCGCGGCGGGTGGTCCACGGGGCGTCCGGACACGGGTGCCTGGTGCGGAAGAGTCACCATGGCCCTTGGGCGGGACGGGCCTCGTCCGGGGTGTCCGGCCATGGCGGCGTGGTCGCCGCGACCACCCGGAGCCCGGCCGGGCCGCTGCGGAACTGGAAGGACGTGCCGAGCGGGATGGTCAGGCAGACGCCGGGTTCGAGCGATGTGATGTCCTCGCGGCCGTGCTGCTCCCGCCACATGCGCCCGCTGCCGCTGACGACGTACCAGATCTCCTCGACCGTGGCGTGCGAGACGGCCCGGGAGATCTCCTCCGGCGCGAGCTCGAACTGGGCGAAGCTGGCCGCGCCGGGAAGCACGCAGAGCGGCCGGACCGCGGCTCCGTCGGGGGCGGTGACCTCGGGCGCCCGGTCGAGTTTGGTGGTGCTGAATGGCCTGGTGGACGGCGTGAGTGGCATGGCAACACCGTATTGCCCTCCCGCGGGCGCGTGGCTGATCGGTGGACGCCGCGAAGACAGCCCGACGGACTCCCGAAGGACACCCTGAAGGACACCCTGAAGGACACCGCAAAAAATCTACATATCGTTGACGTCCGGCAAGAAGTTGTAGACAATCAGGTGTATGGCGAAGGTGTCCTTCGATCGGCATCCTGATCAGTACCGCCACTGGCACCTGCGCGTCGAGCCCCCGATCGCGTGGCTGGAGCTGGACGTCGACGAGCAGGGCGGCCTGGTACCGGGCTACGAGCTCAAGCTCAACTCCTACGACCTCGGCGTGGACATCGAGCTCTACGACGCCGTGCAGCGCCTGCGGTTCGAGCATCCCGAGGTGCGCGCGGTGGTGATCACCAGCGCCAAGGACAAGGTGTTCTGTGCCGGGGCCAACATCCGGATGCTCGCCGCCTCCTCGCACGCGTGGAAGGTGAACTTCTGCAAGTTCACCAACGAGACCCGCAACGGGATCGAGGACGCGACCGAGAACTCCGGGCAGGTCTACCTCGCCGCGGTCAACGGCAGCTGCGCCGGTGGTGGCTACGAGATCGCCCTGGCCTGCGACCGGATCCTGCTGGTGGACGACAACTCCTCGACCGTGGCGCTGCCCGAGGTGCCGCTGCTGGGCGTACTGCCGGGCACCGGCGGGCTGACCCGGGTCGTCGACAAGCGCCGGGTCCGCCGGGACCGCGCGGACGTGTTCGCCACTCGGCCGGACGGGATCAAGGGGCGCACCGCGGTGGACTGGCGGCTGGTGGACGAGCTCGTGCCGCGGCCGGACTTCCGCGCGGTGGTCACCCGCCGCGCGCTCGAGGCCGCGGCCCGGAGCAACCGCCCCGAGGACGGCCGCGGCATCGAACTGGCCCCGCTCGAACGGACCGAAACCGCGGACGCGATCGACTACCGGCACGTCTCCGCGGCACTCGACCGCGATCTCGGCGTCGTCACCATCACCGTCCGCGGACCGGGGGACGGTGGCTGGCTCCTCGCGATGACCCGCGAACTGGACGACCTCATCCTGCGGCTGCGCACGAACGAGCCGGAGCTGGGCACCTGGGTGTTCCGCACCGAGGGCGACCCGGAGGCGGTGCTGGCGAACGAGCGGGTGCTGCTCGACGCGAACGACTGGCTCTCCACCGAGATCCTGCTGTACTACAAGCGCACCCTGAAACGACTCGACGTCACCAGCCGCAGCCTGATCGCGCTGATCGAACCGGGCGGCTGCTTCGCCGGGGTGCTCACGGAACTGGCGCTGGCCTGTGACCGGCAGTACCTGCTGGACGGTCCGCCGATCGACGACGAGGACAGCGCGGAGCGCGCCTGCGTCGTCCTCTCGGACGCGAACTTCGGCGTGTTCCCGATGGGCAACGGGTTGTCCCGCCTGGAATCCCGGTTCTACGGCGAGCACGATCATCTCGACTGGCTCAAGCGTGAGCGCGACCGCCGGCTGGAGGCGGCGGACGCGGTCGAGCTGGGCCTGGTCACCGACGCTCCGGACGATCTCGACTGGGCGGACGAGATCAGGATCGTGCTCGAGGGTCGCGGCGCGCTGAGCCCGGACGCGCTGACCGGCATGGAGGCCAACCACCGCTTCGTCGGGCCGGAAACCGTCGAGACGAAGATCTTCGGGCGGCTCTCCGCCTGGCAGAACTGGATTTTCACCAGGACCAACGCCGCGGGACCGGAAGGCGCCCTGCGCCGGTACGGCACCGGGCAGAAAGCGAACCTCGACCGCAAACGGGTGTGACGAGATGCCGGAGAAGATCGATTACGACGCCAAGATCCCCAACAACGTCGACCTGGCCGGGGACCGGCGGTTGCAGCGGGCGCTGGAGGGCTGGCAGCCGAAGTTCATGAACTGGTGGGGCGAAATGGGTCCCACGCTGGAAACGCACGGGGTGTACCTGCGCACCGCGGTCAGTGTCGGCCGCGAGGGCTGGGCGCATTTCGACCACGTCAACGTGCCGGACTACCGGTGGGGGATCTTCCTGGCCGAACGCGACCGCGACCGGCGGATCTCCTTCGGCGAGCACCGCGGGGAGCCGGCCTGGCAGCAGGTGCCCGGCGAGTACCGGGCGGAGCTGCAGCGGCTGATCGTGATCCAGGGCGACACGGAACCGGCGTCGGTGGAGCAGCAGAAGCTGCTGGGACTGACCGCGCCGAGCCTGTACGACCTGCGGAACCTGTTCCAGGTCAACGTCGAGGAGGGCCGTCACCTGTGGGCGATGGTCTACCTCCTGCACGCCTACTTCGGGCGGGAGGGCCGCGAGGAGGCCGAGGCGCTGCTGTTCCGCAACTCGGGCAGCCCGGACGCGCCGCGCATTCTGGGTGCGTTCAACGAGGAGACCGCCGACTGGCTGGCGTTCTTCATGTTCACCTACTTCACCGACCGTGACGGCAAGTACCAGCTGGGCACGCTCAAGGAGTCCGCCTTCGACCCGCTCTCGCGCACCTGCGAGTTCATGTTGAAGGAGGAAGCGCACCACATGTTCGTCGGCACGACGGGCGTGGACCGGGTCGTGCAGCGCAGCGCGGAGCTGATCCGCGAGCACGACACCACCGATATCGGTGCGCACGGCGGGATTCCGCTGGAGATCATCCAGCGGTACCTCAACTTCCACTACACCGTCTCGCTCGACCTGTTCGGCGGCGAGACCTCGACGAACGCGGCGAACTACTACACGGCCGGGCTCAAGGGCCGGTGGCTGGAGTCCCGCCGCAAGGACGACCACCGGCTCACCGACGAGAGCTGGGAGCTGGCGCGGCCGCGCGAGGACGGCACCTGGGAACGCGCGGAGGTGCAGAAGATCCTGGCGCTGAACCTGGATCTGCGCGGGGAGTACATCGCCGACTGCGAGTCCGGGGTCAAGCGGTGGAACAAGATCCTCGCCGACGCCGGCATGTCGTTCCGGTTCCGGCTTCCGCACCCTGGATTCAACCGGAAAGTCGGCATAAACTCCGGCCACCACATCACACCGGACGGGACGATCGTGGACGAGAAGACCTGGGAAGCGGGGCGGAGCCACTGGCTGCCGACCAGCGAGGACCTGGCCTTCGTCCGTTCCCTGATGCGGCCGGTCCACGAGCGCGGGAAGATCGCCGGCTGGGTGGCGCCGCCCCGGCAGGGCATCAACGGCAAGCCGTTCGACTACGAGTACGTCTACCTGTAGGGCGATCCGGCGGGGCAGCCGGAGAGCAGCTCGAGAACACCGTTGCGGAGGCGGACATGGCCGGGTTCAACGCGGTGGACTACCTGCTCGACCGCCACCTCCGTGCCGGCCGGGGCGAGCGGACGGCGGTCGTCGGGGCAGGGCGGACGCTGACCTACGCCGAGCTGGCCGACGAGGTGGCCCGGGTCGCCGGCGGGCTCGCCGGGATCGGCGTGCGCCCGGAGGAGCGGGTCATGCTGTGCATGGTCGACGGCGTCGAGCTGCTCACCGGGATCCTCGGCGCGATGCACCTCGGCGCGGTCGCGGTGCCGGTGTCGACCATGCTCACCGCTGCCGAGCTGGGCAAGGTGCTGGCCGACTCGCGGGCCCGGGTGCTGTGCGTCTCGGACGAGTTCACCGCGGTCGCGAAGACCGCGACCGAGTTGGCCCCCGAGGTCACCGACGTCGTGCTGGACCGCGCGGATCCGATTCACTTCGCGCACGGCGTGGGGACCCACGACTGGGCCGAACTGGCCGGCGCGACGGCGATTCCGCGGTACGCCACCTGGGAGGATTCTCCGGCGCTCTGGCTCTACACCTCGGGGACCACGGGCGAGCCGAAGGGCGCGATGCACCGGCACGCGAACATCCGCGCGGTCTGCGAGACCTACGGCACGGGGGTGCTCGGCATCCGCGCGGACGACCTGTGTTTCTCCGTGGCGAAGCTGTTCTTCGCCTACGGGATCGGGAACTCGGCGTTCTTCCCGCTGTCGGTGGGCGCGAGCACGGTCCTGGAAGCGGGCCGGCCGAGCCCCGGGGCGGTGGCGGGGCGGGTGCGTGCCGAGCGGCCCACGCTGTTCTTCGCCGTCCCGACCTTCTACGCCGCGGTGCTCGCCAGCGACCTCCCGGACGACACGTTTTCCTCGGTGCGCCAAGCCGTTTCGGCGGGTGAGCCGCTGCCGGCGGTGCTGTACGAGCGGTTCCGGGAGCGTTTCGGCGTGGAAATCCTCGACGGCATCGGCTCGACCGAGGCCCTGCACATCTTCCTGTCGAACCGGCCGGGCGAGGTGGTGGCGGGCACCACCGGGGTGGCCGTGCCGGGGTATGACGTCGAGATCAGGGACACCGCCGGCGCACCGGTCGAGCGTCCCGGGGAACCGGGTGAGCTGTACGTGCGGGGGCCGTCCATCGCGACCGGGTACTGGAGCCGGTACGAGACGACGAAACGGGTCTTCCAGGGGGACTGGCTGCGCACCGGCGACAGCTACGTCCGCAACCCCGACGGCACCTACACCTGTCTCGGCCGGTTCAACGATATGCTCAAGGCAGGCGGAATCTGGGTGTCACCGTCCGAAGTGGAGCAACGGTTGCTGGAACATCCCGACGTGGCCGAGGTCGCGGTGGTCGCCGCGCCCGACGCGGACGGCATCGACAAACCGGTCGCCGCCGTGGTGCCGGTGTCCGGGCGAACGCTCGACGAGCCCGCCCTGATCGACTTCTGCCGCGCGGGGCTGGCCTCGTTCAAGCGACCGCGCGCGGTGGTGCGGATGGCCGAACTGCCGAAGACCGCGACGGGCAAGATCCGCCGCAACGTGCTCCGCGAGCGGGTCCGTGATTCGCTGCGTCCGGGAGCGCTTGCTTGATAGGCGGCAGGACGGTGGTCGACGCCCATGTGCACCCGCCGCGGCTGAGCACCCTGAAACCGGCCTGGCTGGAGTGGGCCGACCGGTTCTCCGGGCCGCACGACTGGCGCCGGGCCTACGACGACAACGGAGACCCGGTACCGGCCCGCCTCGACGCGCTGCTGGACGAGCAGGGCGTGGACCGGGCCCTCCTGTTCTGCGAGTACAGCCCGCGCGCGACCGGGATTCAGCCGATCGAGGATCTGGTGCCGATCGTGGCGCACAATCCGGTGCGGTTCCGGCTGGTCGCCAACGTCAACCCGTACCTGCACCATCCGCTGGCCGCCGAGGTGGAGCGGCAGCTCGATCTCGGCGCGGTGGCGCTGAAGGTGCATCCGGTGCACGGCGCGTTCTCGCCGGCCGACAAGGAGCTTTACGCCGCGTACCAGGTCTGCGCGGACCGCGGTGTCCCGGTCATCCTGCACTCGGGCACCAGCAACTTTCCGGGGGCGCGCGCGAGCTTCGGCAACCCGGAGCTGCTCCTCGACGTGGTGGAGGACTTCGCCGGCGTGCAGTTCGTGCTCGCGCACGGCGGCCGGGGCTGGTGGTACGACGTGGCCGCGTTCCTCGCGCTCGCCAGGGAGAACGTCTGGCTGGACCTGGCCGGCCTGCCGCCGGCGAAGCTGCCCGAGTACTACGCGCGCTTCGACCTGACCCGGCTGGCCGGGAGGTTCATCTTCGGCACCGACTGGCCCGGCGTCCCGGGCACGCGCCGCAACGTGTGCGCGCTGGCCGAGTTGGGCCTGCCCGAAGAGGTCCTCACCGGGGTGTTGTCCGCCAACGCGGCCAAAGTGTTCCCCACCCTCGGCATCTGACCGAAGGGGCGCCTACTGCCCGATCACCTCGTGCAGGCAGAGGATGTTGCCTTCGGTGTCGGCGAACCAGGCCGCCTTCTCGTTGCCGAGGGTCGCGATGTGGTCGACGGTGCGGAGCTCACCGGAGTCGAAGTCCTGGAACTGGACGCCTCGCCCTTCGAGTTCCGCGACTTCGCCTGCGATGTCGGAGACCTCGAAGCTCATTGCCGTGTTGTCGCTCGGTTGCGCGTCCGGGAGCGGCCGGAGACCGATGGCGTCGCCGTGCCCGGCTTCGAAGTAGTAGGTGCCGTCCGGGCTTTTCGCCGTCAGGTGCAGGCCCAGGGTGTCGGCGTAGAAGTGGCTGGCGCGGTCCGCGTCCCGCGCCGGCAGCATGGTCGTGATCGCTGAGTTGCGGAGCATTCGGCCTCCCTCGGCCACGAGCGCCGCGGCCGGTCTGCGGCGCGATCTGCCCATGGTGCGCCTCCGTCCGGGGTAAGGCAACAGGGCCGAAGGCCCCTGATGCGGGCCTTGGAAGCGGCGTTTCCGGGCACGGGTGAGCGGAACCGGCGCGCGGTCATTCGCGGTTGGTCTCGCGGAGAGTGCGCATCGCTTCCGCCAGCGCGGCCGAGGATTCCGGACCGAGGGGATCGAGGACGCGGCGGCGGAGGATCTCCGCGCAGGCCTGCCGCGCCTTTTCCGCGACTTCCCGGCCGTGCTCGGTGAGGCAGGCGTAGGTGACCCGCCGGTCGCTCGGGCTGGGGGTCCGGCGGATCAGCTCGGCCGCGACCATCCGGTCGGCCACCTTGGTGAAGCCGCCGCTGGACAGCGCCGCCTCGGTCGCCAGGCGGGTCATCGGCAGCTGGTGACCGGGGGTGCGGATCAGCCGCAGGAGGATGTCGAAGGTGGCCGGGGCGAGTCCGAAGCGCTCCGCGATCTCGCCCATCAGCCGCTCCTGGGTCGCCAGGTAGCCCTCGATCACCAGCCCCCACCAGGTCACGATCTCGTCGTCGTCAGCCACGGGGCGAGTATACCGAGTCTTCTCTTCCTGGAATATATCTTGCTCGCGAGAGGTTATTGGGTTACGGTCGAATCAAGGGCGCCATCACCAAGGAGGACGAGATGTCCATCAAGACCAGCGGCCTGCACCACGTCACCGCCATCGGCGGAGACCCGCAGCGCAACGTCGGCTTCTATCTCCGCACCCTCGGGCTGCGCCTGGTGAAGACGACGGTGAACTTCGACGACCCGGGCACCTATCACCTCTACTACGGCGACCAGTCCGGCAAACCCGGCACGCTGATGACCTTCTTCCCCTGGCGGGACGCGCCGAGCGGCCGCCGCGGCACCGGCCAGGCCACCACCACCGCCTTCTCCGTGCCCGAGCACTCCATCGGCTGGTGGAAGGAACATCTGGCCGCGGCCGGGGTGTCCACCGACCGGATCACCAACCGCGAGGGCGAGGACGTGCTGACCTTCCACGACCCGGACGGGCTGCACCTCGCGCTGGTCGCGCATCCGCAGGGCGACCCGCGCGACCCCTGGGACAACGGCCAGGTGCCGGCCGAACACGCGATCCGCGGTCTGCACTCGGTCACCCTGTCCGTGGCCACGGAGGACGCCACCGCCGGGATGTTCCGCGACCTCGGCCTGAGCTTCACCGCGCAGGAGGCCAACCGCCTGCGTTTCAGCGCCGGCGAGGGTGGGCCGGGTGCGCTGGTCGACATCCTGGTCACCCCGAAGGCGCCCCGCGGCCTGGTCGCGGCCGGGACCGTGCACCACGTGGCGTGGCGGGCGCCGGACGAGGAAACCCAGGCCGGCTGGCGGGACGAACTCGTCGATGCCGGGGTTTCCGTGACGTCCATTCTGGACCGTCAGTACTTCCGGTCGATCTACTTCCGGGAACCGGCGGGGACCCTGCTGGAGGTGGCGACCGACCAGCCCGGCTTCGCGATCGACGAGCCCTTGCTGGAACTGGGCCGCGCGCTGAAGCTCCCGCCGTGGCTGGAGCCCGACCGCGAGCAGATCGAGCACATGCTCCCGAAGCTCGACCTGCCCAGTGAGAACAACCCGGAGCGAGTGTGAAACCGCCGCTGTCGCTGGAGCACAAGTTCGTCGACGGGGCCGGTGGACCCGACGGTGGGGATGCGCCGGTCCTGCTGTTGCTGCACGGCACCGGGGGCGGCCCGGACGACCTGCTCGATCTCGGCCGCCTGCTCGGTCCCACTTCGCCGCTGCTCGCCCCGGCCGGGCCGGTGTCGGAGTCCGGTGCGGCGCGGTGGTTCCGGCGCCGGGCCGAGGGCGTCTTCGACTTCGACGACGTGGTGGCCCGGGCGCACCAGCTCGCGGACTTCATCCTCGCCGCCCGCGAGCGATACGGGTTCGCGCCTGGGCGCCGCCTCGTCGCGGTCGGCTTCTCCAACGGGGCCAACATCGCGGGAGCGGTGACGGTCCTGCGCCCGGACGCGCTCCGGGAAGCGGCGTTGTTCGCCGCGATGCTGCCGGTGCCGGATCCGCCGCGGCCGGGACCGGTCACGGACCTGACCGGCACCCGCGTGTTCCTGTCCAACGGCGTGCGTGACCCGATGGCTCCACTGGAATCGACCGAGCGATTCATCGAACTGCTCCGTGGGCGCTCGGCCGAGGTGACCACGCACCGGCACCCCGACGGCCACCAGATCACGCCGGACGCGGTGCTGGCGGCGAAATCCTGGCTGACCAGGCGCTGAGCTGTTCCCGGCAGACGCGTGCCGC
>DASSAD010000225.1:0-3048 GCA_035685725.1 Amycolatopsis sp. | reverse complement strand
TAGAACTCGATCAAGGCGATCTTCTCGCGGCTGGTCTTGCGCGGGATCACCGTGACGAACTCCAGGCCGAGCATGCGCGCGAAGTAGGCCTCCGACACCGCGGTCGAGCCGCTGGACGCCTCGACGAGCACGGTGTCCGGCCCGATCTGGCCGTTGACCAGGCCGTAGAGCAGCAACGACCGGGCCAGCCGGTGCTTGAGCGATCCGGTGGGATGCACCGACTCGTCCTTGAGGTAAAGATCCACGCCCCACTCCGGCGGGAGCGGGAAGACGTGCAGGTGGGTGTCCGCGCTGCGGTTCGCGTCGGCCTCGAGCCGGCGGACCGCCTCCCGTACCCAGGCCGTCATTCCTCGCCCCGCAGCTGCGCGCGCAGCTTGGCGCGCTCGCGGGCACGATGCTCGTTGCGGGCCGCGAGCCCCGCGGTGACCCGCGCGTTGAGCCGGCGCAGAGTGAGCAATCCCACTGGCAGACTGACCACGATTCCGGCCGCCAGCGCGACCAGCCAGTAGACGCCGACGTACGCGAGTACCGCCGCGACGGCGACGGCGATCCCCAGCCGGGCGAGAAGGTAGAGCGTCAGGTCTCGGGCCAGGTGCGAAGTACTCACAGGTCACGAGGTTACGCGCCACCCTGACCAGGCCCGCGGGGTCGTCCGGGAACGTGCCGGGAAACCGGGCCGGAAGTCAAGATCCACAGTTGGGCGATTTGTCCCTTACTACCCCTTTACTCTTCCACAACCGTTCGAGTACTCGCCGGGTGAGATGCCACGATTGCGACGTTAAGAAGCCGGGACTTTCCCGGTTATAGCAGTGATGTCGTGAAGGAGGCGGAAAATGACCTCGACCGTGGGAGGGCGGCTGCTCACGCCCGGTGAAGTCGCCGCGCTGTTCCGTGTTGACCCCAAGACCGTCACGCGCTGGGCGACGGCCGGCCGGATCGGTTCGATCCGGACCCCCGGTGGGCACCGACGCTTCCGGGAGTCCGAGGTGAACGCGCTCCTCGCCGAACTGACGACCGACGCGAGCGAACCCACCCGCTGACCGCCCTGAAGGTCACCTTAGGGGTGTCTGACGCCACTGCCGGTGGCATCGGACGCCCCTAAGGTGACCTTGACGGCCAGGTTCTGTTCGACAACTCCGCGGTTCCACCCGGGAGCATCCGATCGCACGCGCCGTCGAACCAGGACGACGGGGCCCGCGACGCCGGCCCCGGAAAACTCCCGAACGAGCTACCCTCGGGTCAATCAGTTCGGCGGCACGCGGAAGGAGCGAGCATGATCTACCTGCTCGCAGCGATCGGAGCGCTCACCATCGCTGTTCTGTTATGGCGAGCCTTCGGCCCCGAGCGGGTCGGTGTTTCCGCTCACCGTTCGGTTCCGGCCCCGGACGACGACCCGGACTTTCTCCGTCACCTCAGCGAGCAGCAGCGCCGCAAGGACGACGACGGCGCATAACGGCGCCACCGCGGCACTCTCGCTCAGCGTGTCTTGAGCGGAAAGGCCTCGGCCACCGTGGCGGCCAGTTCGAGCAGGGCAAGCCGGGTTTCCTCGGTGAGGCGCTCGAGTTCGATCTCGGCGCCCTCCTCCAGATGCGGATCGAACGGGATCCGGCACACCGCTCTGGCCCGCGCCGCGAAGTGCGCGGTCAGCTTGTCCAGATCGACCGCACCCGCTCCCGGGCGCACCGAGTTGATCACCGCGACCGAGCGTTTGACCAGGTCGCCGTATCCGTGCGCCTCCAGCCAGTCGACCGTCGCCGAGGCGCTCCGCGCCCCGTCCACGGACGAGGAGGAAACGACCACCAGCGCGTCGGCCGTGTCGAGCACGCCCTTCATCGCCGAGTGCATGAGACCGGTCCCGCAGTCGGTCAGCACGATGTTGTAGTAGTGCTCCAGAAGTGTGACCACGCGCAGGTAGTCGGCCTCGGAAAACGCCTCGGAGACCGCGGGATCCTGTTCGCTGGCAAGGATTTCCAGCCGGCTCGTCCCCTGCGAGGTGTACGCGCGCACATCGCTGTACCGCGTCATCCTGTTCGCGTCGCGCAGCAGATGCCGGACCGTCGCGGTGGTCTCGATCGGGATCTTCTGGGACAGCGTGCCGCGGTCCGGGTTCGCGTCCACCGCGACGACCCGGTCGCCCCGCAGCGAGGCGAAGGTCGAGCCGAGCATCGTGGTGACCGTGGTCTTCCCCACGCCGCCCTTGAGGCTCAGCATGGCGATCTTGAAGCAGCCCCGCAGCGGCTGGTTGACCCGCAGGACGAGTTCGCGCTGATACCGCTCGGCCGGGCTTTCCCCCGGGTTGACCAGCTTTCCCGAACCCAGATAGACGGCCTTGCGCCAGCCGGAGCGCGGCGTGCGTTTGGGCGGGCGGACCGGGCCGTAGGCGGAGCCCGTGCCCGGCTGCGGCCGGGCCGGCTGCGGCAGCGGCGGGTAGGGCTGGTCGGGCCGCAACGGCGGCAGCGCGCCCGGGTCATACCGGCCGCCGTACCGCTGCGGCGGTGGTGCTGCCGGATAGTGGGTGGAGTCGGTGCTTTCCTCGGAGAAGTAGGGATCGGGTCTACTGGGTTCCGTCATCAGCCGACCCCGGCGTAGGAATGCAGCCCCGTGGTGACCAGGTTGATGAAGAACAGGTTGAACACCATCACGGCGAACCCGAGGATGTTGATCACGGCCGCACGGGTGCCCCGCCAGCCCGCGGTGTGCCGTGAGTGCAGGTAAGCGGCGTAGACCACCCACGCGATGAAAGCGGTCGTCTCCTTCGGGTCCCAGCCCCAGAACCGGCCCCAGGCCGACTCGGCCCAGATCGCGCCGCACAGCACGCCGAAGGTGAACAGCGGGAACGCCAGCACGGTCGCCCGGTAGGCGACCCGGTCCAGCACGTCGGCCGGGGGCAGCTTGGGGGCGAAGCGCGCGAACTTCTCCGGGTTGCGCTCGTGCGCGGTGCGGAACAGGTAGAAGATGCTGGCCACGCCCGGGATCATGAAGATGCCGGAAGCGATGATCGCGGCCGTCACGTGGATCGCGAGCCAGTAGGACTGCAGCGCCGGCTGC
>DASSAD010000224.1:0-67089 GCA_035685725.1 Amycolatopsis sp. | reverse complement strand
TGTCGGTCGACCCGATGTACATGCCGGGCCGTTTCCGCACCGCTTCGAGTCCCTCGAGGTGGGTGAGGTCGTCGGCCCCGTAAAGGGGCTCAGCAGAAGCAGTCACAGGGCCGTTCTCCCGGGTCGTGAAAACTGTTGTGGCGTCAAGCGGCGACCCACGGTAGGACAGCGTATCGGAACGCCCTGACAACTCCGTGGCATCAACGCGCGGCGGCCGGGACCTCCAACCGCGGCCCCGCCGCTCCTCAGGCCAGCGTACTGGGACCGCGCACCGGCTTCCCGGGAGCGCCCGGGACGGCCGAGGCGGGCAGCGCCGCGAAGCTAGAGTCGGCGGGGTGAGACGGACACCGGACGCGCCGCTCCCGCCCCGCAACGGACTCAGCCCGGCCAGGATGCGGCTGCCCACCGAGGGCCCGTGGGCGACCGTTCGCGACCACCTGGTGGAGCGCATCCCGAAGCTGCCCGCGAACCGGCTCGACGAGATGCTCGACGAGGGACGCATCGTGGGGCTCGACGGCCCGGTGACCGCGACGACCCCGTTCCGTGGCGGCATGCTCATCTGGTTCCACCGGGACCTGCCCGAGGAGGTTCCGGTGCCCTTCGAGATCGGGGTGGTGCACGCCGACGAACACCTCGTGGTGGTCGACAAACCGCACTTCATGGCGACCATCCCGCGTGGGCGGCACGTGCTGGAGACCGCGCTGGTGCGCCTGCGCCGCGACCTCGACCTGCCCGAGCTGAGCCCGGCACACCGCCTCGACCGGGTCACCGCCGGATTGTTGATGTTCGTCACCCGGCGGGAAGACCGCGGCGCCTACCAGACGCTTTTCCGGGACCGCAAGGTAAGCAAGGTGTACGAGGCCGTCGCCCGCCACGACCCCGCGCTCACACTGCCGACGACGGTGCGGAGCCGGATCGTCAAGGAACGCGGGACGATCACCGCACAGGAGGTGCCCGGCGAACCCAACGCGGAAACCCGCGTCGAGCTGATCGAGCACGCGTGCGGGCTCGGCCGGTACCGGCTGATCCCGGCGACCGGGCGGACCCACCAGCTGCGCGTGCACCTGAGCGGCCTCGGCCTGCCCATCCTGGGCGACCGGTTCTACCCCACCGTGACCGAAAGCACGCTCGACGACTTCAGCCGGCCCCTGCAGCTACTGGCGAAATCGCTCGAATTCACCGACCCGGTCACCGGCGCGCACCGGTGTTTCGAAAGCCGGCTGCGGCTCCGCGAATGCGATCCGGCCACCTTGTCGGAATTCTCCGTTCCGTGACTTCCGGCTTTCAGGTCGTATGACGGAGAACGCGGAGCAACGCGTTCTCGTCGATCGACGCCGGGTCCGGTTCGACGCATTCGGCCAGCCCGGCACGCAGCGCGCCGGCGTCGAGACCGGAGCCGATCAGCACCAGGCTCGTCGTGGGCGGGGCGCCCACGGGCCATGGCGAGCGCCGGAAACTCAGCGAGCGGCCCACCGTGTGCACCGCGAACCGGTCCTCGACGAGTCCGAAGTGGACAAACCCCTTCGCCCGGTACAGACCGGGCGGACGCCCGTCCAGAAACCGCAGGAACCGGCGGGGATGCAGCGGCTGCGCGGAGACGAATTCGACGCTCTGGTAAGCGGTGTGGAGGTGTTCCTCGTGCTCGTGCCGCAGATCGTCGAACGACAGCTGCGCGCTCACCGGCCGCTGGACCGGGTCGAGCAGGAGATCCAGCGGCACCCGGCCGTGGTCGGTCGCCAGGACCGGCCGTCCGCCGGTCACCTGGTCCAGCGCCGCCCGCACCCGGCCCAGCGCGTCCGGATCCACCCGGTCGGTCTTGTTCAGCACCACCAGATCCGCGAAGGAAAGCTGCCGGTCCAGTTCCGGGTGCCGCGCCCGGGTGACCTCGAATTCGACGGCGTCGACCACCTCGACCAGACCACCGTAGGAGATGGCACAGTCGCTGGCCAGCACCAGTCGCACCAGATCGCGGGGCTCGGCAAGGCCGCTCGCCTCGATGACGATCGCGTCCAGGTCCGCGCCGGCCAGCCGGTCCAGCATTTTATCCAGACCACTGGCGTCGACCGCGCAGCACAGGCAGCCGTTGGCGAGCGAGACCCCGGCGTCGACCTGGCCGGCCACCGTCAGCGCGTCGATGTTCACCGCCCCGAAGTCGTTCACCACGACGCCGATGCGCGTCCCGCGGCTGGTGGTCAGCCAGTGGTTGAGCATCGTGGTCTTCCCGGAACCGAGATAACCCGCGACGATGATGACCGGAACCGCCTCGTGCACGGGATCGCAGCGTAGTTCCCGGAAACGGGGACCCGACGGGCACCCGTGGTCTCCGCGCACCTCGTCCGTCCCGAGCGCCGGAACGGCTTGCCTGGCAGACTTTCGCGCATGCACGACTTTTCGACCGATCCCGCCACCGCCTCCCTCGCTTCCGCCACCACGGCCGATCGCGGCGCGCTGCACGAACTGGTGCCCGGCGTGTGGGCGTGGGTCCAGCCGGATGGCACCTGGTGGGTCAACAACGCCGGTGTCATCAACGGATCCGACGGCATCATCCTGGTCGACACCTGTGCCACCGACACCCGGACCCGACGCTTTCTCACGGCGGTGGCGGAAGCCACCGGCGACGCCCCGATCCGCCTCGCGGTGAACACGCACCAACACGGCGACCACACCTACGGCAACAGCCTGCTGCCCGACTCGACCGTCATCATCGGACACGAGAACATGCGCGAAGGGTTGCGCACCGACCCCATCATCGAGGAGTGCCCGCCGTTCTGGTCGCCGGTGCCCGACTGGGGCGCGGTGCGGCGGCGGGTGCCGTCGGTGACCGTGCGCTCGGACCTGGTGCTCCACAACGGAGACCGGCGAGTCGAACTGCACCACCCCGGCTACCCCGCGCACACCACCGGCGACGTGATCACCTGGCTGCCCGCCGAACGCGTCCTGTTCACCGGGGACCTGCTCTTCCACGGCCTGACCCCGTTGATCTTCATGGGTTCCCTGGACGGCGCGCTGCGGTCACTGGACTGGCTGAACGGCTTCGGCGCCGAGTGGATCGTGCCCGGACACGGCCCGGTGTTCTCCGGCACCGAGCTGTCCTCGGTACTCGCCACGCACGAGCGCTACTACCGCTTCATCCGCGAGATCTCCACCTCCGGCCGCGCCGCGGGCCTTTCGCCACTGGCCGCCGCCCAGCAGGCCGATCTCGGCGAATTCGCGGACTGGGCGGACAGCGAGCGCATCGTGCTGAACCTCCACCGCGCCTACGCCGACGCCACCGGCACCGACCTCGACCTGATCGCCGCGTTCGCCGACGCGGTGACCTGGCACGGCGGCCCGCTGCCCACCGCGGTCTGAGCCCGCGCACTCGGCCGCACGGCGCTGACACCGGCGAGGTTCGCGTCCGATGTGGACTCGAAACCTTTCTTCGGCCAGGCAAGAAAAAGCGAGGCCTCCGGTTCGCCCGGAGGCCTCGCTTTCGCCGATCCGGCCCGCTGCCTGAAAAACCCCGCTCCCGGCAAGCGAGAGCGCGGGGGAAGATCAGGCCGCGGCGGCCGTCAGCGCCCGGGTGGTGAGGACCCGGGCCAGGTGACGGCGGTATTCCGAGGTGGCGTGCGGCTCGTCGACCGGGGAGGTGTCCTCGGCGGCGAGCGCACCCGCCTCGGCCGGGGACGACCCGGACGCCAGCGCCGCTTCGGCGGCGCTCGCGCGGATCGGGGTGCCCGCCATGTTGATCAGGCCCACCGAGGTGCCCACCACCGCGACGCCGACGATCGCCCAGTCGATGGCGCGGCGGGTGAACTTCTCGAAGCCCCAGCCCAGACCGGTCTGCTTGCCGATCCTGATCTCGGTCAGCAACTCGTCCGGCTCGAGCGGCGTGGTGAACGGGCCGAGGAAGAACTCGGCGGCCGGGATCCGCCGCTCGCCCGAAGGCCCACGGGCGACCAGCACACCGTCGGACGCGAGGATCGCGGCCGGCAGGTCGGCGGCGGAGTCGGCGTGCGCGAGCGAACCGCCGATCGTGCCGCGGTGGCGGATCTGCAGGTCGCCCACCGAACCGGCGACATGCGCCACCATCGGCGCGTGCTCGGCGAGCACCGGGTCGCCGTGGAGGTCCTGGTACCGGGACAGCGCACCGATCGCGATCTCGTCGCCCTCGAGCCGGACATACCGCAGCTCGTCGAGCGGCGCGACGTCCACCAGCACCTCGGGAGCCGCGAGCCGCAGCTTCATCAACGGCAGCAACGACTGGCCGCCGGCGATGAGCTTGGCCTCGTCGCCGTGCTCGGTGAGCAGGCTGAGCGCCTCGTCCACACTGGACGCGCGCCGGTAGCTGAACTGAGCCGGGATCACCGGTCGACCTCCTGCCCGGACGCCTCGATCACCGCGTTGACGATGTTGTGGTAACCCGTGCAGCGGCACAGGTTACCTTCGAGGCCCTCACGAACTTCCTGACGAGTGGGTTTCGGGTTGTGCGCCAGCAGCGACGCCGACGCCATGATCATGCCCGGCGTGCAGAAGCCGCACTGCAGGCCGTGCTGGTTGCGGAAGGCCTGCTGCAACGGATGCAGCTCGCCGTCCGCGGCGGCCAGGCCCTCCACCGTGGTGACGGTGTGCCCGTCCGCCTGCGCGGCCAGCACCGTGCACGACTTCACCGACTCCCCGTCGAGCAACACCGTGCAGGCACCGCATGAGGTGGTGTCGCAGCCGATGTTGGTCGCGGTCAGCCCGGCGGTCTCCCGGATGAAGTGCACCAGCAGGGTCCGGTCCTCGACCTCCTCGGAGACCGGTTTGCCGTTGATCTCGATCGTGACCTTCACTTCTTGACTCCCTCGATTTCCTGGCGGCCTCGCGGGCCTGCAGCCATGGGCGTTCTCACTGGCCAGCCTGAGCGGCGCCCGCTTCACGCAGGGCCTGCCACACCCGGATCGGGGTCGTTGGCATGTCCAGGTGCTGAACGCCGAGATGCGCGAGCGCGTCCACCACGGCATTGTGCACCGCGGGGGTCGAACCGATCGTCGCGGCCTCGCCGATTCCCTTGACCCCCAACAGGTTGCGGGGCGTCGGGGTCGCGATGTCCACGAGTTCGAAGTCCGGCAGCTCGGTGGCGCTGATGAACGAGTAGTCCGCCAGCGTGGCCGTGGTCGGGTTGCCGTCGGCGTCGTAGTTCATCACCTCCAGCATCGCCTGCGCCGCGCCCTGCCCGAGCCCGCCGTGGCGCTGCCCGTTGAAGGTGACCGGGTTGAGCACCGGTCCGGCGTCGTCGGCGGCGATGATCCGCTTGAGCGCCACCTTGCCGGTTTCGGTGTCGACCTCGACCACGGCGAGGTGCGTGCCGAACGGGAAGGTCGGCGTGCCTTCGCCGAACCACACGTCCGCGGTCAGCGGCTCCTCGACCTGCGCGGCGAGCTGAGCCCAGCTGAGCGTGCCGCTCGACGGCGCGCCCTTGACCTGCCACGCGCCTTCGTCGACGTTCAGTTCGAGGTCGTCGGGCGAGGCCTCCAGCAGATCCGCGGCCAGCTCCTTGGCCCTGGCGATCACCTCTTCCGCGGCCTTGCGCACCGCGGAACCGCCCAGCTGCAGCGACCGCGAACCGAAGGTGCCGACGGCCTTGGGGACCTCGTCGGTGTCGCCGTGCCGGATGGTGATCTTGTCCATCGGGACGCCGAGCTGGTCGGACAGCAGCATCGCCAGCGTGGTGTCCAGCCCCTGGCCGTGCGGCGAGCTGCCGGTGTAGGCGGTGACGGTGCCGTCCGGGTTGATGTCGACGCGCCCGCTCTCGCCGCCGGCGTCGCCACCGGTGATCTCGACGTAGGAGGCGAGACCCAGCCCGAGCGCGAACCGCTCGCCCGCCTCGCGGCGACGCGCCTGCTCGGCGCGAAGCGCCTGGTAGTCACTGGATTCGAGGACCTTGTCCAGCGCCTGGGCGTACTCGCCGCTGTCGTAGTTCGCCCCGGTCGGCGTCTGGTACGGGAACTCTTCCGGCCGAATGTAGTTGACCTTGCGGACCTCGGCCGGGTCCATCCCGATCTCGGCGGCGAACAGGTCCATGGCCCGCTCGATCGCCGCGGTCGCCTCCGGACGCCCGGCGCCCCGGTAGGCGGCGATCGGCGTCGTGTTCGTGACCACCGCGCGGCTGATGGTCTCGACCTTCGGGAAGTGGTAGACCCCGGTGGCCATCAGCTCGGTCAGCGTCGGCAGGAACAGGGCGCGCGGGTACGCGCCGGCGTCCTGGACGACCTCGATGCGGAAGACCTCGACGGTGCCGTCGCGGCGGCCGCCGACCGTGACCGTGTTCTGCTGCGCGCGCCCGTGCGTCATCGACACCAGGTTTTCGCTGCGCGTCTCGGCCCAGCGGACCGCCCGGCCCGCGCGCTGCGCCGCCCAGCCCAGGACGGTCGCCTCCGGATCCGAGCCGATCTTCGCGCCGAAGCCGCCGCCGACGTCGGGGGTGATGACGCGGATCTTCTCCTCGCCGACACCGAGCCCGGCGGCGATCGTGGTGCGGGCGATCTGCGGGTTCTGGGTGGAAAGCCAGACGGTCAGCCGACCGTCGGTCCCCCACGCGAACGCGCCGCCCCGCGTTTCCAGCGGAGCGGGTGCCACCCGGTTGTTGACGATGGTCTGGCTGATCACGACCTCGCAGCCCTCGAACGCCTTGTCGTCCAAGGGACCGCCGTTGGTCTGCACCAGGTTCGTGCCGAACTCTTCGAACAGCACCGACTCGTCGGTCAGCGCCGCGTCGATGCTGGCGACGGCGTCGATCGGGTCGTAGTCGATGTCGATCAGTTCGGCGGCGTCCGCGAGCTGGTAGCGCTCCTCCGCGAGCACCAGCGCCACGGGCTCACCGACATAACGGACGACGCCGTCCGCCAGCCACGGTTCCGCGACCGGCGGGACCGCGCGCTGGGCGAGGTCGATGTCCGCGGCGGTGTACACGGCGACCACCCCGGACGCCGCGAGCGCGGCCGACGTGTCGATCGAGGAGATTCTGGCGTGCGCGATCGGGCTGCGCACGAACATCGCGTGGACGGCGCCGGTCAGCGCCTCTTCCCGCAGATCATCGACGTACGTACCGCCCTGGGTGATCAATTTCTGGTCTTCGATCCGGACCACTCTGGTGCCGACGATGCTCATCTGGCCTCCTGGCTCCCTCTACGCAATCAAGATCATGCCCTTTCCAGACAGCCACCGCCGCAAGGGGTGCACCCTTTCCGTTCACCGGAACGCCTGCCAGGCCAGCACGATCGCCAGCCCGAGACCGGCGAGCCCGATCCCGATGCGCAGCGGCGTCGCCGGCACCCGGCGCACAATGGCCGGGCCAACCCAGGAGCCTACGATCGAACCCACGCACAGCGCCAGTGCCGCGGGCCAGTCGACCTTGCCGGTGAAGGCGAACACGGTCGCCGCGATCAGGTTGGCCGCGCCGGTGGCGAGGTTCTTCGCGGCGTTGGACCGCGCCAGCGACTGCGACCAGACGCTGGACAGCAGCGCGAGCATCAACACCCCGGCGGCGGCACCGAAATAGCCGCCGTAGACGGCGACACAGAACGCCGCGACCGCGGTGCCCGGCCCCGCCCCGGAAATCCCGAACCGCGCGACCAGTGGCAGCAGGCGCGACCGGGCCAGCAACAGCAGCGACCCCAACGCGATCAGCCAGGGCACCACGAAGGTGAAGGTCTCCGACGGCGTGAGCAGCAACAGGGCACCGCCGCAGGCGCCGCCCACCGCGGCGATGGAACACAACCACACGATCCGGCGCCGCTGCCCGCTCAGCTCGGGCCGCGAACCCGCCGCGGCGCCGACCGCACTGCCCAGCAACGCGACGGTGTTGGTGACATTCGCGGTGACCGGAGAGAGTCCGAAGGCCAGCAGGGCCGGGTAGGAAACCAGCGAGGCCAGTCCCGCTACCGAGCCGATCAGGCCGGCACCCACCCCCGCCAGCCCGAGCAGAATCAGCATCAGCACCGCCCCAGCTTTCAGCATCGGTCGCGCGATGCGGGCAAAGTGTTGTGGGGACAACACTTTCTGACGGACAACACATCCTTCGCGATCCGGACAGACCCACGGCGACTCCGGGTACCGCGCGCCAAAAGGAAACCCGGCATCAACCGGCGTCAGGGGGTGGGGCGAGGAACCGGGGGCGTGCCGGGCCCGAGGTCAGGTAGGTCAGCACGGCCAGCACCTGCACTCCGGCCGCGACGAGCAGACAGCCCCGCAGCGACCAGTTCGCCAGCGGACCGGCGATGCCCGCGCCGACGGCGAAGCCGGCGATCTTCAGGCTCGCACCGGTGGTGAAGATCTGCGCGCGCACGTCGTCGGGCGCCTCGCGGTGCCGCACCGCGAGCAAACCGGTGAGCTGCGGCCCTTCGCCGATCCCGGCCGCCGCCACGGCGAGGAGCGCCAACGGGTAGGAGGTCGTGACGGCGATCAACAGGAGTCCCATGCCCTGGGCGGCCGCGCCGCCCCAGACCAGGGTGTCCGGGCGGAACAGGGGACTCGCGGACCGGACGGGAAAACTCGGTGACACCAAGCGAGGACTCGGCGACCGGAACAGCGAACTCAGCGACTGGAACAGCGAACTCGGCGACCGGAACAGCGAACTCAGCGACCGGACGAGGGGACACGGCGACCGGACGAGGGGACCCGGCCGAGGCGGTGCCTCGTCTCCCGCGGGTGTGACCCCTCTTTCCGTCGCCGAGTCCTCCCGTCCGGACCGCGAGTCCTCCCGTCCCGTCCGCGAGTCCTCCCGTCCGGACCGCGAGTTCGCCCGTCCCGTCCGCGAGGTCTTGGTCCGGTCACCGGGTTCTCCGATCAGGGTGGGCCGGCGGGCGAGCAGCGCGGTAGCCGGCAGCGCACTCGCCGCAAGCACGGACAACAGCATCACGCCCCGACCGGGGTCGCCGAACCGAAGCAGTCCGATCAGTGGGCAGCAGACGACGAACATTCCGGTACCGGTGAACGAAACGACCGAAGTGGCCGTGGCGCGCCGGAGCGCGGGGAGCCGGGCAATGGCGGCGAAACCACTGGACAGCGCCAGAAACAGAGCGTTCCGCTCGCCAGTGCTCCCCCTCGTGGCAGCACTGTCGGCGACCGCGGTGCGGCCGCGCGGCGCACCCGCGGTCGTCGCGCTTCCCTTGCTCGGCGGGATTCCCTCGCCCGGCGGGGTTCCGGCGCCCCGCGCAGCTCCCGCGCCCGGTGGAGTTCCCTCGCTCGGCTCGGCCTCGGCAGCGGGCGCATCGCCGGTCGCCGTAGCAAAACCCGTCCCAGCCGAGGGCGGCAACCGCCACGCGGCAGGCAGCGCGAGCGCGATCAGGGCACTTGCCGCAAGCACCGCGGCGGGCGCGCCGGTGAGCGTGGCGGACAGCCCGGCGAAGGCGGGACCGGCCAGGCCCGCCATGGTGAACGTCAGCCCGTCCCAGGAGTTGCCGCGGGCCACCTGATCGCCGAACACGCGCGGAACCTGTGCCGTCCAGCCACCCGCGACGGCCGGGTTGAGCAACCCGGCGAGGACGGCAACCCCGGCCGTCACGGGAAGCGGCGCGCCGAGCCGCAGCAGCGCGAGGATCCCGCCCAGCCCGAGCGCGTATCCGGCGAGCGCCGCGGCGAGCAGACGGCCCGGCCGAGCACTGCGGTCCAGCAGGGCGCCGAACACGGGCCCGCCGGCCGCGCCGGAAATGGTCAGCCCGGCGAGCAGTGTCGAGCCTGCCGGCGGCGATTCGGTCTGGGCCAGGGCGGCCAGCATCAGGGCCGGTCCGGCCATTTCGTCGCCAACGCGGACGGCAGTCGCGCCCGCCAGATACCTGTAACGACCATCCACTAGGAGGACGTTACAAGTAACGCCCTGAACTGATAAGGACGTTATTCGGCGGCGTTATCCTCGGGGCGTGACCGTTCCCGCTTCCGGCCGATCGGCCCGGCAGATCGCACAGCGGGCGGTGGACCTGATCGCCTTGTTCCGCCGCCCGGCCGACGCCGCCCAGGTGACCGAGGTGCTCCGTGCCCACGGCGAACGGGATCCCGTGCTGAGCGCGGCCGATGTGCGGGACCTGCGGAAGGCGGCCGGGCGAATCGCCGACGTCTTCACGGCGCGGGAGGTCGACGCCGCGGCCGAAACCCTCAACGCACTGCTCTCGGCGTACGCGCATCCGCCCCGACTGACCACCCACGGCGGCGAACACCCCTGGCACCTGCACGTGGACGGTGACGACGACGGCCCGTGGGGTGAGTGGCTGGCATCCTCCTCCGCGCTCGCGCTCGCGACCTTGCTCGCGGAGCGGCAGGCCGTACCCGGTGGGGTGTGCGCGGCGCGTTCCTGTCAGGCGGTCTTTCTCGACACGGGCAGTGGCAGCCCGAGGCGGTACTGCTCGACGCGGTGCGCGACGAGGGAACGCGTCGCCGCGCACCGCGCGCGAGCGACGTCGGTCGATCGCCCCGCCGGCTGAAACGGCGTTACGGGAGTTCACCCCCGCCCGGACCGGACGTCAGTGCTCACCTTGTCTCGCCCCGGCCACGGCGGGGCGGCATGATGTCCTCATGACTTCGCCCGACGCAGTCCCGCCCGGCGGCAGGCCCGACTGGGCTCCGCCCTGCACCGTGACCGTGGAACAGCGCGAAAGCGGAGCCATCGTCCTGCACGTCTCGGGCGAAATCGATCTGGTCACCGCGCCGCATCTGGAAGAATCGGTCACCCGCGCGCTCGGGGAGCGCCCGAAGGTACTCGTCATCGACCTCACCGAGGTCGGGTTCCTCGCCTCGGCCGGCATGTCGGTGCTGGTGGCCGCGCACAACCAGGCAGGCGAGCACACCGATATGCGGCTCGTCGCGTCGGGGAGCGCGACCTTCCGGCCGATGGAACTCACCGGACTGACCCAGGCACTCGCGATCTACCCGACCCTGCGCGACGCACTCGACGAGGCCTGATCGCCGGAGAACCCGGACATTCCACGACACCGCGACACTCGGTAAGCGCGGCAACCGCGGTAAGCGCGGTAAGCGCGGCGACCGCGGTTCTGGGGCCTCGCCATCCCTCGGCGGGCCAGGCACGGCGGATCGTCCGGGGGACCGACGGTTTCGAAACGGTCGCGGAAAATTGTTCACCAACACCGGTGACGGTGTTCCACGAGCCACGACCGACCATGGGCCGGCAAACGGGCCCCGGCCCTTTTTTCGCGAAATCCCCATTCCCCCGCCGCCCGCTCCACAATGGACCACGAATATCCGGGAGATGGCACCGACCGGGCTCGCCACCCGACGCCGGGCACACTACTGTCGGATGGTCTGCTCTTCGAGTTTCCCTGTGAGGTCGCCATGCCCTTCACTTCCCCCAGCCAGGCGCCGGTCGGGGTGGATCCGGCCAGACCGAGTATCGCGCGCATCTACGACGGCTTCCTCGGCGGCAAGGACCACTACGAAGTCGACCGTGAGGTGATGGCGAAAATATCCCGGGCGGTGCCCGAGGCGGTGCACATCGCTCGCGGAAACCGGGGCTTCCTCAACCGCGCGTGCCGTTTTCTCGCCACACAGACGAAGATCGAACAGTACCTCGACTGCGGTTCCGGGCTGCCCACCGCGGAAAACACCCATCAGATCGTGCAGCGGTCGCAGCCGGACGCCCGGGTGATCTACGTCGACAACGATCCGGTCGTGCTCGCGCACGGGCGCGCGCTGCTGGAGGAGAACGACTTCACGCACATGGTGGAGGCCGACATTTTCACCCCGTCCGCGGTGTTGCACAGCGACGTGGTCCGGCGTCACCTCGACTTCACCGAGCCGATCGCGCTGCTGCACGTCGGCACCCTGCATCACCTGGAAGGCGACCGGGGACCGGAAATCATGCGGGAATACATCGACGCCCTGCCCACCGGCTCCTACGTCGTGTTCTCGCATTTCTTCGACCCGGAAACACCGGAACTGACGGCGGTCGCGAAACGAATCGAGGACATCATGGTCCGCGGGCCGCTGGGGGCGGGCCGGTTCCGCACCCGCGCCGAGATCGAAAAGATGCTGTCCGGACTCGAACTCGTCAAACCGAACGCGCTGTCCGCGCCGGGCATCTCGGTCTGTGACGAGTGGTGGCCGGACGGGCCCCGCGTCGTGCCGCTGAGCAAGGCGGCCCGCTGCATCGCCGGCGGTGTCGGCCGAAAGCCCTGACACCACACCGTTTTCGAGAGGACCGGCCGCCGGAGACGAGCCTCCCGGCGGCCGGGTTTCCGCACCACCGCGAGCGGCTCAGCCGGAAACGGCCGCCAGGACCGCCCTGATTTCGTGGTACAGACCAGGACACACCGCGATGGTCGCCGCGGAGTCGGCCGTGTGCTCCGTCCCGTCGAGATCGACCACCACACCGCCCGCCTCACGGACCAGCAGCACGCCCGCCATGGTGTCCCAGGGCAGGTTCGCCAGGATGATCGACGCGTCGAGCTTCCCGTGCGCGACCCAGGCCAGGTCGGTCGCCGCCGTGCCGATCATCCGGATGCGCTGCGCGCGGGCGCCGAGCCGGCTCAGCAACGAGATCCGCAGCCGGTTCCTGGCTTCCGCGCCCTCCCCCACCGCGAAATCGCCGACGGAGATCACCGCCTCGGACAGCTCCCGCACGCCCGAGGAACGCAGGCGCTCGTCTCCCGCATAGGTGCCATGCCCTGCCACGGCGGTACAGGTGAGGTCGAGGAAGGGCAGGTCCACGACCGCCAGCACGCCGCGCCGGCCCGCCACGAGACCGAGCGACACCGCGGACAACGGGATCCCGCGCGCGAAGTTCGCCGTGCCGTCCACCGGATCCAGGACCCACCACAGGGCGTCTCCCTCGGCACCGGTCCGGCCGCGTTCCTCGCCCAGCACACCGATCGACGGGGTCTGTCCGGACAGGAATTCCCGCACGGCGGCCTCGACGGCGAGATCGATGTCCGTCACCAGGTCGCGTTCGCCCTTGGCGGTGACCGACGACGGTGCCCGGGAAAGGATGATGCGGCGTGCCATCGCCACGGCCTCACGGGCAACGGGCAGCAGCGGAAGGTAGTCGTCCATGCCATCCCCTCGGGTCACACCGCCGGCTCCGCGCGGAAAGCCTTGGCGCAGCTAGCTTTCGACGTCGGGCACGAACCGGTTGAGCTGCGGCAGATCGTGCCCGAGCCGGTCCCGCTTCGCGGTCAGGTACCCGATGTTGTCGGGATTCGCCGGCACCAGCAAGGGCACCCGTGCCGTCACCGCGATGCCGTGTTTCTCCAGGGAACGCACCTTGTCCGGATTGTTGGACATCAACCGCACCGAGCGCACACCGAGGTGACGCAACACCGTGGCCGCGGGCGCGTAGTCGCGAATGTCCACCGGAAACCCCAGGCTGGTCGCGGAATCGATCGTGTCGAGTCCCTGCTCGTCCTGCAGGATGTGCGTCCGCACCTTCGCCACCAGTCCGATGCCGCGGCCCTCGTGACCCCGCAGGTACACCAGGATGCCGCTGCCCTCGTCGACGATCGCGTCCAGCGCCGCCGCCAGTTGCTCGCCGCATTCACAGCGGGTGGCACCGAAGATGTCGCCGGTCATGCACTCCGAGTGCACCCGGACGAGCACGTCGTCACACGGCTTGCCGTAGACCAGCGCCAGGTGCTCGTGCCCGCCGGACCGGTCGCGAAACGCCACGCTCCGGAACGTGCCACGACGGGTCACCAGGTCCGACTCCGCGATGTCCTGGTCGCGCATACGCCCTTGCCCTCCGCGTTTTTCGAACGGCACCGCCGTACCGTCCACGGTATACAGGAATCGATCGAACTCACGCACTCGCGTCGAAGCGCGGAAAGGCGGACGGCATGGACCTGTTGCCCGCGGACACCACCGCTGACGCACGGGATCTCGCGGCCACCGTGGCGGTGCTGCCCATCGGCAGCTTCGAGCAGCACGGCCCGTTTCTCCCGCTGGCGACCGATACCGTCATCGCGTGCACGATCGCCCGCGAAATCGCCGCCGCCCACCCAGTCCACCTCCTCCCACCGGTGACGATCTCGTGCTCCCATGAGCACTCCGGGTGGCCGGGAACCGTGAGCATCTCGGCGAAGACATTGTATTCTGTCGTGCGCGACATCGCCGATTCCCTGCGCCTTTCCGGGGTGCCCAAACTCGTTTTGATCAACGGTCACGGCGGTAACTACGTACTGGCCAACGTCGTCGGAGAATCGCGCGGGGAAATGGCGCTGTTCCCCGGTCCCGCCGACTGGGAGACCGCGCGGACCGGGGCACGCCTGCAAACCAGTCTCGACAGCGACATGCACGCCGGTGAGCTGGAGACCTCGATCCTGCTGCACGCCCATCCGGAACTGGTCCGGCCCGGCCACGACGCGGCCGGGGAAACCGCCGACGACCGCCGCCACCTGCTCACCCTCGGCATGACCGCCTACACCGGATCCGGCGTGATCGGCCGCCCGTCCCTGGCCTCGGCGAGCAAGGGCGCGGCGGTGCTGGCCGGGCTGGTCGAGTCCTTCGCCGGATACCTCGCGGTCCTCGAAACCGGCGCGCCCTGACGCCGCAGGATCAGCACCAGCACCCCGGGCAGGCTCGCCAGCAGCGACAGCACTCCGTACACGACCGCGGCCGTGACGCCCTGCGTCGCACCGAGCCCCGCCGCGCCGAACGCGAACGCCGCGAAACCTTCGCGCGGGCCCCAGCCGCCGATGTTCACCGGCAGTCCCATCACGACCAACGCCGGCACCACCAGCGGCACCAGCTGCCCGAGCGGGGCCGCGATCCCGGTGGCTCTGGCCGCGACGACGAACAACGCCACGTGCCCCACCACGGTCGCCGCGGACAGGACCGCCACCGGCGCCCAGGTTCCGCGGGAAAGCAGCCCGAGCCGCCCGTCGGCCATCGCGGCCAGGACGACGCGGCGGCCCGCCGCGGGACCCCACCGATGCCACCCGGCGAAGGCGAGAACAGCGGCCAGCACGGCTACCGAGGCGATCACCGCACCGTGCGCCGGGAGTGCGACATGGAACGGGGACGGCCGCGCCAGAAGTACGCCGGCCCCGACCACCGCGAGCACCACCTGACCCGCGAACCGTTCGAGGAACACCGCGCGAACGCCGCGCCCGACGTCACCGGACCGCTGCCCGTGCCGCACAGCGCGGTGGACGTCGCCGAGCACACCCGCGGGCAGAACAGCGTTCAACAGCAACGAACGGTAGTAATCGCCCAAGGCCGTCTTCAGGTTCAGCGGAAGTCCGAGCCTGCGCGCGACCAAGCACCAGCGTCCGGCGCTGCACGCGGTGGTGAACAGCCCGATGCCGAGCGCCGCGACCACCGGCCACAGGGTGACCACGCGCAGTCCGGCGACGAAGACACCGGTGCCCAGACGCCAGCCGAGCACGGCGAGGATCGCGACCCCGACCAGCGGCCGGAGCCACCGCCAAAGCCGCCGCGTCACGATCCGCCGCATGCCGCGCCCCCGATCGCGAGGAGATCGGCGTGACCGACCTCGACCCGCAGCGCCGCCCCCGCCGCGAGCCGCCGCCGCAGATAAGCCTGCGCCGCAGCGGTCAGCGCGGGCCGGGCCTCGCGGGCCGCCCCGACCCATTCGCGCAACCACTGCCCGGCCAGCGTGGCGTCTTCCGGGCCCAGCCGCCACGGGCTCGGCCGCCGCAGCACGGTGACGCCGCGCCGTTCGAACGCCCGGGTGGCGACCGCGACCGCGTCCGGGCCGAGCCGGCGATCACGGCGCTGATGCGCGTTGAAGGCCGCGGCGAACTCGGCGTCGAGTGGCTCGGCGGGCGTCAACTCGACCTTCCCCGTGACGGACAGCGTCAGCAACGCCGGGCAGGCGGCTTCGGCGCACGCCGCGGCGAGGGCGTCCACCTCCGCGAAAGTGAGCACATCCAGCAGTGCGGAAGCGGTGACCAGCGAGGTCCCGGCGAGGTCCGTCTCCCGCACCGCGGTCACGGTGTCTCTCCGTGTCTCGAACGTGACGGGGCTGCCGTCGGCCGCGACACCGCCCACCTCCGCGACCGCGAGGAGATCGGGGTCGCGATCGTGCAGGATCCAGTGCTGCGGCCCGGGCAACCGCCCGGCGAGCCAGCGTCCCATCGAACCCGTGCCACATCCCATATCACGGATGAGGACCGGGCCCCGGTTCAACCTCGCCCGCAACGGGGCCAGCAACTCCTCCGCGCGGGCGATGGCATCGGCGCTTTCGCGCAAGGCCAGCCAGTCCCGCAGAGCCCCCGCGCTCACCCGGCCGCCTCGTCCAGCGCGAGAGCCACCCGGCGGACCGTCTCGTCCCACGACGGGAGCTTGTCGCGCCGAAGCCGTGCCGACCGGCGAAGACGTCGGCGGAGCCCCTCGTCGGAAAACCAGCGGCCAAGGCCACCGGCCAACGCCACGGCGTCGTCGGCGGCCACGAGGATCCCGGGCACGCTGCCGTCAGCGGCCCGGCCAAGGGTTTCCGGCACGCCCTGCACCCCGGTCGCCAGCACCGGGATTCCGTGCGAGAGGGCTTCGGTCACGACCATCCCGTACATCTCCGCGCGGGAAGGTACCACCACGAGGTCGGCCGCCGCATAGGCGAGCTCGAGCGCATCGCCGGTCCGCGGCCCCGGCAGGGAAATCCGCGCACTCAGCCCGCGCCGCGCGATCAGCTCCCGCACCCGTGCGACATAGCCGGGATCGCGCCGCACCGACCCGACGCACTCGCAGGTCCAGGGCGCCTCGGCGAGCCCGGCCAGCGCGTCCACGAGCAGATCCTGGCCCTTGCCGGGAGTCACCGAGCCGACACAGAGCAGTCGCGACACCCCGTCCGTTCCCGGCGCGAGCGGCGCGCGGTCCACGCCGGGGACGGCGACATGCACGGTCTCCGCCGTCAGCTCGTGGTGGTGGATCAGCCAGTCCGCCGTCCACGGGCTGGTCGTCACCACCGCGCGCGCCGCACGCAGCGTTTCCCGTTCGCGGGCGTCCAGCTCCGCCGCCTCGGCGGGCGCCAGGCCCACCGCGAAGGAAAGCGGCATGTGCACCAGGACGATCAGGCGCAGGCGGTGTGCTTGCGGGACAACGACTTCCGGCACCCCGCAGGCCACGAGCCCGTCGAGCAGCACGACCGCGCCCGCCGGTGACCGGGCCAGCGCATCCGCCAGCGCCCGTGTCTCCTCGGCCGCCGGTCGCGGCCACGCCCCCGCGACGAGCACCCCGCACACGCCTCTGCCGGCGGCGGTCAGACCGGCCGCCACCCGGCGGTCGTACACGTTGCCCCCGCTGGGCATCGCGGCGTCGGCCACATCAGCCGGCAGGACGAAGGTCACGCTCATAGCTCGCCCACGCGATGTGCGACTCGTGCAGGGTGACCGTGATCCCGCTCAGCCCGAACGCGCCTTCGCCCAGCGCGCCGCTGGACGCCCGGTCGGCGAGCTCGTCGGCGATGACCTTGGCCAGGAACTCGGTCGAGGTGTTCATCCCGGCGAACGCGGGCTCCTCGTCGAGGTTGCGGTAGTTGAGCTCGCCCAGCACCATGCCGAGTTCGGCGGTGGCCAAACCGATGTCGACGACGATGTTGTCGGCGTCGAGTCGGGTTCGGCGGAAGGTCGCGTCGACCACGAACGTCGCGCCGTGGAGCCGCTGCGCGGGGCCGAAGCTCTCGCCCCGGAAGCTGTGGGCGATCATCAGGTGATCACGAACGGTCACGCTGAACACGGCATGGCCTCCCTACCCGTAGACGATCCGGTGACACAGGGCGGGCAGCTTCCCGCCGGCGAGCCGCGGCATCACCGACGGTAGATCCTCGAACCGGCTCTCGCCGGTGATCAGCGCGTCGAACGCGGGATCGGCCAGAAGGTCCAGCGCCAGCGACAGCCGATCCGAGAAGGAACGCCGGGAACGCCGCGCCGCGGGGATCGAGCCGACCTGGCTGGCGCGCACCGTCAGCCGGCGCGCGTGGAACGATTCGCCCAGCGGCAGGCCGATCCACCGGTCGCCGTACCAGCTCAGCTCGATGACCTCGCCCTCGGGCGCGAGCAGTTCCAACGCACGGGCCAGCCCGGCTTCCGTGGCGCTCGCGTGCACCACCAGATCGCACTCCCCGGCGGCGCGCTCCGGCAGGGCGAACCCGACCCCGAGCTGCCCGGCGACCACGGCGCGCGCCGGGTCGACGTCGACCAGTTGCACTCTCGCCCCGGGAAACCCGGCCAGCAGCCGGGCGACCGCGCAGCCGACCATGCCGGCCCCGATGACCGCGATCCGGTCCCCGACCAGCGGCGCGGCGTCCCACAGCGCGTTCACCGCGGTCTCGACCGTCCCGGCGAGCACGGCGCGTGGTAGCGGCACCGCGTCCGGTACGACGGTCACCGCGCCGGCCGGGACCACGTAGCGGGTCTGGTGCGGGTAGAGGCAGAAGACGGCGCGGCCGAGGAGGTCCGCCGGTCCGTCCTCGACCACACCGACGTTGAGGTAGCCGTACTTGACGGGCGCCGGGAAATCGCCTTCCTGGAAGGGCGCCCGCATCGCGCGGTACTGGCTTTCCGGGACCCCGCCCCGGAAAACGAGGCTTTCCGTCCCCCGGCTCACTCCCGAACACAGCGTGCGGACGAGGACCTCGCCGGGGCCGGGCTCAGGCACTTCGGCGGCACGGATCTCGCCCACGCCGGGGGCGGTGAACCAGAACGCCTGTGCCGAACGGGTCATGGCACGCCCGTCTTGCCACGCTGGGGTGTCGGTGTCACTCTGCGCATGAGGCTCGACCTCCGTCCCGTGCGGCTCGCGAGCCGGGAAGGGTTGCAGATGCTCAAGGTTTCCGCCGGCCGCGAACAGGCCGCCGCGACGGGCGTCCAACTGCTGGTGCCGGCCCTGCTCGGCGCGGGCATCGCGGGCTGGCTGGCCGCCACCGCCTACGCCGCGGCGCTTCAGTCCATTCTGGCCTTCGCCCGCCACCGCCGCGGGATCCGGTTCCTGGGGCCCGCCGACCACGTGACGCTCGCCCGCGCCGTGCTCGTCGGCGGTGTGGTCACGCTCGTCGCGGACCGCGCCACCGTGAGCGTGGTGTTCCTCGCGCTGGCCTCGGTCGCGCTGGTCCTGGACGCGGTCGACGGGCAGGTCGCGCGGCGCACCAGAACGGTGTCGCCGTTGGGGGCGCGGTTCGACATGGAGGTCGACGCGGTGCTGATCCTCGCGCTCAGTGTCCAGGTCGCGGCATCGCTCGGGGCGTGGGTGCTGGCGATCGGCCTCATGCGCTACGCCTTCGCCGCCGCGGCCCACCCACCGATCCCACGGCTGCGGCCCCGCTCCGTGCTCCCCCCGCTGCGGTCCGCCTCCGTCCCACTGCTGCGGTCCCGCACCACCGTCCCACTGCTCCGGTCCCGCACCACCGTCCCACTGCTGCGGTCAGGTGCCCCCGTCCCACTGCTGCGGTCAGGTGCCTCGACGACGTGGCCACGGACTTCGTTGCCCGCGCCGTGGCTGCGATCCCCGTTGCCGGTGAGTCTCGCCAGGAAGGCCGTGGCGGCGCTCCAGGGCGTCGTCCTCGTCGTCGCCGCTTCCGGCTTCCTGCCGCCCGCCGCCGCGATCGGCCTGACGGCCTTCGCACTGGCCGCGCTGCTCTGGTCGTTCGGCCGCGACCTGCGCTGGCTCTGGCTCCACCGCCCCGTCCCGCCGATCCCGGCGCCAGACCCAATCCCACGCCCGGCCCCCTCCCCCGCCCGTGTCCCCTCTTCCCGTCCCTGAGTCCCCTCTTCCGGTCCCCGTGTCCTCCCTTCCGGTCCCCGTGTCCTCCCTTCCCGTCGCCGTGTCCCCTCCTCCCGTCCCCATGTCCCCTCCTCCCGTCCCCGTGTCCCCTCCTCCCGTCGGCGAGTTCTGTCATCCGGACGTGCATTCGCGGTCGGGGCGCGAGTTTTCTCGCGCGCGGGCAGTCCGGGTTCCGTCGGCCCCGCTTCTCGTCACCGAGCGCCGGACACGCGACAAGAGTCCAATGTGGATGAACGCGAACGCGCGCAATCGAGTACCCGGAACCAAGCGCTGACCGAAGCAGGAACAGCTGTGACACCGTGTCGGCGTCACAGGCTGCGCGTCCTCAGCGTTCGCGGACTGCGCCGAGAACGGGTTTCAGGTCGAGGACCGGCGTCCCAGCGATCGCTTCGAGATCCCGGACGACGATGGCGTCGGGCTCGACGTCGACGACGGTCACCGGGTGCAAGCCGATCGGGTTCGGACGGTCCTGCGACCGAGTCGAGAAGACACCCTGACGTGGCCGGCGCGGATCTCCGCGCGGGTGAACCGACAACACTTCGCGGTCGCCGCGATGCAGCCAGGTCAGCACCAGCACCCGGTCCCCTGCGTGCAGGTCCGCCGCGGCCGGGAGAAACTCGGGCCGGAAGACGATCCGTGCCGTGGGTGCACCCTCGTCGCCCTGCTTTGGCGCGGCAGTCGGGTCAGTCAACCGTGATTCCACCTGGCCGACCGGCCTGAGCTGGTACCCGGACTCACTCATGTCCCCTCCCCGGTTCGTCGTGGTGCCGAACGTGGTCATGCCGATTGTGGAGGAATGAATGTTTGCTACGGAATAGCCACCGGAGTCGCACTGAGCTGCGGCGATCGAGACGACCAACGTCTCCCCCGGCGCACCCCGGGCCAGCTGAGTCACGCGGGACGCCATTCGTGTACCAGGCCAGGGACAACGCGCGCGGACACCAACCACGCCCACCAGCACAGGACACGCGCGCACCGGAACTCGGACATGGCTGCCGGACCAGTGGTCTCGGCGGCCGGAAGGGAGAACTCGGCGACCGGAACAGGGGACACGGCGACGGGAAGAGGGGACACGGCGGTGGTGGACGATGGATTCGTGAGGGGCAAGACTGTGGGTGTGGACGGAAGCGTGGACGGGGATCACCGGCGGGACGGCGGCGAGCACGGCGAGTGGGACGACGCCGGGGAGCCGGTGTGTTTCCTCAACCGCGTCTGCCCGGAATGCGGCCGGGTCCGCGAGGATGGATCGCTGGATCACTGCGCGCACTGCGGTATCGCGGTCGTGGAGGACTGAACCGCCGGATACGGACGGGTGACGGCGATGTCCATACCGTCACCGTGTGAACGGCACACGTTGCCGCGCTCCCGATGGGCCGGAGCTGACTGCACCGTCCAGCACGAGTAGGTGCGGGCCTTGCCCAAGCCGTGACGGTGGAAGTACGACGCGGCCATGGCACATTCGCGGCCCGAGCCGAACGGGAAGAGCGAACTCGCCACCGGGAACAGGGGACACGGCAACCGCACGAGAGAACACGCCGACCGCAACAGGGGACACGGCAACCGGACGGGGGGACACGGCAACCGGACGGGAGAACTCGGCGACGCGAACAGGGGACACGGGGCGGGTGGTTGGGCTGCTGGGGGCGGCCGATCATGGGACGCTGCTGGAGTGGGCGCGATTCGCCGCGATCGCGATCGGGGCCGGGGCCGCGGGAGGTGGGGCGGGCAGGCCGGGTTCGGTGTTGCTCAAGCGACTAGCCTGGCAGCTGCTGGGCATGGCCCCGGGCAAGGCGTCGATCGCCGCCCGCCACGACCACTGGTGGCATGTCTCGCTGTTCGACACCGTTGTCGTCACCGACCCTCGCTGGAGGGGGTGCGGTTGCGCGAGCGTGATCCGGCGATGTTGCGGAGCCTGGCCCGGCGCGGTGGCCGGACGTCGTCCCGGTTCGCCCGGCGGGCCCGCACGGTGCGGGGCCGGTACCGCGGGATGCGGGGCCGGACCGCAGGGTGCGGGGCCGGTACCGCGGGATGCGGGGCCGGACCGCAGGGCGCCGGGCCGGACTGCGGGATGCGGGACAGGACCGCAGGGTGCGGGGCCGGTACCGCGGGATGCGGGGCCGGTACCGCAGGGCGCCGGGCCGGACCGCGGGATGCGGGACAGGTTCCGCGTCGCGCTGCCGGCGTCGGCCGGCCGCCGGAGCTGGGCGCGACTGTTCGGTGACGGCCCAGCGAGCCAACAGAACATCAGCAAAATCAGGAAAACCAGGGAGGTTCACGTGTTCGACCGGATTCGTCACGCTTTGCGCGCTTCGTTCGTGCGGGTCGCCGACGAGGCCGCCGATCGGCATTTCGCGCGTTGTGAACGGCTTGTCGACCGATTGCGCGAGGATCTCGAGCACACGATGCGCACCGAGACCGACCGGCTCATCCGGGCCGTGCAGGAGGTCGAGTTCCGTGCGCGGCGGGACATCCACGCGGCCGGCGAACGCACGGCCGTGGCGAGCACGGAGGAGTTCGTCCGTGCGCAGCTGCCCACCGTGCGGACCTTCCCGAGCCCGGCCGAGACCTTGGAGTACGCGCTGTCCCTGGCCCCCGAGGACGGGATGGCCTGCGAGTTCGGGGTGTTCGGCGGGGGCACGCTGAAGGCCATCGCCGCGGCCAGGTCCGGGCGCGAGACCTACGGATTCGACTCCTTCGAAGGACTGCCGGAGGATTGGCGCCCCAACATCCCGGCGGGTGCGTTCACCGCCGAGGTGGTGCCCGAAGTGGACGGTGCCACGATCATCCCGGGCTGGTTCGCCGACACCCTGCCGGGTTTCCTCGCCGCGCATCCGGGCGCGGTCTCCTTCCTGCATCTGGACGCCGACCTGTATTCCTCGACGAAGACGGTGCTCGACGCGATCGGCGGCCGGCTGCGGCCGGGCAGCATCGTGCTGTTCGACGAGTACTTCAACTACCCCGGCTGGGAACGGCACGAGCACCGGGCCTGGCGGGAGTTCGTCGAGCGAAACGGCGTGAACTTCGAATACGTTTGTTACACGTCCAACAACGAACAGCTCGCGGTGCGCGTCACCGGACCGTGAGCTTCCCACCGGACACGGACGGGACGGACCCATGACGGAACCGGGCGGTGAACTGGGCAGGGTGCACGAGTACTGGCGCGCCGCGAACTACCTTGCGGTGGGTCAGATCTACCTGCTGGACAACCCGTTGCTGCGGGAACCGTTGCGGCGCGAGCACGTCAAGCCGCGGCTGCTCGGTCACTGGGGCACGACCCCGGGATTGAACTTCGTTTACGCACACCTGAACCGGGTGATCCGGGAACGCGACCTGAACGTGATGTACGTGATCGGTCCCGGGCACGGCGGTCCCGCGATGCTGGCGAACACCTGGCTGGAAGGCAGTTACACGCAGGACTATCCCGAGGTTTCGCGCGACGAGCGGGGGATGCGCACGCTGTTCAGGCAGTTTTCCTTCCCCGGCGGGGTGCCGAGCCACGTCGCGCCGGAGGTGCCGGGCTCCATCCACGAAGGCGGTGAACTGGGTTATTCGCTGGCGCACGCCTACGGCGCGGCCTTCGACAATCCGGACCTTCTGGTGGCATGTGTGGTCGGGGACGGCGAGGCGGAAACCGGTCCGCTGGCCGCCAGCTGGCACGCCAACAAGTTCCTCGACCCCGCGCATGACGGCGCGGTGCTGCCGATCCTGCACCTCAACGGCTACAAGATCGCCAACCCGGCCGTGCTGGCTCGCATACCGGACGAAGAACTCGACGCGTTGCTGCGTGGCTACGGCTACTCGCCCCGCTACGTCAGCGGATCCGACCCCGAACAGATGCACAAGGACATGGCCGCGACACTCGACGACGCCGTCACCGCCATCGGCGACATCCAGCGCGCGGCGCGATCCGGCGGGCGGCACGGGGAAACCGGCCGGCCGTCCTGGCCGGTGATCGTGCTGCGCAGCCCCAAGGGCTGGACCGGTCCATCCATTGTGGATGGTCTACCGGTGGCGGGCACCTGGCGCGCGCACCAGGTGCCGCTGGCGGACGTGCGGGACGATCCGGCGCGCCTGCGAACACTCGAAGAGTGGCTGCTTTCCTACCGGCCGCGTGAGCTCTTCGACGGCGAAGGCCGCCCGGTGCCCACGGTGCTCGCCACCGTTCCGCGCGGAGACCGCCGCATGGGCGCGAACCCGCACGCGAACGGCGGTCTGCTGCTGCGTCCCCTGCGGCTGCCGGATTTCGCCGCGTTCGCCGTGGAGACGACGAAACCCGGGAGTTCCGCTTCGGAACCCACCCGCGCGCTGGGCCGCTTCCTGCGCGAAGTGATGCGCGACAACGCAGACGACCGCGATTTCCGGTTGTTCGGCCCGGACGAGACCGCCTCCAACCGGCTCGACGCGGTCTACGGGGTCACCGGAAAACAGTGGCAGGCCGAGATCCTGCCCGTCGACGAACACCTCGCCCGCGAGGGGCGGGTGGTCGAGGTGCTCTCGGAACATCTGTGCCAGGGCTGGCTGGAGGGTTATCTGCTGACCGGCCGGCACGGGATGTTCTCCTGCTACGAGGCGTTCATCCACATCGTCGACTCGATGGTCAACCAGCACGCCAAATGGCTCAAGACCAGCCGGCGGCTGCGGTGGCGCCGCCCGGTCGCCTCGCTGAACTACCTGCTCACCTCCCACGTGTGGCAGCAGGACCACAACGGGTTCTCCCACCAGGACCCCGGCTTCATCGACCACGTGATGAACAAGAAGGCCGAAGTCATCCGCGTCTACCTGCCCCCGGACACCAACACGCTGCTCTGCGTCGCCGACCACTGCCTGCGAAGTCGTGACTACGTCAACGTGATCGTCGTGGGCAAGCACGAGACACCCGACTGGCTGCCGCTGCCGCAGGCGGTGCTGCACGCGGCCCGCGGGGCGGGGATCTGGGAGTGGGCGGGCACCGAGGACGGCGGGTCACCGGACGTCGTGCTGGCCTGCGCCGGCGACTCGCCCACCCTGGAGGTGATGGCCGCGACCGCGATCCTGCGGGAGGAGGTGCCGCGGCTGCGCACCCGCGTGGTCAACGTCGTGGATCTGATGCGGTTGCAGCCCGCGGGCGAACATCCCCACGGCATGCCCGACCGCGAGTTCGATGCGCTGTTCACCACCGACCGGCCGGTGATCTTCGCGTACCACGGCTACCCGTGGCTCATCCACCGGCTGACCTACCGGCGCACCAACCACGAAAACCTCCATGTCCGCGGCTACCGGGAGGAAGGGACCACGACCACCCCCTTCGACATGCGGGTGCTCAACAACCTGGACCGCTACCAACTCGTCATCGACGTCCTCGACCGGGTCCCCGGGCTCGGCGTGCAGACGGCGCTGCTGCGCCAGCGCATGACCGACCAACGTGCCCGCCATCACGACTACATCCGCGAGCACGGCGAAGACCTGCCCGAGGTCCGCGACTGGGCGTGGCCGTTCTGAAACGGGCGGCCGTGCGCGTGCTGGTGGTCAACGCCGGTTCGTCGAGCCTGAAGGTCCGGCTGCTCGACGGTGACGACCGGGTGCTCGGGTCGCTGGATCTCGGCGAGTGGTCCGCCGCGGACGAGGCCGAGAAGCTGGCTCGCTTCGTCACCGGCCTGCCCGTTCCGGACGCGGTCGGTCACCGCATCGTCCACGGTGGCGCGAGGTTCCCCGGGCCGGTCGTGCTCGACGACATCGTCCGGCAGCGGATCGCCGACCTCGCGGAACTGGCGCCGCTGCACCAGCCGCGGGGCGTGGCCGGCATCGACGCGATCGCGCGGCTCCTGCCCGGTGTCCCGGCCGTGGCCTGTTTCGACACCGCCTTCCACGCCCACCTGCCCGACGCGGCGGCCACCTACGCGCTGCCCCGGGCGTGGAACCGGCGCTGGGGTCTGCGCCGCTACGGATTCCACGGTCTGTCGCATGCCTACGCCACCCGCCGGGCTGCCGAGTTGCTCGACCAGCCGGTCGCCGCCCTGCGCACGGTCACCTGTCACCTCGGCGCGGGCGCTTCGCTGGCGGCCGTGTCGGGCGGCCGTTCGGTCGACACGACGATGGGTTTCACGCCGCTGGCCGGGCTGGTCATGGCGACCCGCACGGGCAGCGTCGACCCGGGACTGGTGCTGTGGTTGGCCGAACACGCCGGTATACCCCTCGAACGACTCTCCCAGGTGCTGGAGTTCGAGGCGGGTCTGGCCGGGCTGACCGGGGGCAGCGGCGACCTGCGGGACGTGCTGCGGGGCGCCGTGGCCGGCGATGCGGACGCGCGCCTGGCTTTCGACGTCTACACGCACCGGCTGCGCCGGGAAATCGCCGCGATGACGGCCGCGCTGGGCGGGCTCGACGCGCTGGTGTTCACCGGCGGTGTCGGCGAACACAGCCCCGAGGTGCGCGCCGCCACCGTCACGGGGCTGGCCTACCTCGGCGTCGCGGTGGACGGCACGGCCAACCGCGCCGCCACCAGGGACGCCGATATCAGCTCACCCGGCGTGGCCGTGTCTACTCTTGTCGTCACCGCCCGGGAAGACGTCGAGATCGCCCGGCACACCCGCGAGACGCTGCGGACCGGCTGATTTCCCCAGGTGGCCGCATCGCCGACGCGGTGCGAGGCTGGACATATGCCCGATAACGAGCAGTCGGGGCAGGAGAGCGCGCCGTCGCTGCGGGGCACACTGTCACAGCTGAGGTTGCGCGAACTGCTGCGAGAGGTCCAGGACCGGATCGAGCAACTGGTCGACGCGCGCGACCAGATGGACGGACTGCTGGAGGCGATGCTGGCGGTCGCCTCCGGGCTCGAACTGGACGCGACCCTGCGCCGGATCGTGCACGCCGCCATCGAGCTGGTGGACTGCCGTTACGGCGCGCTCGGCGTGCTCAACGCCAACGGCGAAGGGCTGGCCGAGTTCGTCTACGAGGGCATCGACGAGCGGACCCGCCGCGAGATCGGCCAGCTGCCCCACGGACACGGGTTGCTCGGTCTCCTGATCGAGCAACCGAAGCCGATCCGGATCGACGATCTGGCGCAGCACGCCTCCTCGTCGGGTTTCCCGGCGCATCATCCGCCGATGGAGACGTTTCTCGGCGTCCCGGTCCTGGTGCGCGACCAGGTGTTCGGCAACCTGTACCTCACCGAGAAATCCGGGGGCCAGCCCTTCAGCGAGGACGACGAACTCGTGGTGCAGGCGCTGGCCGCCAGCGCGGGCATCGCCGTGGAAAACGCCCGCCTGTACGAACAATCCCGGCTCCGCCAGCACTGGCAGGAGGCCACCAGCGAAATCCGCGCCGAGTTGCTGGCCGCCGCCGAACCCGCCGCCGTGCTGCACCTAGTGGCCAACCGCGCGCTGGCGCTCACCGCGGCCGACTACGCCTTCCTCGCCCAGCCCGACGACCCCGAGCTGCCGGCCGCCGAGGTGACCACGCTGACCGTCACCGCCGACGCCGGCCTGGACACCGGAACGCTGACCGGACTGACCATCCCGGTCGAGGGCACGGTCTGTGGCACGGCGGTCCGCGACGCCACCCCGCGTCGGCTGGCCGGTTTCGGCGAAGACCTCGGATCTGGCACCGGACCGCGTCACCGGGGTTTCGGCCCCGCGCTGGTGTTGCCGCTGCGCGGATCCACCGGCGCCGTCTCCGGGGTGCTGGTCACCGTCCGCCAGCGTGGCGCGGAGCCCTTCGACGCCGCCCAGTTGCCACTGGCGGCGTCGTTCGCCGACCAGGCCGCGCTGGCCCTGCAACTGGCCGACGACCAGCGCGGCCTGCACGAGCTGGACGTGCTGGCCGACCGGGACCGGATCGCCCGCGACCTGCACGACCACGTCATCCAGCGGCTTTTCACGCTGGGGCTGGCCTTGCAGAGCACCGCGATGCGCACCCGCTCGCCCGACACCCGCACCCGCATCAACGACTCGATCGAGGACGTACAGAGCATCATCGGCGAGATCCGTACCGCGATCTTCGACCTGCACGGCGGCCTGGAAGGGGCCAGCAACCTCCGCAAACGCCTCAACGACATCATCGCGGAGCTGACCAGTGACAGCGAAGTACGGACCACCATCCGGATGTCGGGCGCGCTCGGCGTGGTTTCCGCGCAGCTGGCCGACCACGCCGAGGCGGTGGTGCGGGAGGCGGTCAGCAACGCGGTGCGGCACGCGAACGCCCGCGCGGTGACGATCACCATCTCGGTCGAGGACGACCTCGCGATCGACGTCGCGGACGACGGCGTCGGCATCCCCGACACGGTGGCGACCAGTGGCCTGCACAACCTGCGCGAACGCGCCGCGCGGGCCGGGGGCTCGTTCGCCGTCGGCAAGGCCCCCGAAGGCGGCACCCGGCTGTCCTGGCGCGCTCCGGTCAGCTGATCCCGCTGCCCGCCACAGCGCGGCCACCGTGACCTCAGTGGACACAGTGGACGGACGCGATCGTGGAAGTCCCCTACTGGACGGGGAAACCGCGCACGGCGGCCGTTCTCACGCCCTGCGCTGCTCGGCCACCCAGACCGCGATCTGGGTGCGGGAGGTGAACCCGAGCTTGGTGAGGATGTGATCGAGGTGACTTTCCGCGGTCCGCCGGGCGATCACCAGGCGGTTCGCGATCGCCTTGTTCGACAGGCCCTCCGCGACCAGTTCCGCCACCTCCCGCTCGCGCTTGGTCAGCACCGACTTCGGCTCGGCCGGCTCCGCGGCGACCTTGATGTCCAGCGCGTAGTCGATCAAAGCCTCCGGGGAAAGCTCTTCGCCCTCCGCGATCGACGCGTCGAAGCCCCGGTGTCCCAGTGCTTCCCGGCTTCGCGCGTACGCCGCCTGGCTCCAGCCGAGCAACCGGTAGGACCCGAACAGCGGCCGCCCGATCGTTTCCCACAGCTGGCCGACCCCACCGAAAAGCACCGCGGCCCGGTGGGCGTCGCTCTCGGCGACCGCGACCCAGGCCAGCACCTCAACGCAGCAGGCGATGCCGAGCCGGTCGTGCAGCTCGTCCTTGTGCCGCAAGGACTTCCGGGCATGGTCGCTCGCTTTCGCCACGTCGCCGACCGACCACCAGCCGACCCCGACGTTCCACTCCGTCCAGCTCAGCGCCCAGCGCTCGCCGCGTGCCACGCTGAGCGTCTGGCACTCGTCGAGCAGGGCCATCGCGAGGTCGCTGTTCCCCGACAGTCCCGCCGCCTGCGCCCGCAACGCGAAGATCAGCAGGGCCGGCGCGGTCCAGGTCTTGGACAGCCGGTGCCGGTTCAACGCCTCGTCCAGCAGTTCGATCCCCTGGTCGAGGTCGCCCGCCCACATCTGCAGGTCACCGAGGAACTGCGTGGCGAAGGTCAGCGCGCTCTCGTCGCCGATCTCGCGCGCCAGCTCACGGCCCTCCTTGGTCAGCGCCGGGCTCGCGACGTGATCGCCCTGCAGGAAGGAGATCCAGCCGTTGAGCCACAACGCCCGCGCCCGCTCCGGGCTGGGCTCGCGGTCCTCGGCCAGGCCCCGGTCCAGCCAGTCCCGGCCGCTGCGCAGGAATCCGCACCCGATCCAGCAGAACCACAGCGCGTTGGCCAGCCGCAGGCCGATCCTCGACTCCCCCGCCCCCGAGAAGCAGTAGTCCAGCGCGGCGACCATGTTGTCCCGATCGGCGACGAGGTCCTCGACCAGCCTGTCCTGCTCGGGCCCGCTGGAATCCTTGTCGGCACGCGTCGCGACCCGCAGGTAGTGGTCCCGGTGCCGGCGCCGGAGCGCGTCCTCCTCCCCCGAGGACACCAGCCGTTCCCGCCCGTACTGGCGAATGGTCTCCAGCATCCGGTACCGGACGTGGTAGCCGCCTTCGCCCGGGATCAGCACCGACTTGTCGACCAGACCGGCGACCGCGGCGAACACGTCCCCTTCGGACAGACCGTCGCCCGCGCACACGTATTCCGCGGCGTCCACATCGAACTCGCCGGCGAACACCGAGCACCGCGCCCACACCGTGCGCTCGGCCTCCGTGCAGAGCTCGAAGCTCCAGTCCACGGTCGCCCGCAACGTCTGGTGCCTCGGCGAGATGTCCTGCCCCTGCTGGGTCAACAACCGGAACCGGTCCTCCAGGCGCTCCAGGATCTGTTCGGGCGAGAGCAGCCGCATCTGCACGGCCGCCAACTCGATCGCCAACGGGATGCCGTCCAGCCGCTGGCACAGGCGGGTCACCGCGGCCTCGTTCTCGGGGGTGATCGCGAATTTCGGCCGGCTGCGCGCCACCCGCTCTTCGAACAGCGTCAACGCCTCGTGCCGGCGCGACGCCGGCTCGTCCGGGCCGGGGACCGACAGCGGCGGCACCGGCCACACGTGCTCGGCGCTGCTGCGCAGCGGCTCCCGGCTGGTGACCAGGATGCGCAGCTTCGGCGCCACGGCCAGCAACGTGTTCGCCAACTCGCAGGAGACGTCCAGCAGGTGCTCGCAGTTGTCCAGGACGAGCAGGGCCGACCGGTCGGCGAGATAGTCGGCGAGCACCGTCTCGGCGTCACGGATCGACTGGTCCCGCAGGTCGAGTCCCAGCGCGACGGCCTGCGCCACCAGTGACGGATCGTGCACGGTCGCCAGCTCGACCACCCAGACGCCATCCGGGAACGCCCGCCGCAGATCCGTCGCGACGTGCAGCGCAAGTCGCGATTTTCCCACCCCGCCGACCCCGGTCAAGGTCACCAGCCGAGAGTTGGCGAGGGCATCCTTGATATCGGCCGTCTCCTGCCGGCGGCCCACGAAACTCGTCATCTCGACGGGAAGCCGAACCGTTTCGTACCTCATCGCCTGGATCATGATCCTCCGCCTAGTCAGATTTTCAGCCTACCCCCGTTGCGCGGACCACCCGGAAACCTGATATGTACTCCTGACCAAAAGAAAAACTCACCACCGGCCGACGATCAAGAAAAATGGCTGCCACGCCCGGTCAGCGGCCGAATCCGGGTCGGCACCGGGTCCGGAAAACGTTGCGGGCGAAGCCGGGCCAACCCGATCCGTGCCCTGCCGGCGGCGATGTGTAGTCCCGGCGGTCACCCGCTGATCACCACATGTCCGTGGCGAGCGCCATGACGGGCGCGCCACGCGGCCTGATCCACGGCACGCTCGTCTGACGCCGGCACCGCCGGGGCCCCGATATCGCACATACGAGTGAAGTCGAGTCACCGGGTCAGCGGTGACCCGGCCACACCGGACCGATGTCGCCACGCGCTCGCCTATTCATAATGTCGTACCCGTATGCGAACATGTGTTCGTGACGAACGAGGGCCCGATACTGCATGCCGACCTGGACGCGTTCTACGCCTCCGTGGAACAGCGGGACGACCCGCGCCTGCGCGGCCGCCCGGTGATCGTCGGCGGCGGTGTCGTGCTCGCGGCGAGCTACGAGGCCAAGGCCTACGGTGTACGCACCGCGATGGGTGGCGGCCAGGCTCGACTGCTCTGCCCGCACGCGATCGTGGTGCCGCCCCGGATGCGGGCCTACAGCGAGGCCAGCAAGGCCGTCTTCCGGGTGTTCGAAAACACCACACCACTGGTCGAGGGGCTCTCCATCGATGAGGCCTTCCTCGACGTCGGGGGGCTCCGCCGGATCTCCGGCACGCCCACCGAGATCGCCGCGCGGCTGCGCCGGGAGATCGCCGAGCGGGTCGGCCTGCGCATCACGGTCGGTGTGGCCAGGACGAAGTTCCTCGCGAAGGTGGCCAGCGGGGTGGCCAAGCCCGACGGGCTGCTCGTCGTGCCGCACGACGGCGAGCTGGACTTCCTGCACCCGTTGCCGGTGGAACGGCTCTGGGGCGTCGGCGCGGTCACCGCGGCGAAGCTGCGCGCGGCCGGCGTGGCCACGGTCGGCCAGCTGGCCACGCGCCGGGAGGGCGAGCTCGTCGCGCTGCTCGGCCGGGCGGCCGGACATCACCTGCATGCGTTGGCACGTAACGACGATCCCCGCCCGGTGCGCGTCGGACGCCGCCGCCGCTCCATCGGCGCCCAACGCGCGCTGGGCCGAAGACGCAGACCTCCGCACGAGCTCGACGCGATCCTCACCGGGCTCGTCGACCGCATCACCCGCCGGCTTCGCGCGGCCCGCCGCGTGTGCCGCACCGTGACGATTCGCCTGCGGTTCGCCGACTACACGCGTGCGACGCGGTCCCACACCATGGCGGAGGCGACCGCGGACACCGCAACCATCCTGACCACCGCGCGTGGCGTGCTGGTGACGGCCACGCCGATGATCGAGTCCGCGGGGCTCACCCTGCTCGGCGTCGCCCTGTCCAATTTGGACAACGAGGACGCCGTCCAGCTCGCCCTTCCCTTCGGTCCGGGGGAAGGGAACGCCCTCGACTCGACGCTCGACACCCTGCGCGACCGCTTCGGCACCACGGCGGTCACCCGTGCCGTGCTGCTCGGGCGCGACGAGGGCCCGACCGTGCCACTACTGCCGGACTGATCCACCGCCGCGCCCGGTCACGGCACGTAAACTTGCCCTGTGCGGACCCGACCCACCCTCACCTGGACGAGCACCGGCGAAACTTTCCCACGGACCACCAGCCTGGACGATGTCGTCCGCGTAGTCGCCGAGCAGCGCGTCGTGGTGCTCAGCGGGGCCGGACTGTCGACCGAGTCGGGCATACCCGACTACCGGGGCCCAGCGGGCACTCTGCACCGGCACACACCCATGACCTACGCCGAGTTCGTCGGCAGCGAAGGGGCCCGCCGCCGCTACTGGGCCCGCAGTCATCTCGGCTGGCGGACCATCACCCGCGCCGCACCGAACACCGGTCACCACGCGGTCGCGTTGTTGCGCGCGCTCGGCTATTTCTCGGGGATCATCACGCAGAACGTCGACGGGCTGCACCAGGCCGCCGGCGCCGCCGGAGTGGTGGAGTTGCACGGCAGCCTGAACCGGGTGATCTGCCTCGACTGCCGCCGTACCAGCGGACGGGAAGAGCTCGATGCCCGGCTGCGCGCGGCCAACCCCGGCTTCGAGGGCACGGCGACGCGGATCAACCCCGACGGTGACGCCGAACTTGCCGACGAGGTGGTGCGCGGCTTCCGGCTGGTCGGCTGCTCCGGGTGCGAGTCCGGGGTACTGAAACCGGACGTGGTGTTCTTCGGCGAGAACGTGCCGCCGGCGCGGGTCCAGCGGTGCTATCGCCTCATCGACGATGCAGCGGCGCTGCTCGTCCTGGGATCCTCACTGACCGTCATGTCGGGCCTGCGGTTCGCCCGCTACGCGGCCACGGCGGAGAAACCCGTCCTCATCGTCAACCAGGGTGAAACGCGCGGCGACCCACTGGCCACGGTCCGCGTCGACCGCCCCCTCGGCCCGGCGCTGACCGAACTGACCGAGCGCCTCGGTCACCGCCTCGCGGCGTAGCCCCCGCATCAGATCGCGACACAACGCCCCCTGTCTCCGCACCGCACTCCCCCCACCCCGGCCGTGTCCCCTCCTCCGGTCCCCGTGTCCCCTCCTCCGGTCCCCGTGTCCCCTCCTCCGGTCGGCGAGTCCCCTCGTCCCGTCGGAGAGTCCCCGCTTCCGGTCGCCGAGTTCGCAAGTCCGGCCGGCAAGTTCCCGCCGATCTTCGGATTCGGCGACAGCAGCGAGACGTAGCCACCAGACCCAGCCGCGTCCGCGGCACAGCCCGCGACAGGCCCGGCGCGGCAGCGTGGAGTTGGAGGAAGGTGGATTTGCTACGGAAAGCCCAGTAGCCAGGTTTTGGAGGAAGGTGGATTTCCTACGGATCGCGTCCGGGGTCCGGCCCCGGCCAAACCCCGAACCACACCAGGCTCAGCGACCGGACGAGCGCACTCGGCGACCGGAGGAGAGAACACGGCGACCGGACGGGGGGACACGCCGACCGCAACAGCGAACTCAGCGACCGCAACAGCGAACTCGGCGACCGGGAGGGGGGACACGGCTGGAAGTTGTCGGCGGCACCCGGGGCGGAAGTGGCTTCCGGCCCGGGTGACCGCCCGACGCATCATCGTCCCGCGGCCGGGACCGGGGTCACGGCACCATCCACGACAGCAGCGGCGTGGACTGGAGGAACACCACCACACACATCACGGCGACGAACAGCAGGCTCCACAGGAACACCCGCCGGAACAGATCGCCCTCGCGGCCCGACATGCCCACCGCCGCGGCCGCGATCGCCAGGTTCTGCGGGCTGATCATCTTGCCGAGCACGCCGCCCGAGGAGTTGGCCGCGGCCATCAGGGTCGTGCTCAACCCGATCTTCTGCGCGGCGACCACCTGCAGCGCGCCGAACAGGGAGTTCGACGAGGTGTCCGAGCCGGTCACCGCGACCCCGATCCAGCCGAGGACCGGCGAGATCAGCGCGAAGATCCCGCCGGCGGCGGCCAGGCCCGTGCCCAGGGTCGCGGTCTGACCACTCGCGTTCATCACGTAGGCCAGCCCCAGCACGGCCATCACGGTCACGATCGCCAGCGCCAGCTGGCGGTAGGTGCCCAGATAGGCCCGCAGCGCCTTCCCCGGGCGGATGCCGATCACCGGGATGGTGAGCAGCCCCGCGATGATCAGCAGGGTGCCGGCCGCGTCGAGCCAGTCGAGTTTGAACACCGAGACGGTGGACGGCTTTCCGCTGGCGGACAGGATGTGCAGGCCCGGCCAGTTGAAGCTCTTCGTGACACTGGTCAGCACATGCATGATCGCCGGGATCTGCGCGAGCGCGAAGACCGCGATGATGATGAGGTAGGGCGCATAGGCCCGCCACACCTCGGCGCTGCTGTCCCGTTCCTCTTCTCCTCCGCCGGGTGCACCCGAGGCCGCGGAATGCCTGCCGCCGGGGCCCTGCCGCGGGATGGTCGCCGTAGCCTGCCCACTGGCACCGGCCACCGAAGCGGCGGCGCTCCCCGACCCGGTTTCGGCCGCGTCTTCCGGACCGGATTCGGTGTAGCCCTCGACGGGTTGCCACACACGCAGGAACAGGACCATCGCGCCCGCGCTGAGCAGCGACGCGACGATGTCGGTGAGCGGAGCGCTCAGGTAGTTGGAGACCGCGAACTGCGCGACCGCGAACACCACGCCGCAGACGATCGCACCCGGCCAGGTCTGGCGGACGCCCCGTTTGCCGTCGATGATGAAGACCAGCGCGAGCGGCACGAAGACCCCCAGCAGCGGGGTCTGGCGCCCGACCATCGCGGACAGGTGCGACAGCGGGATGTTGGTCACCGTGGCCAGTGTCGTGATCGGCACGGCGAGCGCGCCGAAGGCGACCGGGGCGGTGTTGGCGACCAGTGCGACCATCGCGGCCTTGAACGGCCGGAACCCCAGTGCGATCAGCATGACGCTGGTGATCGCGACCGGCGTGCCGAAACCGGCAAGCGCTTCCAGCAGCGCGCCGAAGGAGAACGCGATGATCACGCCCTGGATCCGCTGATCATCGCTGATTCGGCCGAACGAGCGGCGCAGCACGTCGAAGTGTCCTGTTTGGACGGTCATGTTGTAGATCCAGATCGCGCTGAGCACGATCCACAGGATCGGGAAGAAGCCGAACGCCGCACCCTCGGTCGCCGCCAGTACGGCGGCGCCGGCCGGCATCGGGTAGACGAAGACCGCGATCACCAATGCGACCACGAGCGAGATCAGCGAAGCCAGCCAGGCCGTCATCCGGACGATTCCCAGCAACACGAACAGGGTCAGCAGGGGAATCGCGGCGACGACCGACGACCACCCCAGCGATCCGGCGACCGGATCGAGTATCTGCCTATACATTTGTTACCTCATCATTGAGGGAGCGGGGACCAGTTTCGTTGGAGAAATCACGGACATTCAGATTTTACCGGCCGTGCCACCGGAAACAGCCCGGCCGACACGCTCAGCGGGAATCCCGCGGATCGCGGCGTCGAGCACCTCCACGGTGTGCGCGATCCGGATTTCCGCACCGGCGCGCCGCACCGAGGACGCCACCTGCATCAGGCATCCCGGATTGGCCGTCACCAGCAGGGAAGCGCCGGTGGCGAGGACGTTGCGCGTCTTGCGGTCTCCCAGTTCGCGCCCGGCCTCGGGCTGCAGGATGTTGTAGATTCCCGCGGAACCACAGCACAGCTCGCTTTCGGCGATTTCCCGCACGGCCAGTCCGGGAATGTCGCCGAGCAGCGCACGCGGCTGTGCCCGGACGCCCTGTGCGTGCGCGAGATGACAGGCGTCGTGGTAGGCGATCGTGACCGGCAGCGGATGCCGGGGCGCCACGGCGGGATATTCCCGCAGTATTTCCGACACGTCGCGCACGCGCGCCGCGAAATCGCGGGCGCGCACCGCGTAAAGCGGGTCGTCGGCGAGCAGTCCGGCATATTCCTTCATGGCCGAACCGCACCCCGCGGCGTTGACCACCACCCAGTCGACTCCCGCGGCGTCGAAGGTGTCGACCAGCTTGCGGGCGAAGGCCTGTGCCTCTTCCTCCCGGCCGTTGTGCGTGCTCAGCGCGCCACAGCAGCCCTGCCTCGCGGGCGCGACGACCTCGAAGCCCTCCGCGGCCAGCACCCGCGCGGTCGCCGAGTTGACCCCCGGGAAGAATTCGCGCTGCACGCAGCCCAGCAACATCCCGACGGTGCCTCGTTTCCGGCCCCGGGCCGGCACCCGCTCGGGCACCCGCTGGTAGCGCTCGATCGGCGGCGCGAGCGCCTCCAGTTCTGCCAGCGCCGGGAAAAGCCTGCGCAGCATTCCGTTCCGGCGCACCAGGCGGCTCAGGCCGCTGGCCTGGTAGGCGCGCAGCGGCCAGCGCATCGCGTGCAGGCGCCGCGGATAGGGGAACACGCTGAAGATCGCGCGGCGCAGCCAGCGATCGCGGGCGCTCCGGTCGTGGCGCCGTTCCACCTGGGCCCGGGTGGCTTCGATGAGCTTGTCGTACTGGACGCCGGAGGGGCACGCGGTCACGCAGGCCATGCAGCCCAGGCAGGCGTCGAAGTGCCCGGCCATCTCCGGCGTCATCTCCTCGCCTTCCAGGCCCAGCCCCATCAGGTAGATCCGCCCGCGGGGCGAGTCCATTTCCTCGCCCCACAGGGCGTAGGTCGGACAGGTCGGCAGGCAGAATCCACAGTGGACACAATCGGCGACGAGGTCGGCGGACGGCGGGTGGTGGTCGTCGAAGGCGGGTTGAGCCATTTCAGATCCCTCCAGCGAAACGGCCGGGTGCGAGCCGGTGCTCCGGGTCGAACTGGTCCTTGACGCGGCGCATCAGGCCCAGTCCGCGGACCGGGCCCCACATCTCGACGGCCGCCTTGACCGCCGGCGGGCCGTCGAGCACGACGACATCCCCGCTCCACGCGGACGCCTCGGCACGCAGCGCGCCGACCATGGCCGCGACCGCGCCCGGATCGGCGTCACCGGGCACAGCGGCATACATCAGGCCCACCCCGGCGGAACCGCGCACCGCCACGCGCAGGCCGTGCCGCCGCGCCAGGCCTTCCACGGCATCCAGCAGCTTCGGCAGGCCGGCGATCTCGTGCGTCAACCGCACCGCGACGTCTCCGGCGCCCCACGGGGCGTGGCCCCACCATTCCGGTGCGGTTTCGGCGACCTCCGCGCTCTCGCCGAACAGGTCGAGCAACACCTCGACGCGGCCGGAGACGCCCTCGGGGATGCCCTCGACGAGCACGGCCAGTCGGGCGGTTTCCCCGTGCCGCCAGTCGAGTTCGAGCGCGGTGGGCACCATCTGGGAATGGAGCACCCGCTGCACGAGTTCGTGCGCGGAAGCCGAGGCCGCCGGATCGAGGGGCACCGTGACCCAGCGGGCGAGCGCCGGCAGCGGGTGCAGCCGGAAGACCGCCTCGGTGATCAGGCCGAGCGTGCCCCACGAACCGGTGAGCAGTTTGCTCAGGTCGTAGCCCGCGACGTTCTTCACGACCTTCCCACCGGCCTTCGCGACCACGCCGTCCGCACGCACCATGGTGACCCCGATGAGCAGATCCCGCACCGCGCCGTGGGAAAGCCGCAGCGGCCCGGAAACGGCCGTGGCGATCGTGCCCCCCACGGTGCCGCTCACAGGGCCACTCGCAGGGCCGCTCGCAGGGTCGCTCGCGGGGCCACCACTCACAGGGCCGCCAACGGCGCCGGGCACGGTGCCGGGCGGGAGGAGCGGGTCGAGCGCGAGTCGTTGGCCCGCCGGGGCGAGCCGCTCCCGCAGCGTGTCGAGCCGCACGCCCGCTTCCACCTGGACGATCAGATCGCCGGCACCGTGGTCGAGGACCCGGTTCAGCCGGCCGGTGTCGATGATCACATCGGCCCGCGACGGCGGCGCGCCCCAGCCGAGTTTGGTTCCGGTGCCCCGCCCGACGACCGCCAACCCGTGTTCGGCGGCGACCCGCAGCACCGCGGCGGCTTCGGCCGTGGTGCCGGGAGCCGCGACAACTGCGGCGCACACCCCGTCGACGATGTCCTCGGCACCGGCGAGGACGGCGTGGCCGCCGGCAGCGGCGCTGAGCGCGTCCAGGACCACCCGCTCGGCTTCGCTCATCAGAAGACCTCGGCGATTCCGGCTTCCTGCAAGGGATGCGCACCCTTGTGGCGGCCCGGAACCTCGCCGCACAGCCTCGGTGTCGGGAACACCTTGCCCGGATTGGACAGTCCGGCGGGATCGAAGGCACAGCGGACGAGCTGCATGGTGTCCAGATCGGCCTCCGTGTACATCCGGGGCATGTGTTTCGCCTTGTCGGAACCGACACCGTGCTCGCCGGTGATCGAGCCACCGTGTTCGATGCAGAGATCCAGAATCGCGCCCGACACCTCCTCCGCGCGCTCGGCCTCCCCGGGCACGCCATCGTCGAAGAGGACCAGCGGGTGCAGATTCCCGTCTCCCGCATGGAAAACGTTGGCGACCCGCACGCCGCTTCGCGCCGACAACTCCGCTATCTCGCGCAGCACCTCGGGCAACGCGGTGCGCGGGATGACCCCGTCCTGCACGATGTAGTCCGGGCTGATCCGGCCGACCGCGGCGAACGCCGACTTCCGTCCCTTCCAGAACAGGGCCCGCTCCGCGTCGTCCTGCGCGATGCGGATTTCGAACGCCCCGTGCCGGCGGCAGTACCGCTCCACTTCGGCGAACTGCTGCTCGACCTCGACGGCGGGCCCGTCCAGCTCCACGATGAGCACCGCGCCCGCGCCGTGCGGGTAATCGCAGTGCACGGCCGCCTCCGCCGCCTCGATGGCGAGCGCATCCATCATCTCCATCGCCGCGGGCACCACGCCCGCCCCGATGATCTCCGAGGTCGCGGCGCCGGCGTCGTCGGTTCCCGGGAAGCCCGCGAGCAGGGTGCGCACCGTTTCCGGCAGCCGCACCAGCCGCACGGTCACCTCGGTCGCGATCCCCAGCGTCCCTTCCGAACCGACGATCGCGCCCAGCAGGTCGTAGCCGGTCGGGTCGGGGGCCTTCCCGCCCAGCCGCAGCTTTTCCCCGTCCGCGGTGACGAACTCGACGCCGGTGACATGGTTGGTGGTGAACCCGTATTTCAGGCAGTGGGCCCCGCCCGAGTTCTCCGCCACGTTGCCGCCGATGGAACAGACCTGCTGGCTCGACGGATCCGGTGCGTAGTAATAGCCCTGCGGGGTCGCGGCGCGGGTCAGGTCGAGGTTGATCGTCCCGGGCTGCACCACCGCCCGCTGGTTCGCCCGGTCGATTTCGAGAATGGTCCGCAACCGCGAGGTGACGATCAGGACACCGTCCGCGTGCGGCAGCGCGCCACCGGAAAGCCCGGTGCCGGAACCGCGCGCCACGAACGGCACCCCGGCCTCGGCACAGGCCCGCACGGCGAGCACCAGACCTTCGGCTTCGGCGGGAAGCACCGCGAGCGCGGGAATCGCTTTGTAATGCGCCAGACCGTCGCACTCGTAGGTGCGCAGGCGTTGGTGGTCGTCGATCACCGCGTCCGGGCCCAGCAGCGCACGAAGCCGCTCAGCCAGCGCCGCGATCTCCGGCCGCGGATGGCGAACCTGGTAGGTCTTCATGTGGCCCCAGTCTCCCGACCACTATAGACAACTTTCCGTGTTACGAAAACTAAAATCTGCCTACCGGAAACCGTAGGACCCGCGCACCGTGGCGTCAACCTGTCCGCTCAAGATCAGCCACACTCCGTTTCCCCGCCTACGCTGAGCCTTGACGACGGCGCGGGCGACGGTGTACCGCCGCCTTCCCCGGCAGCGGTCGCGCATCGGCTGCACACTGAAGGCGCGGAACACCGACCACCTTGAAGGATTCGACGTGGGCGACAAGCCCTCCACACTGCGGGCGGCCACCGGGAGCACCGGAACCGGCGCGACTCCGGTGCCACTGGGACGGCACCCGCGCGACCTGGTCGTGCTGCTCGTCGCGGTGGTCGTGGTCGTCCTGTGCTCGCTCGTGGCGGACCGCGCCGCGCTCAATCCCGTCGAACTCGCGATCCATCAGCAGGTCGAACGGATCCCCACGCCCTCGGCCGTGCTGTGGCGGACGCTGGACTGGGCCAGCGGCTGGTTCGGCGTCGCCGCGGTCACCGCGGTCGCGTGCTACTTCAAGAAGATCCGGCTCGGCCTGCAGTGCGCCGCGGCCGGCGCGCTCGCCTGGGCACTGGCGAGCGCCGGTCCCGCACTGATCGGGCGGCGCCCGGTCCCCGCGGCGATGCTGGCGGCGCCCGGAATCCGGCTGCCCGGCCCGGACGGCTTCGCCTTCCCCGCCACCCACACCGCGATGGCCGCGGCCGTCGTCGCCGTCGCGGCGCCCTACCTTCGCACGAGTTACCGGCGCGCCGCCTGGGCGGTGGTGATGCTCGTCGCCGCCTCGGGCGTCTACCTTGGACACAACCTGCCCGTGGACGTCTTCGCCGGGGCGTTCCTCGGCTGGGGCGTCGGCGCGATCTTCCATCTCGTCTGGGGCGCGCCAGGCCGCCAGACCTCCTCCGCCGCCGTGCGCGCGGCGCTGGACGACGCCGGACTGAAACCCCTCGACGTCGCGCCGCTGCGCAAACACCGGTTCGGGCCGATGGAATTCCTCGTCACCACCGCGACCGCGGACCGCTTCCGCGTCGAGGTCGTGCGCCGGTTGCGCCGCAGGGCCGGGCTTTGGTACCGGTTCCGGCGACTGCTGGCCTCGCTGGAAGTCGAGGACGAGCCACCACTTTCCAGCACGTACCACGAAGCCGAGCACGAGGCACTCGTGACACTGCTCGCCGAACGCGGCGGGGTGCGCACGCCACCGGTCGTGCTGGCCTGCAAGTCACCGGACGGGTCCGCGCTGCTGGTCCGCACGCAGATCGAGGGACGGCGGCTCACCCAGCTCACCGCCGACGAAATCGACGAATCCCTGCTCAAGGCATTCTGGGACGGCGTCGCGAAGCTCGGTGACGCCAGGATCGCCCACCACGACCTGCGCGCCAAGAACGTGCTCATCGACACGCGGGGCGAACCGTGGCTGCTCGACCTCGCGCACGGCAAGGCCGGCGCGACGGCGGGCCGCACGGCACAGGACATCGCCGAGGCACTGGTGTCGATCGCCTCGCTGGTCGGCGTCGAACGCAGCGTGCTCAGCGCGACACGGGCCCTCTCGCCCGACCGGCTCGAACCGGCGCTGGCCAATCTGCAGCCGCTCGCGCTACCCCGCCGGATTCGCCAGCAGCTCAGCAACGAGCGCTATCTGCTGACCGACCTCCGGGAAACCCTCGCCGAAGCGATCGGGCGGCCCATCCCCACCTTCCGTTCCCCCGTCCGCGTCAGCACGGTCGTCGGCCTGCTGCTCTTCGGCGCGGCCGTCTACACGCTGCTGCCGCAACTGGCGAACCTGCGCGGTGTCGTCGATCTGCTGGGACGGGCCGACTGGACCTGGCTGACCATCAGCGTCCTCACCGGACTGGTCGCGATCATCCCGGCCGCGGTGTCGATCATCGGCGGCAGCCGGGCGCCGCTGCCGTTCTGGCGCACCACCGCCGTTCAGCTCGCCGCCGCGTTCACCGGCCGCACGACGCCGGGCGGGGTGGGATTCTTCGGCGTCAACATCGCGTTCATGGAACGGATCGACATCCGCCGTTCGCGCGCGGTGGGGGTGACGATGCTGAACGTGGCCGCGATCGGCGTGGTCGGCGGGATCTGGTCGGTCGCCGGCGCGTTCGGTCTGGGCACCGCGGGCGTGCTCCGTGGCATCTCGATCCCGCGCCAGTGGCCGGTGCTGCTGGCCGCCGCCGGGGTGCTCGCGGCCGCGGCCGCCGTGCTCGCCTCCCCGTTCGGGCGGCGGCGGTTCATCCAGCCGGGCCGGCAGGTCGTGCGTGAGCTGGCGGCAACCCTGCGCCAGCCACGCCGGGCGAGCCAGCTGTTCGGCGGTGCCGCCGCCTACCTGGCGATCTCCGGCCTCGGCCTGGTCACCAGCTTGGCCGCGTTCGACGCGCACGTCCCGGTCTTCGCGGTACTGACGGTATTCGTGATCGGCCAGACCTTCGGGCACATCATTCCGACCCCCGGCGGCCTGGGCGCCGTCGAATCGCTGATGGTCGGTGGTCTCGCCGCGATCGGCATCACCCCGGCGATCGCGGTGGCCGCGGTGCTCACCTCGCGGCTGCTGACCTACTGGCTGCCCGTGTTACCCGGCATCGCGGTGTTCCGTTACCTCCAACACCGTGACATCGTCTGATCGGGCCGTCACCGTTTTAGGACTCTCTTGTGGACAGTCCACTTCGCTTCGCGCACAATCGAATCCAGAACGCGACGCACGAATGCGTTGCGTACCCATGGGTATCGGCACGCAGTCGCGCGCCGGGAATTCCGGGGTGGGCGGGGTCAGGCCGGTGTCGTCGGGGTGTCCTCGGCGAAACCCTGGGTGACCTCCCACCACGCCAGCGGCAGCCAGTCCCCGTCCACGAAGGCGTCGACCGCCGAACCCCGACCGCGAATGACCACCGCGGTCCCGGCGGGGTAGGTGATTCCGGACAGGCCGGCCACCGGAACGAGCAGGTTCCCCATGCGTTGCGCCACTTCTGGATCTCCTTGTGTCGGGAATGAACATGCAGGTCACAGCCGCATTTCGAGGCAGGCTGTTCACCCGCGCCAGGGCTTGACCGCCCTGGTTCGTCGGCGAACCATGGAAGGTCGCCACGCACGGCGAAACGTTACGGCCGCTTGCCAAAGGTTACTCGCGGCTGAAGTCGAGCGACTGTGGTGTTCGTCGCGCGAGACACGGGAAGATCGTCGATCGGAGGTGCTCGCGGTGAAGGCAATCGTCTACAAGGAACCGTTCAAAGTGGCCGTTGAGGAGGTCGAAAACCCACACCTGCAACATCCCAACGACGTCGTCGTACGCGTCACTTCCACGGCTATCTGCGGCTCCGACCTGCACATGTACGAGGGCAGGACGGCGGCCGAGCCGGGCATCGTGTTCGGCCACGAGAACATGGGCATCGTCGAGGAGGCCGGTGACGGCGTCACCGCCATCAAGGAGGGCGACCGCGTGGTGATGCCCTTCAATGTCGCGTGTGGATTCTGCAAGAACTGCGTGGCGGGATACACCGGCTTCTGCCTGACGGTGAACCCCGGCTTCGCCGGGGGCGCGTACGGCTATGTGGCGATGGGTCCTTATCCGGGGGGCCAGGCGGAGCGCCTGCGCGTGCCCTATGCCGATTTCAACTGCCTCAAACTCCCGCGGGGCACCGAGCACGAGACCGACTTCATTCTGCTGGCCGACATCTTCCCGACCGGATATCACGGCTGCGAGCTCGCCCAGGTGTCGCCCGGCGAGAGCGTCGCGGTCTACGGGGGTGGGCCGGTCGGTCTGATGGCCGCCTACTCCGCGCTGGTCCGCGGCGCGGCCAGGGTTTTCGTGGTGGACCGGGTCGCCGAACGGCTGCGGAAGGCCGAGCAGATCGGCGCCATTCCGATCAACTTCACCGAGGGCAACGCGGTGGATCAGATCAAGGAGCAGACCGGCGGTGAGGGCACCGACAAGGGGGTGGACGCGGTCGGGTACCAGGCCCAGGCGGACACCGCCGAACGCGAGGAACCGGCGATCGTGCTCAACTCGCTGATCGACACGGTCCGGGCGACCGGAATGCTGGGCGTGCCGGGGCTCTACGTGCCCGCCGACCCCGGCGGCCCCGATGAGCACGCGAAGCGCGGCAGGCTGCTGGTCTCCATCGGCAGGTTGTTCGAAAAGGGCCTGAAACTGGGCACCGGGCAGTGCAACGTGAAGCGGTACAACCGGCATTTGCGCGATCTCATCATCGCGGGCCGCGCGACGCCCAGTTTCGTCGTGTCGCACGAACTTCCCCTCGACCAGGCGCCGATGGCCTACGAGAAGTTCGACCAGCGCGTCGAGGGCTACACCAAGGTCGTCCTGCACCCGCGGGGTTAGTCCGTTCCGGCCGGGCGAGCGTCCGGCACGGCGGCGGTTCGAACCCGGCCCGGTGAGCCCGCGGCCGTGGCGAGGACGCCGATCGCCGCCGGCCCGCGCCGGCGGCGATCGTCCGCCGCCGCGGCGCGGTCGCCCTTGCCGGGGGAAAGGTCAGGAACTCATGTCCGCACATCTCGGGCGCCGGCTGGTCGCGGAGCTGATCGGCACGGCGCTGTTGGTGATCTTCGGTGCCGGCGCGCTCGTGGCCGCGCTGAAGGTCGGTGGCGGTCAGATCAACTACGCCGGGATCGGGATCGTCGCCCTTTCCTTCGCGTTGGTCGTCGCCGCGGTGATCTACATGTTCGGCAAGACCTCGGGCGCGCACATCAACCCGGCGGTGACCGTCGCGCTGGCGGTCGTGCGCAGGTTCCCGTGGATCGAGGTGGTGCCCTACCTGGTGGCACAGGCGGCCGGCGCGGTGGCCGGCGCGCTGCTGGTCAACGTCATGTTCGGGAAGGTGGCCGTCACCCTCAACGTCTCCGGCGGCACGGTGGTCGCGCCGGGCTACACCTACTGGCAGGGGGTGCTGGCCGAAGGCCTGGGCACCGCGCTGCTGCTGTTCACGATCATGGCGCTGGCGATCGACCGGCGCGCGCCCACCGGCTGGTCCGGTCTGGTGATCGGGTTGGCGGTGGGCTGCGAGATCATGGTCATCGGGCCGATCACGAACGGCTCGGTCAACCCGGCCCGCACGTTCGGGCCCTACATCGCGACGAACGTGTTCGGGGGATCCACCCCGTGGTCCGAATACTGGGTCTACCTCCTGGGGCCGCTCGCCGGAGCGGTGCTCGCGGCGCTGGTCTACGACCTGGTCGCCGCGCCGCGTAAGGCGGAGGCGGAAGAGGAGGCGGCGGTCGCCCCGCTGACCGCCGAACCGGAAGGCGTGCAGGGCACGCTCGGCGAGGTCCCCGGTCCCCGCGAGGGCGGACCGCGCCACGCGCAGCGGGAAGCGGAGAACCCGCGGGACAGAGCCGGAGAAGTCCCGGGCCGCGGCGAGCAGCGGTAGTGCAGGAAGGGATGTTTACTACGGACTATCCGTAGTAAACATCCCTTCCTCCATAACGGGAGCCTGCCGAGCGGGGCGCGCGGAGCCGGGCCGTGTCCCGCTCAGGGGGAGTACGAATGACGCGGCAAGCCGCCCTACCCCGGAAGTCGACCCCGAAGGCCGAGGTAGGGCGGCTCTTCACGGCAGGGCCCGGCCAGTGCGATGGCCGGGCCCTGCTTCCACCGGGTCGCCGCCCGAGGCTGCGGCGCTGCCCGGAGGCCTGGCGGCCGTCAGATCCGGCGCGCGTTGTGGAACGGCAGGCCGGCCATCGACGAGATCTTGACGGGCTGGCCGGCGGTGCTGGCGTGCAGGATCTTTCCGTCGCCGACATAGATCGCGACGTGGCTGACGGGCGTGTAGAAGAAGACCAGATCACCGGGCTGCAGCTGGTCACGCGACACCGGGGTGCCGACGAGGGACTGCTGCGCCGCGACGCGCGGCAGTGTGACGCCGGCCTGTTTGAAGGCCCACTGGACCAGACCGGAACAGTCGTAGGCGTTCGGACCGGTAGCGCCCCACACGTAGGGCTTACCCAGCTGGGTCTGCGCGTAGCGCAACGCCGTGGCGCCGACACTCGACCCGGTGACCGGAGCGGCCGGCAGTGTGGTGGCCGGGGTCGCGGCCGTGGTCGTGGTCGTGGCCGCGATCGGGCTCGCGGCCGGGGTGGTGGCGGGCGTGCTCGCCAGCGCCGGACCGGCGGTCGCGGCGACGGCCGCCCCCATGATCGCGGCGGAAATGGTCGCGCGAGCGATCGCGTTGCCGGGCCCACGTGCCGACGGCGAAGACTTCCGCCTGTTCCCGGCACGGTGGCGGCCGGTCGTCTCGAGGCGATGACGTCCCATACCCGGTATTCCCTTTCACTCGTCACCGCCGCCCTTTTCCGGACAGCCCTCTTCCGTCCCGACAACGGCGTGAAAACGCTTTTCATCGAGATCGGCGGCCGGCCGCGCGAGGGCGGCCCGACGGTGGCCCGCGGCCGCTGATCCACGGGAAGATCGCAGGTCACCGCAAAAGCGCGAAGAGATTACGAACCCGCAACGACGAAAGTCACTAGCGAAGTGAGGACAGCCACAGATCAACAAATTCGAGTAGTGATTCATGCGCATTTCGTCGCGCCGGAAAGAAAGCGAACCGAAAATCGATCACGGCCGCGCCGAGGAAGAGTGACCCAAAAATCTCCGCACCCGGCCATGCCGGCCTGCCGTGAGATATTTGCGCACCCCCTTACCGGATCCGGTGAATTCCCCTGTTCCGTGTCCGTTCGGCACTCGATCGCCGCCACCGGCCGGCTACGCACCGGCAGCACGGCCGCACCCCCGGCATCCGGCTACCATCGGCGGTCATGGCTCCCGATGCGCCCGCGCGCCGCCTGCCGGTCGTGCTGGTCCTGGCCGTGGTCGTCGTGGCGATCGACCAGGCGGCCAAGTTCTGGGCCGAATCCGCGCTCGCCGGGCGCGCACCCGTCCCGGTGCTCGGCGACTTCCTGACCCTGCGGCTGATCTACAACTCCGGCGCGGCGTTCTCCATCGGCCGCGGCTCGACCTGGGTCTTCACCGTGGTGGCCGCAGTGGCCGTCGCCGCGATCCTCATCTTCGCCGCCCGGGTGCGGTCGCGGGGGCAGGCGGTGGCGCTGGGCCTGCTGCTGGGCGGCGCGACCACGCACCTGCTCGACCGGCTGTTCCGCCCGCCGGGTTTCGGCCGGGGGCACGTCGTCGACTTCATCGACTACAACGGTTGGTTCATCGGGAACATCGCCGACATCGCGCTGACCGTCGGCGCGCTCGCGTTCGTCGTGCTGAGCTTCACGCAGGGCACCCGCGAAAACGAGAAACACGCCCGCGACTGACTCGTTCGCGCACCCGCTGACTCGTTCGCGCACCCGCGAGCGCGACCATCCGTGCCGAATCGATCGCGCGCGGGGGTGAACACGGGTTAACCTGGTCACCGGCGGCCATTCGCCGCTTTCGCGCCGCGGAGGGGACCATGGCGAGATGCGAGGTGACCGTGTCCTGGGGGTCGACGCGTGCAAGGCCGGCTGGTTCGGCATCGTCCCGGTCACCGGCGGCGTGAGCGCCTTCGTCGCGGCGACGATCGGGGAACTCGTGGCGGCGGCCGAGGCCGGGGGTCCGGTCGAAGTCGTCGCCGTGGACATCCCGATCGGCCTACCCGACCGCGGCCGTCGACAGGCCGATGTGCTGGCACGCAAGGAGATCGGCCGCCGGTGGCCCTCGGTGTTCATCACGCCCGTCCGCACCGCGCTCGACGCCGGCGACCACGCGAGTGCCACCGCGCGCAACCGGGCGCTGGCCGGAGAAGGCGTGTCACGCCAGGCGTTCGGGCTCAAACCGAAGCTGAGGCAGGTCGAGACCTGGGTCCGGACGACCCGGCAGCGCGTCGTCGAGGCCCATCCCGAGGTCAGCTTCGCCGAACTGGCCGGAGCGCCGCTCACCGCGCGGAAGATCACCTGGGCGGGTGCCGAGACACGGCGGCGACTGCTCGCCGGCGCGGGCATCGTTCTCGACGATCTCGGCGCCCCCGGGCACCACGCGGCGGTCGACGACGTGTTGGACGCTGGCGTCGTGGCCTGGACCGCGCGACGCGTCGCACGCGGCGAAGCGCGGGCGAGGCCGGATCCGCCCGAGGTGTTCGGCGACGGCTTTCCCTGTGCCATCTGGAGTTGACCAACCCGGCGAGACCTCGGAGGTCACCGTGCAGGACTCGGCCAAGCGATGGACACCCGTCCGGTACTGCCTGGGGATGGCGGCGTTGGCCATGATCCTCACGGCCTGCCGGAACGATCCCTCCGGCGCAGGTCCCACCGACACGGCCACGGCTACCACTACGGCCACGGCCACGGCGAGTACCGCGGCCGGTTCTCCGGCGGATTCCCCCGGCACCGGGACGGCCGGTGACCGGCCACAATGGACAATGCCCGAGCTCCGGGGCGCCGGCCTGCAAGCGGCACAGGACCGGATCCAGGCGCTGACCGGGGACGCGATCTTCTTCACCTCGTCGCACGATGTGAGCGGGCGGGGCCGGCACCAGATCCTCGACCGGGACTGGCAGGTGTGTTCACAGAACGTCGCCGCGGGCACCCCGATCGGCGTAGGCACGAAAATAGACTTCGGCGTGGTCAAGACCTCCGAACAGTGCCCCTGATGCCCCTGATGCCCCTGCTGCCCTGATGCCGCCGACCGCCGAACCGGGTCGGCAGCACGCCGCGGCGGTCACCGCACGGCGACCGTCCAGCCGAGCAGGTGACACACTTCCTCCATTGTGGACACCAGGTGGAAGCACAGTGCCGGCTCCGACGCGCGGATGTGCAGAAAAGCTCCGTCCGCACCGGAGAACCAGAGCATCTCCGGCGCGGCCTCGGATCGGAACACCAGCACCAGCTCGCCCAGCCACCAGGTGAGATCCTCGAGCGCGGACCGGAAGGCCACCGCGCCGGCGGTCCGGCCGAGTTCGCCGTCCTTCCCGGCGCTGACCGTCTCGCTCGCCCACCGCCCGGCCGTCGCCCTGATCATGACCTGCAGCACCTCGCGCTTCTCGGCGACCGTGAGCCGGTCGGGCCAGCGCAGGGTGATCGAGGCCGTGTGGCCGGCGGGAAGCAGCTCGCGCGCGAAGCCGGGGACGGCCGGGACCGGGCCGCCGCCACCGTCCCGATGGATGAGCACCTCGGGTTCGTCTCCCGGCCGCGTCCTCGAATCCAGCGTTCAACCTCCGTCCCCGGTGCGGCGAGCCGCCCGGTCCCGGGACCGTTCGTCGGCAGGGTCTTCGCCGGCCGGAATCTTCGTGGCCGCCCCCGCGGACTCGCGACCGCGAGGTCTCGATGGTCACTTGCGGACGCACGGACGCTAAGCAGATCCGGCAACGGTCCGGGGATCCTCAGGTGAGCACCGGGTGAACTCGAAACGTCTGTTTCACGAGATGGCGGACTTTCCCGTACCGCCTTGCGATCAGGAAAGCGCCTTTCCCCGCCACCGAAGGAAAAACCGTGCCCGGCGGGGGTCCGCCGGACACGGTCAGGGATTTCCGCTGCGCGCCGTCAGTTCTTGCCGGCGGGCTGCCCCGTGCTCGGGTCGAGGAAGAGCTTGTTCTCCCCGTGCTGACCGAAGTCGAACATGCCGTTCAACGAGCCGGCGAGGGCATCGAAGGAACTGTTTCCGATGCGGCCGGTGCTCCAGTTGTCCTCGATGAACTTCAGGATCGAGGACTGGTCGGTGATCGCGTGGTCGACGAAGTTGGTCTTCGCGTAGGGCGAGACGACCAGCAGCGGCAGGCGCGGGCCGTAGCCGCACCGGTCCTGGTAGCCACCCGCCGGGGTGCCGTTGCCACACACACCGGAACCGCTGAGCGCGTCCGTGGCCGGGTCGTGCGAGGAGTTGACGATCGGCGGCATCGCGTGGTCGTACCAGCCGTCGGAGTCGTCATAGGCGACGACCACGGCGGTGGACTTCCAGTCCTTCGACTGCTGCAGCTTGTTGATCGTGTCGACGATGAAGTGCTGCTCGTCGATCGGGTCGGAGTAACCCGCGTGACCGTCCTGGTAGCTCCCGGCCTTCAGGTAGCTGACCGCCGGCAGGTTGCCCGACTTCACCGCGGCGTCGAAGTCGGTCAGGTCGTACTGGTGGTTCGCCTGGTCGGTGTGCCCGATCGCGTCCACCGAGGTCGGCGGCAGGTGGTGCGGGTTCGCCGTCGACGCGTAGTACTCGAACGGCTCGTGGTGCGGGCTGTAGTCGGTGACCTTCGCCCCGCCGATGTTGGTGTGGCCGGCGCCGCACACGGCCTTGCCGGCCGTGGTCGAGGTGGGCCGGAAGCCACCCTGGAACCAGCCCCAGGTGACACCCTTTGCGTTGAGCAGGTCACCGACGTTGGTGCCGGTCATGGCCAGGTGGTTCTTGGTGTTGGCGCAGTCGTCGAACGCCGGGTCCGAGTCGCCGGTCACGGTGCCGATCCCGTTGGCGTCCGCGGAGCTCACCACGGAAGCGTCGGTGACCTTCTGCCCCGCCGGGTTGACCGCGTAACCACCGTGCGTCTGACCCGAGACCAGGTTCAGCACGCCCGGGGTCGACGGCCCGAAGGTGGTGTTGTACGAGTTGTCGCTCATCGCGAAATGCTGCGCGTAGTTCCACAACCCGGTGACCGTGTTGCCGTCGTAGTAGTCCATCACCAGGTTCGGCACCGAAACCGCGGGTGCCGCACAGGATTCGGCGTCGGTGTACTCGACGAACTTGTCCATCAGCCCGCTGTCGAAGGCCTTCTGCTCCGCGCCGTAGGCGTGGTCCTGGTCACAGGTCAGCGCCTGCGCCGGGCTCAACCGCTGCGGGTTGGCCTTGTTCGGGTTGCGCTGGAGCAGCGCGGGCGTCAGGCCGTTGACCGAGGGCGTGCCCGGGGCCGCGACGAACTTGTTGCCGTCCGTGTTGGCCGCCACCGGGTAGGTGCCGAAGTAGTGGTCGAACGACACGTTCTCCTGAAAGATCACCACGACATGCTGAATGGGTGTGGCGGTCGCTCCCTGTACGAGATCCTGCCCTCCCGGGGCGGCGAACGCCGTCCCCGCCGCGCAGCCCGCCACGGCGGTGACCGCCGCGGCGCCCGTCCACAGACGTCTCTTGTTCACCGAGGTTGATTCCTTTCGCTGGTGCACGCAACGCGCCGCGTGCCTGCGCCCCCGGCGGGAAACCCTGCGCTGACAGCGTGACCGGAAACCCCCATCTAGCAAGAACTGTGGTTTAACAGACCATTAAGGAATCTTGGTGTGGTGACGAGGATTACGCCGCGTCCTCAGTGGCCGGTTCGACACCCAGGCGCCGCAACAGCTCCGCCCCGTGCAGGTCCGCGACCCGGGCCACCAGGTCGGGATGACGCAGCAGCGCGGCCGCCTTGCGATCACGCTCGTCCGGATCGACGAGGCGGCGGAAATCGCTCAACCGGCCCGCCACATGCTCGGAGGTGGCCACCAGGGTGACCGCCGCCGCGGCGAGCGCGCGATCGCCGAGCAGGCACGCCGCCCAGCTGGCGACCACCTCGTCCACCAGGCCGCGCCAGGCCCGCCTGCCCCCGGGCAGCGCGTCCGCATCCACCCCCATCAGCCGGTCGAGGCGAGCCGAGCCACCGGGACCGACCAGGGCCACCAGCGAGGCGTCGAGCACCGTCGGGTAACGCAGCCAGGCGGCGACGGTCACCGCCTGTTCCGCCTGTGTCTCGGCGAGAGTCGCGCTGAACACTCCGCCGGACGGTGGATACGCGCGCAGCAGCCACCGGGCGGTGGCCGCGATCACGGCCGAAAGGTCCTCGGACACGGCGGCAACCTCACATTCAACGGACCACCGCTCGATGATCACCGAGGGTGTGCGGCGTGCGCGGCAGTCGATCAGGCGACCGACGACGATACCAGGACAAACACGAATTCCGGCATGTCCTTGGTCACTATGTGTTCACCACCGCCCGGTCCGACTCCGGCGACGAACGCGCCCCGAGAGGCACCCGCGGACCCCGCCCCGCGCGTCCGGCTCCGCGACCAGTTCACCGCGAGCCGACCGGACCAATTCCTGCCGCGCGTGGCGGAAATCATTTCTCAGCCGTTTTTCCGAAGCCGTTGCGCCATTTGCCGCAACCGGGATTCGAACCCCGGTCGCCGACGACCGCGCTGCCACCACCGCCCCGATCCGTTGCGGCACAAGGAAAGTCGAAACTCCGGAAAGCCCGGTTCGCGGAGATCATCCCGTAATCCGCATTTCCGGTTTATCGGCCAGGTCACGGGAGAGACCCGTCACAACCGATATTTGAAATATCTAGCATCGCGCCGAGGTTTGGGCGGGTGGTCGGCGTTACCAACGCCGAGGATGAGGAGTGAACAGATGAGACTCGCGAAGGGCCCATGGTCCGCGAGCAACTGGAAGGTATGGGGCGCGGCGGTCGCCGTAGCCGCCGCCGGAGTGGCCACCGCCGCGCCGGCCGGTGCGACCACTGCCGATGACCAGGGTGCGTTCAGTGGCGTCGTGGCGCAGCCGGACTGGGCGAGCGGCGGGCAGAACAACCACAACACCCACAACTCCGCCACCGAAAACATCATCAATCCCGCGAACGTGCACTCGCTGGCACCGAAGTGGACCTTCACCACCGCGGGCGACGTGTCGGCCACCCCGACCGTCGTCAACGGCACCGTCTACGTGCCCGACTGGGGCGGCAAGCTCTGGGCGATCAACGCCCAGACCGGCAAGGCGGTCTGGTCCAACACGATCGAAAGCTACAACGGGGTCCCCGGCGACGTGTCCCGCACCAGCCCGGCGTACTGGGCCGGTGAACTGGTGATCGGCACCGGAGCGCAGACCATCACCGCGCTCGACGGCGCCTACGTGGTCGGCATCGACGCCACGACCGGCAAGGAACTGTGGAAGACCGAGGTCGACAGCGACCCGGCGGCCGTGGTGACCAGCTCCCCCACCATCGACAACGGCGTGATCTACGTCGGCACGTCGTCGAAGGCCGAGGCGATCACCGCCACGCCGACCTTCCGCGGCGCACTGCTCGCGCTGGACGCCAAGACCGGCAAGATCCTCTGGAAGACCGTCACCGTGCCGCAGGGTTACACCGGGGGCGCGGTCTGGGGCAGCCAGCCGGTGGTCGACCACAAGACCGGCATGGTCTACGTCGGCGTCGGCAACAACTACTCGTCTCCGCCCGGTGTCTGCGAGGACCCGAAGGAGACCAACTGCACCCCGCCGTCGGCGGATGACCACATCGACAGCGTCCTCGGCCTCAGCCTGGCGACCGGCAGCATCCAGTGGAGCCGGCCGACGCTGACCGCCGACACCTGGACGGTCTACGAACCCGGACAGGCTCCGGACTTCGACTTCGGCACCGACCCGAACCTCTACACCACGACGATCAACGGCAAGGCGACCGACCTGCTCGGCATCGGCCAGAAGAGCGGCGTGTACTGGGCGCTCGACCCGGCCACCGGCAAGGTCGTGTGGCAGACCCAGGCCGGTCCCGGCGGCGCGCTGGGCGGCATCGAATGGGGCACCGCCACCGACGGCAAGCACATCTTCGCCGACATCGCCAACGGTGACCACCTGCCCTACACGGTCACCGCGGCCGACGGCACCAAGTCCACCACCACCGGCGGCCTCTTCGTCGCGCTCGACCCGGCCACCGGCAAGATCGACTGGCAGACCGCGGACCCGCAGGCCGCCACCGGCAACTGGCTCGACGACTCGTTCGTCTCCAGCGCCAACGGCGTGATGTACGCCGGTTCCTCGGCGCCGACGGGCACGAACATGTACGCCCTGGACGCCGACACCGGCAAGGTCCTGTGGAGCTACGCCAGCGGCGGTTCGGTGTTCGCCGGCGCGGCCATCGTCAAGGGCAACGTTTTCTGGGGTACCGGCTACCACACCTCGAAGGTCGGCCTCGGCTACGCCGGAGACAACAACAAGCTGTACGACTTCACGCTCAACGGGCGATGAGGTAACGCACGGCTGAAAGCCTTGTCCCGGGCGCGGATCTTCGCGCCCGGGACAACTCGTTTCCGGCGTTCCCGCACCAACCGAACCAGCGAACTCGGCCCCGGGCCGGAGAACCCACCGACCGTGAACTCACCGACCGCACCAGCGAACCCACTACCCGGACAAGAGAACTCGCCGACCGGACCGGAGAACTCGCCGACCGGACAAGGGGACTCGGCGACGGGACGGGAGAACTCGCGGACCGGACCGGAGAACTCGGCGACCGGACCGGAGGACTCGGCGACCGGACCGGAGGACTCGCGGACCGGAAGAGGGGACACACCCACCGAGACCAAGCACCAGCCTCGCCCGTGTCCCCCCGTCCCGTCGCCGAGTTCTCCCTTCCGGTCACCGTGTCCCCTTGTCCGGTCAGCGTGTCCCCCGTCTGGTCAGCGTGTCCCCTCGTCCGGTTGCCGTGTCCCCTCGTCCGGTTGCCGTGTCCCCCCGTCGCGTCGCCGTGTCCCCTGTCCCGTTGCCGTGTCCCCTCGTCCGGTTGCTGTGTCCCCTCGTCCGGTTGCCGAGTTCGCTGTTCCGGTTGTTGGTGAGGGGTGGGGGTCAGCGGGCGTGTCGGTCGCCGTGGAGTAGGCGGCGCAGGGTTTCGTCGCTGCCGAGCCCGCTGCGCCGGGCCGCGGCGGTGACGGTCTCCCCCGCCAGTACGAGGGCGATCGCCGCTTCCTTGCGCATCGACGCGACATACGCGGTCGGCGTCAGACCCACCTCGGCCTTGAACAGCCGCGTGAGATGCCGCGTGCTCAGTCCGACCCGCACGGCCATGCTCGTCACGCTGTGGTCGCCCGCCGGGTCGGCCGCGACCTCGTCGCAGAGCTTGCGCAGCGGACTGCTCCGCGGACGCGCTGTCCGTGCCGGGACAGACAGCTGCGGCTGCGCTCCGTGCCGACGCATGAACACCACGAGTTCCTGCGCGATGCGGTGCGCCACCTCGTCACCGGCGTCCTCGTCGACGAGCGCGAGCGCGAGATCGATTCCCGCGCTCACTCCCGCTGAGGTGAGAACGTGGCCGTCCCGGACGTAGATCGCTTCCCGGTCGACCGTGACCCGCGGAAACCGCTGTCCCAGCGTGTCGGTGAGTCTCCAGTGCGTCGCGGCGCGCCTGCCGTCGAGCAGGCCCACCGCGCCCAGCGCGAACGCACCGGCACAGACCGACGTGACCCGACGCGCCTGCGGGGCGAGCGCACGGATCGCGGCCAGTAGCCGGGGACTCGGGCCGGGAGCGACGAGGCACTCGCCGCCGGGCACCACCAGGGTGTCGACGGCGCCGACCGACGACGCGGCCCGCTCGACCCCCAGCCGCAGGCCGCCCGACGTGGTGACGTCGGCACCGTCGGGCGAGCACATCGTCACCTGGTAACCGATCCCCAAAGAGACCGCGACGTCGAACACCTCCAGCGGACCCGTGACGTCGAGCAGCCTGACTCCGTCGAACGCCAGCATCGCGATCGACATGGGCTGCCGCGGCCGCAAGGCTGGTGTGACGCTCACGGGAAGCAATCTAGGTCCACACCGGACGAATCGCGAGTCCCTCCCGCGGGTGGCGCGGCCCACCGATGTCCGAATCTGTGGGCATCTTGTCCGCCGGAATTGCGGCTGTCATATTAGCGTCATACCCTGGCAAACGCTCGTGGCCAGCATCGATGCCAATCCAAGGCGCGGCATCGAACCTTCGGGGATGCCGCACGACCAGTCACGAGGTGAACGAGTGTCGGAGAAGAACGCGTTAGCGTTGAGTATAGGCGTCCTCGGGGCGCTCGCTGTGCTGTTGACCGCGAAGGTCATCGAGGTGCCGGTCTGGGTGGTCTTCATCGCCTGGGCGTCCTTCTTCATCCTCGGCGGCGGGGTCAGCGGTCTGCTCCGGTCCGTCCTGAGCAACCTCACCGGTATCGCGATCGCGTCGCTCGCGGTGCTGATCAGCCAGCAGGCCAACTTCGGTGTGCTGCTCACCGCCATCGCGGTGGGCGCGGGCAGCGCGCTGATGGTGCAGGCCTCCCGGGCCAAGCTGCTGACCAAGATTCCCGCCATCGTGTGGGGCTTCGCCTCGACGGTCGGCACGGTGGCGGTCACCGGCCGCTCGGTCGTCTACACCGACTCGATCGGCAACCCCGTGCTCATGGTCGCCACGGCCATGCTGCTCGGCGGCGCCTTCGGAATCGTGTCCGAGCAGATTGCGAAGATGCTCACGAAACAGCGCGTGGCAATCCCGGCGACACAGGTGGTGACTAAATGAAACTGCAGCACAATCTCGGTGGACTCGAAGGCCTCGACTCCGCTCCGCTCGATTTCGAGAAGCGGGTCTTCGTACAGGACTGGGAAAAACGGATCTTCGGCATCCATGCCGCGATGATGGCGCTGAGCGAGTCCCTGCGCGGAGCCCTTCCCGGCTACGACATGGACGCCGTGCCGACCGCCTTCAAAACCATCTGGACCTGGGCGGACCTGCGCAAGGGCGCCGAGGCGATGAATCCCTTCGCCTACTTCCAGTTCCGCTACTACGAGAAGTGGCTCGGCGGCATCACCGCGTATTTCGTGGAGAAGGGCTACCTCACCCAAGCCGAGCTGGACGCGGCGACCGAGCGCTATCGCGAGTCACCCGGAACGGCGCTGCCCAGCAGCCACAACGAAGCGATCGACCAGCAGGTCATCCGCTACCTGCGCGAAGGCGACTCACCGCGCCGCGGGCCGGCCACGCCGAGCTTCGCGATCGGCGACCGGGTGGTGGTGGGCAATCCGCCGACGGGTGAGCACACCCGGCTGCCCGGCTACCTGCGCGGGCACACCGGCGTCGTCCAGCGGGTCTTCGAAGGCAACTACACCTACCTCTGTTCGACCGGCACGGACGGTCTCGGCGAGCCCATGCCCGTCTACATCGTGCGCTTCGAGCCGGCCGAAATCTGGGGCGACGTGGCCGAACCGAACGCCGGCCCGCTCTACGCCGAGCTTTACCAGACCTACCTTTCCGCGCACACCCCGAAGGACGGCGACAAATGACCGAGCAGTTCTCCTATTCCGCCGATCGGGAGCCGGCCAGCGCGGCACAGGTCCGCGCGCTCGAGGCGCTGCTGATCGAAAAGGGCGTCATCACCGAAACCACCGTCGACAAGGTGCTCGGCTACTTCGAGTCCGAGATGACCCCGCTCAACGGCCAGAAGATCGTGGCCCGCGCCTGGGTGGACCCCGAGTTCGCGCAGTTGCTGGCCAAGGACACCCCCGCCGCCATCGCCCAGCTCGACCTGCCCGAGGGCATGGCCGGCGCGGAAGGCGAGCACATCGCCGCCGTGCTGAACGAGCCCGGCGTGCACAATGTGGTCATCTGCACGCTGTGCTCGTGCTTCCCCTGGCCCGTTCTGGGCCTGCCGCCCTACTGGTACAAGGATCCGGTGTTCCGCTCGCGGGCCGCGCGGGAGCCGCGTGTCGTCCTCTCCGAACTCGGCGTTCCGCTCGCCGACGACACCGAGATCCGCGTGTGGGACTCCAGCGGCCACTCGCGCTGGTTCGTGGTCCCCGAGCGCCCGGCCGGCACCGAGGGCTGGACCGAGGAACAGCTGGCCGGCCTGGTCACCACCGAGTCGATGATCGGCGTCGCGCTCGCCAACCAGCCTTCCGCCGCCTGACCCGGAGGGAATGAACCGATGGCAATCGACGTCTCGAAACTCAGCTACGACGACGAAGGCAAGGTCGTCTTCCATTCCTCGTGTGTCACCGACACGAACCAGCCGAAATTCGACGCGGAATGGCAGCGCCGGGCCTTCGGCCTCGCGGTCGGGCTGTCCGAGTTCGGCCACTACGCCTGGGACGACTTCCAGCGGGAGCTCATCGCATCGATCGGTTCCTGGCAAGAAGTTCCCGACGACGAACGCAGCCGCTGGGAGTACTACGAGCACTGGGTCGCGGCACTCGACAAGGTCGTCGAGCGGCACGGCCTGCTCGAAGAGGGCTACGTCAACCCGGAAGACCGCGACGATCACGACGACCACTGACCCCATCCGCCACAGACCCATCCCGGGAAGAACTTTCCCGGTGACCACAAGGAGAAAACGTTGAGTCACACAGCCGCCCCGACCGCCGGTGCCGGTGGCATCGAGATCAGGATCCCGATCCGGGAAATCCTGCCGTGGATCGTCTTCGTCGGACTCCTCGCGATGATCGTGCTGTATTTCGTGTCCACCGAGCAGGGTGCCGCCTCCGTTTTCTCCGGAAGCTACCTGCACGAATTCCTCCACGACGGCCGGCATCTGCTGGCTTTCCCCTGCCACTAGAAAAGTTCGCCGTGTCGCGGATTCGTGGTGCCATGGCGGCACGGATCCGCTCCGGGGACACCCTCCACTGAGGACACTGACATGCTGAGAACGCTGCTCATCCGCGGAATGCTCGCGGGGCTGGCCGCCGGTGTCGTGGCTTCGGTCTTCGCCTACCTCTTCGGCGAAGGCCCGGTCGATGACGCCATCGGCTTCGAGGCCGCGATGTCCCATCACGACGAACCCGAGTTGGTCAGTCGCGGCGTGCAGAGCACGGCGGGACTGCTCGTGGCGGTGAGTGCCTATGCGATCGCGATCGGCGGGCTGTTCGCGCTGGTGTTCGCCCTCTCGCTGGGCCGGATCGGCACGCTGAGCGCGCGCGGGCGAGCGGCCGCGGTGGCGGCGCTGGGGTTCGTCGTGGTGGTGCTGGTCCCGTTCCTCAAGTATCCGGCCAACCCGCCGGCCGTCGGCGTGGGGGGCACCATCGGGGAGCGCACGGAACTGTATTTCGGCTTCCTCGCGATCTCGCTGCTCGCGGCCGCGGTCGCGGTGTTCGCCTGGACGAAACTGCGGACCTCGCTCGATTCCTTCGCCGCGGCAACGATTTCCGGCGGCGGCTATCTCGTGCTCGTCGCCGTCGCGGCGTGGCTCATGCCCGCCATCGACGAGGTGCCCGACGGGTTCTCGGCGTCGCTGCTGTGGACGTTCCGGCTCTCGTCGCTCGGCACCCAGGCGGTGCTCTGGACGTGCCTGGGGCTGGTCTTCGGCGTGCTGGCCCGCTCCCCGCTGGGCGAAAAGCGCCGCGCCATGGCCTTCGTGTAAGAGTCTCCGCCGGACGGGAGAACACGGCGACCGGACGGGGGGACACGGCGGGGGTCAGGGGGTTTGGAGTGCGTGTGTTCTGGGTGGGGCCGTGGACTCCCGGATGACGAGGCGCCCTTCGAAGCGCATCACGTTCGGTTCGCCGACCGCGGTGACGCGGCGGCCCTGGATGCGGTCGAGCAGCAGGCCCGCGGTCATCGTGCTCATCTGTTCCAACGGCAGCGCGTAGCTGGTCAGTGGCGGGTTGGAAACGTCGAGCCAGGCGGGCCGCAGGAAGCCCGCCACCGACATGTCCGCGGGTGCGGACAATCCGGTGGCGTGCAACGCTTTCAGCGTGCCCAGCCCGGCGCGTGAGCCGGAGGCGAAGATGGCGGTCACGTCGGGATGCCGGGTCAGGATTTCCAAAGTGGCCGTTTCACCCCAATGCGCACCGTAGGACGATCCGTACAGCACGGGGCAGCCGCGCTTGGGCAGCTTGTACTTCGCGCACGCGTCCTGGAAACCGCGGACGCGATCGGCGGTCGTGCTCAGCCCCGCCGGCCCGGCGATCATCGCGATCCGCCGGTGCCCGAGGTCGACCAGGTGTCGCACCACCTCGGCGGCCCCGCGCTCGTCGTCGCCGATCACGCTGTCCACCCCGCGCGCCTGGGACCGTCGCGCGTATTCCACGATCGGGATGCGCGGGTTCGCCAGCCGCACCTGGTCCGCACCCTCCGATGTGCACGGTACGTGCACGATCCCGTCCACCCGGTTTTCCACGAGGGAGCGCAGCAGTTCCAGGTCCACCTCGGGCGAGTTGTTGCTGCACGAGACGACCAGCCGGAAGCCCTCCTCGGCGAGCAGGCCCTGCACCACCGACGCCGCCGTCGTGTAGAACTCGTTCTCCAGATCCGGGATGATCAGGCCGATCAGGTTGCTCCGGTTCCGACGCAGGGCGCGCGCCAGCCCGTTGGACTGGTACCCCAGTTGACGTGCCGCTTCCTCTACCCGCTTGCGGGTCTCGGGGCGTACGTTGGGGTGGCCGCTCAGCGCACGGGAGACGGTACCGAGGCCGAGGCCGGTGTGCTTCGCGACGTCCTTCAAGGTGGTCACGTGGAAACGTTATTCCATGGAACGCGCCTTCGCCGAGACATACACGTTACGACTCGGTATCGACGCACCCTTGACAGGCACTTCTAGCGGTATGAGACTGCACCCCAACGTTTGGAAAGGTTCCCAAAGGTGTGGAGACTCAAATGCAACGAAGCATGGTCCGATCACGCGCCGGCGTCCTGATCGCAGCGATCCTGGTCGGCGGCGGGTTACTCGCGGGGTGCGCGCAGAAGTCCACCTCGCAGGAGGCAGGGGCCGGCACCGCCGGCGGGGCGTGTGGCACGGTCGCGAACAAGGAGCCGGGTGGCTCCGCCGACCTGTCCAGCCTGCCGCCGGACATCAAGGCCGGGTACAACGGCTACTTCCAGCCGGTGAACAACTCGGCGTACGCCACCTTCAAGGCGAAGCCCGGGCCCTACAAGATCGGCTACAGTGACTCGTTCTCGGCCAACTCCTGGCGCAGCAACGCGCTGGCGCGGTTGAAGACCGACACCGCCGCCTACCAGTCGGCCGGGCTGGTGTCCGATCTGCAGGCCACCAACTCCAATCTGGACAACAACCTCCAGATCCAGCAGATCAGCAGCATGATCAGCCAGAAAGTGGACGCGATCATCGCGATCCCGAACTCCCCCACCGCGTTCAACGGCGTGATCAAGCAGGCCTATGACGCCGGGATCCCGTTCATCACGGTGGCCTCGCACGTCACCTCGCCCTACGCGATCAACGTCGACGGGAACTACTTCCTGACCGGCGCGCAGCTGGCGGCCGGACTCGGCAAGCTGGTCGGCGGCAAGGGCAACGTCCTGGTGGTCAACGGCATCGACGGCTCGCCCGCGAGCCAGGCCCTCTCCGACGGCTACAACGCCGGTTTCGCGCAGTGCCCCGACATCAAGGTCGCCGGCTCGGTGGAAGGCCAGTGGAGCGAGGCGACCGCGAAGACGGTCACGTTGCAGTACCTGTCGACGCATCCCGGACAGCTCGCCGGGGCCATCAACAGCGGTGGCATGACCAGCGCGATCCTGCAGGCGCTGCAGCAGACCGGGCACAAGGCGGTCCCGATCGGCGACGCCAACCCGGACAAGGGGTCGCTGGTGCAGATGAAGAGCGAACTTTCGGACAAGTACGTCGCCTCGACCATCCCGCCTGAGCAGACCATCGATGCGGCGCTGCGTGTCGCCATCGCCACGCTGCAGGGCCAGGGGCCGAAGTTCGACACGATCGTGGCCGCCCCGCCGCAGATCACCGGGAAGGCGCAGCTGGACAGCTGGGTGCAGAGCGACTGGACGCCGGCCTCGGCGGACCAGGCCCCGGCACCGCCGAACACGCCGTTCTTCCCGGCCGACGGCATGAGCCCGTTCTTCACGAACCCGAAGCCGCTGCCCGCCCTGCCCTAGACAGGATCGTCATGCCCAGCAGAACCCTGATCGAGCGTGCGTCGTGGGTGCTCACGATGGACCCGGAGCTCGGTGATCTCGCCGACGCGGACGTGCTGATCGAGGACGGCAGGATCACGGCCGTCGGCCCGGGACTCTCCCGGGCCGACGCCCGGTCCCGCACCGGCGCCGACACCGGGACCGACACCGTTGTCCTGGACGGCACCGACCGCATCGTCGTGCCCGGGTTCATCGACACCCACCGGCACCTCTGGCAGACCGCGATGCGCAACATCGCGGCGGACTGGACGCTCTCGCAGTACCTGGTCGGTGTGCTCGGCGCGCTCGCGCCGGTGTACCGGCCCGAGGACGTCTACGCCGGGAACCTGCTCGGCGCGCTGGAGGCGCTCGACCACGGGATCACCACGATCCTCGACTGGTCCCACTGCGCGGTGATGACGCCCGAGCACACCGACGCGGCCATCACCGCGCTGGAGCACACCGGGATGCGGGCCGTGTACGCCTACGGCAACGCGGCTCCCATCTGGTTCGACCCGGCCTCCTCGGCGGACTGGTCGGACCTGCGCCGGCTGCGGCGGGAGCGGCCGTCCGACGACGGACTGGTCACGCTCGCCGCGGCCCTGCGCGGCCCCGACTTCGGCACGGTCGACGTCGCCGTGGAGGACTGGCGCGTGGCCAGGGAACTGGGCCTGCCGATCACCGTCCACATCGGAGTCGCCGGGTTCGCCGACCGGCCGGTGGCCGCGCTCGCCGAGCGCGGCCTCCTCGGCCCCGACACCACCTACGTGCACTGCAGCCGGCTGCACGACGACGAGCTGGCGATGATCGCCGGTTCCGGCGGCACGGCCTCGGTGGCCACCGAGGTGGAGATGCACATGGGACACGGCTATCCGCCGACCGGGCGACTGGTCGCGGCGGGGGTGCGGCCCTCGCTGTCGATCGACGTGTGCACCGGGATCGGCGGCGACATGTTCACGGCCATGCGCACCACGCTGGCCATGCAGCGGGCGCTGGACAACGACCGGGTCATCCAGACCGGCAAGGCCCCCACGTCGCTGGACCTCACGGCCCGCGACGTGCTCGGGTTCGCCACGATCGAAGGCGCGCGGGCGCTCGGCCTCGCCGACCGCACCGGCTCGATCACCCCGGGCAAGGCGGCCGATCTGCTCCTGCTGCGCACCGACCGGCTCAACATGCTGCCGGTGAACAACCCGGTCGCGGCCGTCGCGCTGGCCGCCAACTCGTCCAATGTGGACACGGTGCTGGTCGAGGGCCGGGTCGTGAAACAGGACGGCGAGCTGGTCGGCGAGGCCGCGGCCGCGGTGCGGCGGCTGGCCGAGTCCTCCCGCGACTACCTGGTCGAGCACACCGAAGGCGCCCGCCTCGGCGGCGCCTGGACACCGTCCGCCGACTGGTAACACGACTGCTTCCGTATTGGAAAGGATTCCACAAATGAAGGCGCAGGACGATGAGTAACGCCGTCGTCGAAGCTCGTGCCCTGAGCAAGCGCTTCGGCGCCACGAAGGCGGTAGTCGACGGCTCGCTGAGCGTCGCGCCCGGCGAAATCGTGGCACTGCTGGGGGAAAACGGGTCCGGGAAGAGCACGCTGGTGAAACTGCTCTCCGGCGTGCTGACCCCCGACCAGGGGGAGATCACCGTCGCCGGCCGTCCGGTCCGGCTGAGGTCCCCGAAGGCGGCCCTCGACGCCGGAATCGTCACGGTGTTCCAGGAGATCCTCGCGGCACGCGACCGTTCGGTGCTGGACAACCTCTGGCTGGGCAACGGCAGCCCGATCCGCTCGCGGGCCGCGGTGGCCAGGCGGCGGGAGCTGGCCGGGCAGGCCTGGCGCTCGCTGACCGGCTCGGACCTCGACCTCGACCAGCCGGTCGGGCAACTCACCCTGATGCAGCAACAGATCTGCGTGATCGTGCGCGCCCTGCTGCGCAACCCCAAACTGCTCATCCTGGACGAAGCGACCTCGACGCTCGACGTCACCCTGCGCGACCGGCTCTTCGACGAACTGCGGCGCCGGTGCGCCGAGGGCATGGCCTGCCTGTTCATCTCCCACCGGATGGACGAGGTCATGACGATCGCCGACGGCTTCGCGGCGCTGCGCTCCGGTCAGGTCGTCGGGACCCGCCGCCGCGGCGAGACCGACGCGGAAGAGCTGATCCGGCTCATCTCGGGCCGCGAGGTCGGCCTGGGCACGCCGGTGCGCACGGCGCGCTCCACCCGCGAGGACGTCACCGCCGTCCAGCTGGAAGACGTGCGGCTGCGGCCGGGCTCCCAGCCCTTCGACGCGGTCGTCCAGCGGGGCGAGATCGTCGGCCTCGCCGGGCTGGAAGGCCACGGCCAGGACGAGCTGATCAAGGCGCTGGCCGGACTGCACCGGGTGCACGAGGGACGGCTGCTGCTCCGCCACGGCGAGGAACTGCGCCCGGTGAGCGGCTACCGCAGCGGCGTCGCCGACGGCGTCGTCTACGTCCCGCGTGACCGCAAGGTCGAGGGCATGGCCGACGTCCTGCCGATCATCGACAACTACAGCGTGCCGACCCTCGCCCAGGACCGCCGGTTCGGCTTCCTGCGGCCGCGCCTGACCCGCTCGCGGTTCCGCCGGGACGCGGCGACGGTGAACTTCAAGCCGGGCAAGCAGGACTCGATCGGCCGCCTTTCCGGCGGCAACCAGCAGAAGGTCATCATCGCCCGCTGGCTGGCCGCCCAGCCCGAGGTCATCCTGCTCAACGACCCCACCCGGGGCGTCGATCTGAAGACCAAGCACGAGCTCTACGAGGTCTTCCGCGGACTGGCCGCCACCGGGGTCGCGGTGGTGATGCTCTCCAGCGAGGTCGACGAGCTGGTGCACCTGATGGACCGGGTGCTGGTCTTCCACGACGGTTCGCTGTCCGCCGAACTCGACGGCGCCGCCGTCACCGGTGAGGCGCTCGTCTCGGCGTACTTCGGCAGTCCCCGCCGTGAACTGGACAGGAGCGGCACATGATCGCGAAACTGGCCGGCCTGCGGCGGTCCCCGCTGGCGGTGGTCGTCACGCTGGTGGCGATCCTGCTGGTGGTCAACATCAGCCTGACCCCGAGCATGCTCGCCCCCGCCCAGCTGCCGAACACGCTGAACCTGCTCGTCCCCTCGGTGCTCGTCGCGATGGCCAGCACCCCGTCGGTGATGTCCGGCCGCGGCGGCATCGACCTCTCGGTCGGCCCGCTCCTCGGCGTGGTCAACGTGTTCCTGGTCGGGCTGCTGGTGCCCTACGGGCTCGGCGGCGCGGGCACCGCGATCCCGATCCTGCTGGTGCTCGGCATCGTGACCGGCCTGGTCAGCGGCGCGCTGGTGGCGTTCGGGCGCCTGCAGCCGGTGGTCGTCACCCTGGGCGGCTACCTGGTGCTCAGCGGTGTCGCGCTGGTCGTCATGCCGCAGCCGGTGGGCGGGGTGCCCGACTGGGTCAGCTACCTGTCCGGTTCCTGGTTCGGCGGATACCTGCCGCGGTCGGTGTTGCTGGTCGTCGTCGCGGTCGCCGTGTGGCTGTTCCTGAAGCGGCGCGGCGCGATCGGGCTCATCCTCGCGACCGGCAGCGACGACCGGGCGGCCCACACCTCGGGTGTCCGGGTCTCCCGCGTGCTCTGCCTCGCCTACGCCACGGGCGGGCTGTTCGCCGCGCTCGCCGGGATCGGCCTGAGCGTGCTCATCCAGTCCGGCGATCCCAGCATCGGCAAGCAGTACACGCTGGCCGCGGTCGCCGCGGTCGCGCTGGGCGGTAACCCGCTCGGCGGCGGACGGGGCACTCTCGTCGGCCCGATACTCGGCGCCCTGTCGCTGTTCCTGATCCAGACCCTGCTTTCGGGCGCGCACGTGTCCTCGCTGTGGATCCAGGTGGTCTACGGCGCCGTCCTGCTCTTCGCCATCTGCACCAATTCCTCGATCGCCAGCCGCCTGACGGCCCGGCCCGCACTGGGGAGCCCGTGATGTCGGTTTCCGAACTGCCCGTGAAACAGGTCCTGAGCAAGGGACCCATCCAGCTGCTGACCGTCGTGGGCGTGTTCGTCCTCGGCATGCTCATCGTCCCCGACTTCGCCACGTTCTCCTCGATCCAGGCGATGCTCGTGATCGCCTCGTTCCTCGGCGTCGCGGCGATCGGCCAGACCTTCGTGGTCCTCATCGGCGGGATCGACCTGTCCGTGCCGGCCCTCATCGGCGCCGGGAACGTGATCGCGGCGCGCCTTGCCGGCAACGGCATGCCCTCGCCGGTGGTGATCCTGATCGTGCTGGGTCTCGGCGCGCTGTGCGGCGCGATCAACGGGATCGTGACCAGCCTGTGGAAGCTGCCCTCACTGGTCGTCACCCTCGCCACCGCTTCGGTGGTGGGCGGCGCGGTCCTGTTGTGGACCAACGCCACCCTCACCGGGAGCGCGCCGCAATGGCTGACCACCTTCACTTCGGCCGCCTCCGGCACCGGCCCGATCCCGCTCGCCCCGGTCGTCGTGTTGTGGCTGGTGCTGGCGCTGCTCGCCCAGCTGTTCATCCTGCGCACCAAATCCGGGCGCCAGATCTACCTGCTGGGCGCCAACCGCGAAGCCGCGCGCCTGATGCTGGTGAGCGAACGCGGCATCACCACGGTCTGCTTCGCGCTTTCCGGCGCGCTGGCGGCGCTGTCCGGCCTGCTGCTGACCGGGTTCACCGGCGCGGGGCTGTTCACCGTCGGCGATCCGTACCTGTTCCAGAGCATCGCGGCGGTGGTCATCGGCGGCACCTCACTGCTGGGCGGGCGGGGCGGCATCGTCCGCTCGGTGCTGGGGTCGCTGACCCTGGTCGCGCTGACCACGCTGCTCATCGGCTTGTCCCTCACGTCGGCGGCCCAACAGGCCGTGCTCGGCGCGGTCATCGTCGCGGTCACGGCGCTCTACGGCCGCGACCGCGCGCTCGGTGACCGGATCTGACCCAGAAGGAGAAGGAACACGTGAATTCGGATACTTCGGCGGCACACCTCATCGACTCGCGCGCACTGGGTGCTCTCTTCGCCGCGCCGGCGATGCGAGAGGTATTCACCGACCGCGCGATGATCCAGTCCTGGTTGGACGCCGAAGTGGCGCTCGTGCGGGCACAGGCCGATCTCGGCCTGGCGCCGGCCGAGGCGGCCGAGGAGATCGCCGCCAAGGCCGCGGCGGACGACTGGGATCTCGACGCGCTGGCCGCCGAGATCGAACGCACGGCGCATCCGCTGGTGCCGGTGGTCCGGGAACTGGCGCAGCGGTGCGGTGAATCCGGTGGTTGGGTCCACTATGGAGCGACCACACAGGACATCACCGACACCGGGCTGGTGCTGCAGGCACGCGCCGGACTGGACATCGTCGAAGCGTCGCTGCGGCGGCTGCTGGACTCCCTTTTCGGGCTGGCACAGCAGTACCGCGATCTTCCGATGGTGGGACGGACGCACGCGCAGCACGCACTGCCCATCACCCTCGGCTACAAGTTCGCCGTGCTGCTCGCCGAGGGCGAACGGCACCTCGAACGGCTGGCCCAGGTCCGGCCGCGCGTCCTGGTCGCCGAGCTGGGCGGCGCGGTCGGGTCGATGGCCTCCTTCGGCACGCACGGCCCGGAGTTGTTGCGGCGCATGGCCGACCGGCTCGGTCTCGCCGCGCCGGACATCGCCTGGCACACCGCCCGCGACGGCCTGACCGAGCTGACCTGCGTGCTCTCGATGGTCTCCGCGACCTGCGGGAAGATCGCCAACGAGATCCGCGTCCTGCAGCGCACCGAGGTGGCCGAGCTGGAGGAACCCTTCCTGCTCGGCAAGGTCGGCAGCAGCACCATGCCGCACAAGAAGAACCCGATGTACGCCGAGTTCGTGATTTCCAACGCGATCCTCAACCGGCAGGCGCCGGCCAGCATGCTCGCGGCGATGGTGCAGGAACACGAG